>NZ_JBGDTY010000002.1:0-367620 GCF_046552515.1 Salmonella sp. SAL00653
GAATAACTTCAACATTATGAAAATCAGCGGATTCGGAAAGGTCTGGAGTGTAGCACTACAAATTGCTTTGATCGATAAAGACGATCAATAATCATTTGTTTAATAGTTTTTACATATAGTAATTACTTAAATTGATTGTTAAAATAGATAGATTGATATTGGAAAATACTTTGAATTACAGTGAGTTTGATGATTACCTGGTGATTTGGGACATACAAAGCTTTGCATGTTTCTCGAAGGTAGGTCGTGTGTTCGCATTGATGACAGGATAACTTGTTGGCTTAAACGGCGGTTACAGAAACTTCTAAGCCGTGGACTCAGGCTCTAATCCAGCATATTAATAACTTTAAAATCAATTGGTTATACTTGTTTTGGTTTCTTTTTTATCCCACTCTCTACTGGGGATTATGCGCTGCTGGCATGCAGATCATCAGAGGAATGTCGCTGGCGTTTTTCAGGGTGTAGATAAAACCGAATTAACAGATGAGAGAGACACTATTGTAGTAGACTCTACCTATGCGTAGAAATGTATCATCGGCCCATGAGATGCGACTAAATTTGGCGCCATGCCGAATGCCGGGAGTACATTTGATAATAAGCAGTATATTGAGGCTACAGAAAGCGTAAAAAAATGTATTTTGCCAGTAGCGGAATCTTATTCATCAAAAATCTCTCTAGTGCACCGTTGCATCTCCGAAATTGGCGGTCATGCGATATTACGACAGACAGGCACGGATATCACTGCCTGATCATTTTTGTCTATTGAGACTATCACGTGGCCGGATGTGAGAATCATCGGCGGGGTTATCGAGAACCTAGATATCTACCAGTTAACCGAAACTACAGCCATTTACTCCAGTTCCACACAGAATTGCAATGCTGATAATGTGCGCACGTTTGGTGGATATAACGGGATTTTCTTCATGCCGCTGGCAACAGGAACTCAAGGGGGCAACTTTGACGGGGTTTCCAATAATGTCTGTCGATTGGAGACGCGTTTCATTGGCCCTGTAGAAGAGAAAGAAAAATAAAACAAGGTGCATCTACGTTTTGTTGAGAGACTGTAATTTAAATTGTGTATCTGCCTGTTTTTGATATATTCATTCCGATAACGAGGACAGGTAAATTGCGGTGATGGCGAGATTGAACTGAACACGCCGCGTGACCGTGAAAACACCTTCAAACCTCAGTTGATTAAGAAGAACCAGACGCGGCCCACACAGATGGACAGCCAGATTTTATCGCTGTATGTCAAAGGCATGGTCACGCGCGAAATCTCCGCCACCTTCAAAGAAATGTACGACGCCGATGTGTCGCTCACATTGATATCCAAAGTCACAGCATCATAAACAAAGCCGTCTTCCTCGCGCTGGGTATCAACACCGAAGGCCAGAAAGCGCAGCCGGGTATGTGACTGGGCGAAAATAAAAATAGAAGACTTTCGCTTTCACGGCCTTAGGCACACATGGGCAAGCTGGTTAATTCAATCAGGAGTTCCACTGTCAGTGCTTTAGGAAATGGGGGATGGAAATCTATTGAAATGGTTCACAGATATGCTCACCTTGCGCCGAACCATTTAACGGAACACGCGAAGCAAATTGACTCGATTTTCAGTGATGATGTCCCAAATATGTCCCATATGGAAAATAAGGAGGGAATTAAAGAGGCATAACCAGTTGATATATAATGGCGCGCCCTGCAGGATTCGAACCTGCGACCCACGGCTTAGAAGGCCGTTGCTCTATCCAACTGAGCTAAGGGCGCCTTGTGAAGTGAAGACTTCGTGTAGACGAAACGCGAGAATTATACGGTCAGGCACTCCTGAGTCAATGGCTTTTGTTCTGGTTGCTGACTAAGTGTACGAATATCGTCTTTTCTGGCGCAATGCCAGGTTCCAGGAAATCGCCTGGACACATCTCAGCACACATAAAGTGGGAATTAAGGCCGCCGGTATTTAGAAAATCAATAAGTTTCTTTAATATTTCACCATGATTCACCTGCCGTGTAGGATATTTTTTATGCTGAGTATCGCTATTAAGGAACAAAACAGTCACTTTGAGCATGGTTTGAAAATCATCATGACGCGTCTGGCGAATCAATGGCAGCAGAAAATTGACTTTCTGCCGCCAGAAGAGATAGATAATGCCGATATCGCTTTCCTAGCCCTGGATGATGATTGGTTCAGCGCAGGCTATTACCAGATACCTATGCATACCCAACATCAGCTACGGGTGATTATTTGTAATAAATGCGATAAAGAAAAGCTCATGTTCAGACCATGTCTGTATATGCTGCCGCATATTTATCGGGAAGATGATGTTGAAGAAATTACCCGGAAAATGATATTGATCTTACATAAACGAGCGCTTCGACATAGCGTCCCTTCTAGCATTTGCCACTACTGCACGACTCGTCATTTTTCAGTAACAGAACGTCACCTGTTAAAACTGATCGCCAGCGGTTATCATTTAAGCGAAACGGCCGCTTTACTTTCACTTTCTGAAGAGCAGACAAAGTCACTCCGCCGGAGCATTATGCGAAAATTACATATTAAAACGGAGCAGCAGTTTTTAAAATATATTAGAGTTAACCTTCATTTCTTACTCAGTAAGTAAACTCACTTAACTTTTTACAAGGCTTACGAAATATCTCACCAATAATTAAGTAACGATACCTACAGGCATTTTTTTAACGCTGCCACAATGATGCCCATAATATCCTGATAGATTCAGGGGTCGAAAATATATGGCTGCATCATAAATGCCTGGAGGAGTGTTTGGTGGCACAGGGTACTTTATTAAAGGAAAGGATAAATCCCCCACACCTGGCGTCTTCGCCCACACGTCATTCATATCTCAACAGCGAATTGTTAAAATCTGAGCCAATCGTTAATCTCTCAACTGCGCAATTAATCGGCTATGAGGTCCTGACGCAACTTCCGTCAGAACATGATAGCGAAGTTTTTTTTTCAGCAGTTAATGCTGATGGAAGGCATTGAAACATCAGAGCAACGAAGCATTGCTTTTTACGCTGGTGCAACGATGGAACAAGGTTATTTATGGCCAGCCATATTACCAGATATATATTAGAACAATGGAAAAAGCAGGATGCGCAGCGTACCACGCAGGGAAAAACACCGCCGTTTAAGAAATGCTAAAGACTGCGCCTGCCGTTATCACTCTCCAACGCCGCAGATATTTGATCGCCTTGAGTTACTGAACCAACAGCTCAATTATGCCTTGCCGGTTGGTATCATTTCTCAGGCAATAATTACAACTGACAACTACCTCGGCTATTCGCTGAGTCACTACTTATTTTCCGGAAAACGTACCGCTGCATTCCGCTCATTAGATGACATTTCTTTGTGGATTGAAAAGGGGTCGCTCAGACAACTGATTGTAGATATGGAGACGCTACCTGTCTCCTGTATTGAGGCGCTTAACCAGCTACGCGCGCTCAGTTGGCAACAAAGCGATATCCAGTTTTACCTGCTGGTATCAGATAAAACCCCCGCTATAGCTCAGTTTATCCGTATGGCTGGGCGTTTTTTTGTCCTGTCGCGACGACAAAATCTGGCCTCTGTACGCGAAGCCTTGTTATCAGCCGCCAAACCTCGCTTATCGGAAAGCTTTAGCCGTACTGACTGGTTGATGATTGAAACTTTAGCGCAAGGTGCCTCTTTAAAAGAAATAGCACGTCAGCAAAGCGTACCTTATCATCGTGTAGTTTACCGGCTTAAACAACTTATCACCCTCCTTAACCTTCCCCACAGGCAAAGCTTTCTTCGGCTGCTCCAGCAGCTAAACGTTACTTTCCACGATATTTTTTAACGGAGTAACGTTTTGGTGAATAAGATTTTTTAAGAAATTACTTATTTTCACTTCCATTAAATGTAAATATTTCACATAAAATTAATATTTACAACTCGTCCTGGTAAGCGATAAAAATTTTTTTCTTACATCGCCCCCTGTCCCTCCTCGTTTTTTGAGGTCTCCAGCGTCAACATCTTTCTGTTATTACATAACAAATACTAAACAATTAGTCTTTCATATTATTTTTATACTTAAAAACAACAGTTTAAACTACTCAATGTCAACTCTAAAGAAAATAGCTCCACCACGGACAAATTTTCTATAACGCCACAGAACATCCTACCCGCTATCCATAATTCGCATTTCGCAAGACTTTTCCGAGAAATCAGACCAGGTATAATCCATATTGTTTTTACTTAATCAGAAATTTCTTTTTTGTTGGTGCAAAATGGATATTCCACATATTTATTACTCTTACGCAAAATAGCCAGTCAACAGGGAGGTCTCATTCTTTATTATTGCTCCACTGTGTGGTGCGTAGACCTGGCTATTTCACAATCTTTAAGGTGTCTGACGCTTATTCTAAAACGAAGGACGCATAACAGTCTGAGGCATACAACAATGAAACCTGCATCTGTTATCATTATGGACGAACACCCTATTGTAAGAATGTCGATCGAAGTTTTACTCGGTAAAAATAGCAATATTCAGGTTATCCTGAAAACGGATGATAGCCGAACAGCGATAGAGTATCTGCGCACTTATCCTGTTGACCTTGTCATTCTGGATATTGAATTACCGGGCACTGACGGCTTTACCTTACTTAAACGAATCAAATCTATCCAGGAACATACCCGGATACTTTTTTTATCGTCGAAATCAGAGGCTTTTTATGCCGGAAGAGCAATAAGAGCGGGCGCAAACGGATTTGTAAGTAAACGCAAAGACCTCAATGATATTTATAATGCGGTAAAAATGATTTTATCCGGCTATTCTTTTTTCCCATCTGAGACGCTTAATTTCATCAGTAATACCCGTACCCCCAAAGGTGGGCACCATGATATGCCACTATCTAACCGCGAAGTTACCGTGCTGCGCTATCTGGCCAATGGAATGTCTAACAAAGAAATTGCCGAGCAACTTTTATTGAGTAACAAGACTATCAGCGCGCATAAGGCCAATATATTTTCTAAACTTGGCCTTCACTCTATCGTTGAGCTTATCGATTACGCCAAATCACACGAATTATTGTAAATGTACTCCCGGCGAATTATCGTTCGGGAGCCACAATAACGGACACTAATTGTAATTGATCAGGAAGGTCGCATCCGCGTTAGCAAGTCCGGGCTGCACGCCATCGGCTAAGGCGATATAGTTCGCATAGAATTTCAGGGTAGCATTGCCGTTGTTGTCAATATCGACGGCCTTGCTGGCCTGTTCAAGCGGCAATCGACGTTGATCGCCATCGCGAATTTCAATCGCCAGTTTTTGCGCCATTGCCGTATCAGCAAGCGCCAGTAATGCCGTGCCGGGCGCTGGCGTCCCGGAAAACGTTATAGACGCCGACCCCGGCGGGCAGCCTTCAAGTTTTAGGCTAAAGGCTACCGGTTGCGTGCCGCCCACGCCGGTCTGCCAGCTATTGTCGCCGTCGCGGTTGCGGTTGGCGTTAAACGTGGCATAAGTACGATCAAGAAGAGTGTCGCGCGCATAACGCCGTCCGGTCAGAACGCTAAACGGAACGGACATATTGAATGCCAGAATGCGGTCGGCGCCTGAGATCCCCACCGATTCGTTCCACGACCATGACAGCGAATAACTTATGCCTTGCCATCCACTGGCGTATCCCAGTTGATACCAGGTATTGGTATCCGCCGTATTCCAGTAATTTTGTTGACTGCCGGAAAGATACAGTGACCCGTAATCCCCCAGATTTTGCGAAATATTGACCTGAAAGCGGCCTTTTTTGCTGTAGCGGAGATTGTGGTAGCTCTGCGCCACCGGCACTTTATGGCGGCGTCCGTCGCTATCGTATTCGTAGTCGTACCCTTCCATACTGCGGTATGCCACATCATCCAGGGTGTAAAATCCGCGCGTGGAATAGCGGTAACCCAGCAATTGAAAATTAGTCCCGTAATTATTCAGCGATTTGGCGTACAGAAAACGCAACGATTGCCCCTGATGGGTGCTGTCATCTGCCAGTTGGCTACGCGCATGTGTGACATCGACCGACACGGCTCCCCAGTCGCCCAAATTTCGCCCCGCCCCGACCACCACGGCACGGTAACGATCGGCAAGTTGCGTACCGCCGTAAGCCGTCAGCCCCGCAGGCAGGCCGGCAATCACCGTTCCCTGGAAAAAGAATGGCGAAGACTGCTGACTATTGCCGCTGCGAAAATCCCCGGCCACCAGGTCATACTTCACCCTGCCCTCACGCTGCAATAGCGGAACGGTAGAGTAAGGCACCGTGTAACGTTGTTGGCTACCGTCTTTTTCATCTACCGTCACCTCAAGGTCGCCGCTGGAAGAGGTAGGATTAAGATCGGTAATCGCAAACGCGCCCGGCGACACATAGCTTTGGTAGATAACATACCCGTTCTGTCGTATCGTCAGCTTTGCCGCCGTCCGGGCGATTCCTCTAACCGTGGGGGCGTAGCCCTGCAGGCTATCGGGATACATATTGTCAGAAGAGTACAGCCGCGCTCCGCGAAAGCCGACGCTGTCGAAAACATCGTTCCCGGTATTGCTGTCCCCCATGACCAGTTCGCTTTTTAGCGGAATGATGGCGCGCTGTACCCAGGTGCCAATGTTGTTCCAGCGTTGCGAATGATAGCCGTCCCCTTTCGAATAGTTCCAGGCTCCGTTATTACGCAACCGCCAGGGGCCATAGTTCAAGCCACTCAGCAGACTCAAAAAATAGCTATCGCTGTCTGTTCCGCGGCTACCGGTAAAACTGTAATTAATGAGTGCGGCGGGTATCCCTTCATCCCACTCTTCCGGCGGGATATAGCCACGCGCGCTGTTGAGCAATGACGCCTGCGGCAAGCTAATGTTTAAGCGCATCGACGCGAAATCGAACGCGACCTCCGCGCCCGGGATTTTCTCAGGAAGGTGAATACACGTGGTATCGACGCCTTTATCTGAGACAGGGAACGCCGCGGTATTCACGCCCAGCCGTTTAATCCACTCCGGTGTAAAACAAGGCATCAGGCCGCCGGATTTATCGCCGGTGCCCACGGCGCCCGCCTCAAAACGAATATCCTGCGTCGCTACGAATTCGTCGTTACGCCAGATATCCACCCGGTAAATACCAGGCGGCTGATGATTACCTTTTTCAAAGCGAGATAAATCCGCCACGGACGCGGTATCCGCCGACAAAAACGCAGGGTTGAAATAACTTTCGCCGCGGCTCGTCAGCGGACACAGCGCCACCAGCACCGACAGCGCCACGCTGCTTAACGGTGATACATAGCCGGGAAATCGCCCTGCAAACCAGGTTGTCTTCTTCATCGTGTTCTCGTGTGGCTTCACGCTCTCTGCTTAACCGAGACTGGCCGTTGTCGCCGACGTCAATGCGCCGTAATCATTGACGGACTGAAATGTCACGTTGCCCTGCGCGCCAGTCGGTAAGGGAATTTGCATGTCGCTTTTTGGCGCGATCATCACGTTATCAATCTTTTTCGCGCCCACGCTGATATTGACCAGCGTGAGGTAATAAGCAGATGGGTTGGTTATCTTGAGATGGTTGCCGACACGGGAAAATTTCAGCAAGGTCGGCGCGTCTTCCGGCGTCTGCGGCAAATTCGCCGGACGCACGAACAGTTTGATGCGCGACAGAATCGCCAGTTGCAGAACGTTTTTTCCTTCAATATGACTTTTATCGACCGACGGGATGGCTTTCACGTTCATCCAGAATAACGACTCCCGATCCCCGGGTAGCGGTTGCCCGGCGTAGATAATACGCAGCGTGTTTTCACTTTTGGGCTCGCTGACGAATAAAGGCGGCGTAACGATAAACGTTTTTTCTTTCTGCCCAGCGTTATTTTCGATCCATGAATTGACGAGGTAACGTTCTTGAGTATCGCTATTACTGATTGCCAGAGAAGTCTGCTTCGCCGCCGAGGGATAAATAACTCGCGTGGCGCCTAATGCAATCCCCCCCGCCGCCTGTACGTTCAGCGAAGTAAATAACGTGAGAAGAACAATAAAGCCTACTTTTATACTATTCAGCATGGTAAAAAATACCTTTTGCATTGAGTCACGTCGGCAAGAAAATTCATGGGTAAACCAGCGTAAACCACACTTCTGAATGAATTCGTCCCGGCGTCATATTTTCTGAAATTGCCCGATAGCGGGCGGTAAAATGCAAAGTCATTTCTGACGTTAAAATGGGCGCGTAATGAAGCGGTAATGTGTTAGGGATGATTTGCCGCTGCTGGTCATCAAATAACGCCAGGCCGATTCCGGCATTACCGATACCTTCGCCGCTGGCCAGAAAAACATGGGGATCTTCCGCAGGCGTAACGCCAGCAAACGCAATGCCGACATGACGCCAGACCTCCGCGCTACAGGAGATTAACCGTAACGAAAATGGAACGCTGACGGGAGCGAAGCTGCCAGGACCGGTAAACGCATTCGTGCGGTACTGTCCCATCAATACGCGCAAATTCTGGCTTTCTGTGGCGACAGCGCAGCCGCCATTGACCAGTTGTCCGCGCAGGTGAACACGCCCGCTCTCCACCATTACCGGCTGCGCAATGACGGGCGACATCAAAACAAGCCCCGCTAGCGCCGCGCCTTTCCTTATCATCTGCTATGTTCTCTATTTATCCCCGATAGCCTCTTCCGTTGAGGCGCCTCCCTTCCCTGGCGTTCCCTGACGGGATTATTCGTATTTCATGATAAAGGTGGCGTCGGCATTAGCCTGGCCTGGCGTCGTGGCGGCGGTTGCCTTATAGCGTGCGGTAAAACGCAGCGTATTGGTGCCTTCAACCAGCGCCTGCTTCGCCGAGAAGGTCGCGCCGTCCGGCTTCAACGGTGAGGAGGTATTATCAAGAATCTCAATCCCGACGCCGGTTGCGGTAGTGCTATTGTCCGCAGAGGAGACAGCCAGCAAATTAGGGTTGGTGTTATCTGCCTGACCAGAGAAAGCCACGGCAGCGGTGGCCGCCACTTTCGGATCGCAGTCATTCAGGACGATGGAGAAAGGCACCTGCGCAGTCGTATTACCAATCGCCGTAAAGCTGGCGGTACGGTATTGACCCAGCGTCACCGTTTGATCGGCGGATTTAGTGCTAACGGCACAGGCTGCATTAACCAGTTTACCTTCGAAATGAATAGTACCGCCACTCACGCTCACCGGAGTAGGATCAGCCGCAACCGCTGCGCCAGCGACAAACATCAGACTCGCAATAGTAGAGGTCATTAATTTATGTTTCATGGATTTCCCTTGAATTACACACACCCGGTTTCGGCATCCTGTCGGCTCCGTTTGAATTATTATCGACATAGCATGTCAGAAAAGTTATCTCTGCATCCTGTAAAGATAGATATCGCAGATTAATTAGTTTTCTGTTTCTCCCCTGAGTATCAGACGCAGTAATTAATCTTTGCGAATATGACATTTCGTCACGGTAATAAATTAAACATTTCGCTAAATAAAAAACAGCCGCAAACTCTTTTAATGACCTAAGCTAATTCTTATTGGAATATAAGAAAGGTCTAATCTTATTTTGTATAAAATGTCGCATTATGCCGCCTGATGCTATTAACGGCGAGGGATTACGGTAACCATAGCCAGGGTGATGAATTGTTTCTTTTTGGTTAATCATGGCGCGCTTACGGGTCACGTCTCAGTATCGTCAACGGACGGGGGAGACGTCGCGTTTGCATCGGAAACACAAACGTTAACTGACAGCGAGGCCCGCTTCTGACAAAATAGCGTTATCCCCTTTGACTTGAAGTAACAGATGGAATCTTCTCTCTGATGGCAGCAAAGATTATTGACGGTAAAACGATTGCGCAGCAGGTGCGATCTGAGGTTGCTCAAAAAGTTCAGGCACGCGTCGCAGCAGGTCTTCGCGCTCCCGGCCTGGCTGTGGTGCTGGTCGGCAGCAATCCGGCCTCACAGATTTATGTCGCAAGCAAACGTAAAGCGTGCGACGAAGTGGGATTCGTCTCCCGCTCCTATGACCTGCCAGAAACCACCAGCGAAGCCGAACTGCTGGCGCTTATCGATACTCTGAATGCAGATAACACGATCGACGGTATTCTGGTGCAGTTGCCTTTACCGGCAGGCATCGACAACGTTAAAGTGCTGGAGCGTATCGCGCCAGATAAAGACGTAGACGGTTTTCATCCTTATAATGTCGGTCGTCTGTGCCAGCGTGCGCCGCGCCTGCGTCCCTGTACGCCCCGCGGTATTGTGACCCTGCTTGAGCGTTACAATATTGATACCTACGGCCTGAATGCGGTGGTCATTGGCGCGTCCAATATCGTTGGACGCCCAATGAGCATGGAGCTGCTGCTGGCTGGCTGTACGACTACCGTTACGCACCGCTTTACCAAAGATCTGCGTCACCATGTCGAGCATGCTGATTTGCTCATTGTCGCCGTAGGTAAACCGGGCTTTATTCCCGGCGAATGGATTAAAGAAGGCGCAATTGTGATTGATGTCGGTATTAACCGTCTGGAAAATGGCAAGGTCGTTGGCGACGTCGTGTTTGACGAAGCCGCGGCGCGCGCGTCATACATCACGCCAGTACCGGGCGGCGTCGGCCCGATGACGGTCGCCACGCTTATCGAAAACACGCTGCAGGCGTGCATTGAATATCACGATCCACAAGGAAAATAACATGGCGACATTCTCTTTAGGCAAGCACCCGCACGTCGAGCTGTGCGATCTGCTCAAGCTGGAAGGCTGGAGCGAAAGCGGCGCGCAGGCGAAAATCGCCATTGCCGACGGGTTGGTGAAGGTTGATGGCGTGGTTGAAACGCGTAAACGCTGCAAAATTGTCGCCGGGCAAACCGTTAGCTTTGAAGGCCAAAGTGTGAACGTCGTGGCCTGATACAAGTGCCGGATAGCGACGCAAAGCGTCTTATCCGGCCTGATTACGCTGTCTTTTCAGATAATCATCCACTTAATCCTCTGCGTTCCAACTGCTAGCATGGCTATTTCCCTGTGAACCATCGCTATGCCTACCGTTATCACCCACGCCGCCGTTCCTCTGTGTCTTGGCGCAGGCTTAGGCCTGAAAGTTATCCCTCCTCGCCTGCTGTTTGCCGGTGTTGTGCTGGCGATGCTCCCCGATGCCGACGTGCTGGCCTTTAAATTTGGCGTCGCCTACGGCAACGTGTTCGGCCATCGCGGATTTACCCACTCTTTACTTTTCGCATTCGTCCTCCCCCTGTTGTGCGTACTCGCGGGACGACGATGGTTTCGAGCGGGGCAGGTGCGCTGCTGGCTGTTTTTAACCGTTTCATTGTTGTCGCACAGCCTGCTGGATTCGATAACCACGGGTGGTAAAGGCGTCGGATGGCTGTGGCCGTGGTCGGATGAACGTTTCTTTGCGCCCTGGCAGGTGATTAAAGTCGCGCCGTTTGCGCTTTCAAGCTACATCACGCCGTATGGACACCAGGTCATTCTCTCAGAATTGCTGTGGGTGTGGTTGCCGGGAAGTATTTTAGTGTTATTTCTATGGGTACTTAAAACGCATATTAAAAGGAATCAATATGAATAAAATGACATTCGCCGCCGCGGTCATCTGTTTCTCATTTTCCCACGCCAGCTATAGCGAAGAAATGTCTGCCACTGGCTGGTATGCGGCATCGTCTGCGGTTGTCAGCGTGGGCAGTTCCGCACTGGTTAGCGGAATTATACTCTCCCCCGTACTGCTGCCGCTCAACCTGAGCATTGGATCTGTTGTCGAAAATAAAAAGCAAAAAACCGCGCTGTTAACCACTAAGTCCCCCGATAACAAAGACATTAAAATGCAAGTTCCTCTAAATGTCGTCAAAGAAGGCAACCTCAAAGCAGGTGATAAAGTCACTCTGGAAAAAACGCAGGAAGGCACCGGCGCTTATTTGAAAAAAGAGGGCAAGGTCCTTGCCCATATGGTAAATCAGGACGACGCAGGACTTTCCAGCAACCAGACGGTACCGGCCAAATGAAGCGGTTCGCGTTTGCCCTGTGGCTCAGCGCAATCTCGCTCAACGCTTATGCAGACAGTGCTAACTGTCACCAAAAAGCAAACACGCCGGAGAGCATCGCAGCGACAATGGATCAGGCGTTACAACTCAAACAGCAGCTTAACAGTCAACCCGATCCGGTCGTCATTCTGGTTCGCCAGGGGCAAGATATGTCGAGCCGACATTTAACCTGGTCACATGCTGGCTATGCCATGCGCCAGCCAAACGGAGACTGGCGGGTTTACCATAATCTGAATACTTGCGGAACCGCTGAATCAGCGCTCTATATACAAGGTCTGTATGAGTTTCTGGCTGATGACCTGGTGAATCAGAGCATTGCCGTTTTGCGCCCGCGTTCAGATATCGCGACGGCATTACAAACGCTCTTACATAGTGCTATCAAACTCAATCTCTTCCACAGTCCCCGCTATAACCTGATTGCGTGGCCTTTTTCCGGCCCTTATCAGAATTCGAATGGCTGGCTTCTCGAAGTGTTTGCGCGAGCAAACGATGCGCAGGTTTGGTCACGTAATGATGCCCGCCGCTGGTTGCAGCTTCAGGGTTATCAACCCTCTATCGTTAGTGCTGGCACTTTTGAACGATTAGGCGCAAAACTGTTCACCCCTAACGTTTTCACCGACGATCAGCCAGCAGAATTGCTGCGAAAAGGAAATGTGGGGCTAAACAGCGGCGACAGCGTCATCCGCTTTATTGCCCATTACAGCCGGGCAATACCCGGGTGTGAACATCAGAATCTGGGGGAGTCGGTGTGTGTTTATCTTTCGCCCGGTGCGAAAAAATAAAAAACAGGCCGTTCTATGCAAATAGAGCGGCCTGTAAAAGCGCTTACTTACGCCGCCAGGTGGTGCCCTGCGGGCCATCTTCCAGAATAATACCCATTTCAGCGAGACGATCGCGCGCCGCGTCCGCCGCCGCCCAGTCTTTCGCTTTACGGGCATCCAGACGCTGTTGAATCAAGGCTTCAATTTCCGCAACTTCACCGTCATCCGCCTGCGCGCCGCTTTGCAGGAAAACATCCGGCTCCTGCTCCAGCAGTCCCAGCACGCCAGAAATCTTCCGCAGATGAGACGCCATCGCATTCGCGGCGGTCATATCCTCGCCCTTCAGACGGTTGACTTCACGCGCCATATCAAACAGGACGGAGTAGGCTTCCGGCGTGTTGAAATCGTCATTCATCGCCTCCACGAAACGCGCTTCAAACGCCTCGCCGCCCGCCGGGGCCGCTGATTTATCCGTTCCACGCAATGCAGTGTATAACCGCTCCAGCGAGGCGCGCGCCTGCTTGAGGTTCTCTTCGCTGTAGTTCAGTTGGCTACGGTAATGCCCGGACATCAGGAAGTAGCGCACAGTTTCCGCATCGTAGTATTTCAGCACGTCGCGCACGGTAAAGAAATTGCCCAGCGATTTGGACATCTTCTCGCGATCCACCATCACCATACCGGAGTGCATCCAGTAGTTGACGTATTCGCCGTCATGCGCGCAGGTAGACTGGGCAATCTCGTTTTCATGGTGCGGGAACATCAGATCGGAACCGCCGCCGTGAATATCAAAATGGTTGCCCAACTGCTTGCAGTTCATCGCCGAACATTCAATGTGCCAGCCCGGACGCCCTTCGCCCCACGGCGACGGCCAGCTCGGCTCGCCCTCTTTCGACATTTTCCACAGCACGAAGTCCATCGGGTTACGCTTCACGTCAACGACATCCACGCGCGCGCCCGCCTGAAGCTGCTCAAGATCCTGACGGGAAAGCTGCCCATAAGTCGGATCGGTCGGTACATCAAACATCACATCGCCGTTATCCGCCACATAGGCGTGCCCTTTCTCGATTAAGGTGCGGGTGAGTTCGATAATTTCCTGAATATGGTGCGTCGCACGCGGCTCGCTGTCCGGACGCAGAATATTCAGCGCGTCGAAGTCCTGATGCATTTCCGCAATCATTCTGTCGACCAGCGCGACAAAACTTTCGCCGTTTTCATTGGCACGTTTAATAATTTTATCGTCGATATCGGTAATGTTACGCACATACTTCAGCTTATAACCGAGAAAACGCAAATAGCGCGCGACAACGTCAAAAGCGACAAACGTGCGTCCGTGGCCAATGTGGCAGAGATCGTAAACGGTGATACCACACACGTACATGCCGACTTCCCCGGCATGAATGGGTTTGAATTCCTCTTTTTGGCGCGTCAGTGTATTAAAAATTTTTAACATCGAAGATTCCGTATAGACGTGTGTGGGTAATTAGGTGTGTATAATACTCATAATTCAACCTTGAAGCAGCACACTTTGCAAGGTGATCGCAGCTTACGGTTATGCTATAACAAGCCCCTATATGTGCCCCATTGCGGGCTAAAGCACCACTCTCTTGGAACAGGATGCAAAAATGGTTACTTTCCACACTAATCACGGCGATATCGTAATCAAAACCTTTGATGATAAAGCGCCTGAAACAGTTAAAAACTTCCTGGACTACTGCCGCGAAGGTTTTTACAACAACACCATTTTCCACCGTGTGATTAACGGTTTCATGATTCAGGGCGGCGGCTTTGAGCCGGGCATGAAACAGAAAGCCACCAAAGAGGCGATCAAAAACGAAGCCAACAATGGTCTGAAAAATACCCGTGGTACGTTGGCAATGGCACGTACTCAGGCGCCACATTCGGCTACCGCGCAATTCTTCATCAACGTGGCAGACAACGACTTCCTGAACTTCTCCGGCGAAAGTCTGCAGGGCTGGGGCTACTGCGTCTTTGCGGAAGTTGTAGAAGGTATGGACGTGGTAGATAAAATCAAAGGCGTCGCCACTGGCCGTAGCGGTATGCACCAGGACGTACCAAAAGAAGACGTCATCATTGAAAACGTGACCGTCAGCGAGTAATCGTGGCGACACTGTTTATTGCAGACTTGCATCTGCAAACGGAAGAACCGGCGATCGTCGCCGGTTTTCTGCGTTTTTTAGCCGTAGAAGCCCGCCAGGCCGACGCGCTGTATATTCTTGGCGATCTCTTCGAGGCCTGGATTGGCGACGACGACCCCAACCCGCTACATCGTGAAATGGCCGTTGCCATTAAATCGCTGGTTGATTCCGGCGTCCCCTGCTTCTTTATTCATGGTAATCGCGACTTCCTGATTGGCAAACGCTTTGCCCGCGAAAGCGGCATGATTCTACTGCCGCAGGAAAAAGTGCTCGACCTGTATGGCCGCAATGTGTTGATTATGCACGGCGATACGCTCTGTACCGATGATGCCGGATATCAGGCGTTTCGCGCCAAAGTCCATAATCCGTGGGTTCAACGACTATTCCTTACCCTGCCGCTGTTTATCCGCCGCCGTATCGCCGCCAGAATGCGCGCCGGCAGTAAAGCCGCCAACAGCAGCAAATCGCTGGATATTATGGACGTCAATGCGCAGACCGTCGTCGCCGAAATGGAAAAACACCGCGTACAGTGGCTGGTTCACGGTCACACCCACCGCCCGGCGGTGCATGAACTTTCCGTCAACGACCAGCCCGCGTTCCGCGTGGTGTTAGGCGCATGGCATCATGAAGGTTCAATGGTAAAAGTCACGCCGGACAACGTTGAGTTAATCGCCTTCCCCCTGTAAATGTTCGTCGAATCGTCCGTTACGGCGCACACGCAACCGTTTTCCTTGCCTGATTATCATGCTATTCTTTGACACCTCAAAAGCAGCGTGTCCCGCACTACAGGAGTTTTAAGACGCATGTCTTCCCGCAATAATCCGGCGCGTGTCGCCATCGTGATGGGGTCCAAAAGCGACTGGGCTACCATGCAATTCGCCGCCGAAATTTTTGAAATTCTGGATGTCCCGCACCATGTAGAAGTGGTTTCCGCCCATCGCACCCCCGATAAACTGTTCAGCTTCGCCGAAACGGCGGAAGAGAACGGATATCAAGTGATTATTGCCGGCGCGGGCGGCGCGGCGCACCTGCCGGGAATGATTGCGGCAAAAACGCTGGTCCCGGTACTCGGCGTGCCGGTACAAAGCGCTGCGCTAAGCGGCGTGGATAGCCTCTACTCCATCGTGCAGATGCCGCGCGGCATTCCGGTGGGTACGCTGGCGATCGGTAAAGCCGGTGCCGCTAACGCCGCCCTGCTCGCTGCGCAGATTCTGGCGCAACACGACGCGGAACTGCATCAGCGCATTGCCGACTGGCGCAAAGCGCAAACCGATGAAGTTCTGGAAAATCCCGATCCGCGGGGGACGCTATGAAGCAAGTTTGCGTTCTCGGCAACGGACAACTGGGCCGAATGCTGCGCCAGGCGGGAGAACCGCTGGGTATCGCCGTCTGGCCGGTTGGCCTGGATGCAGAGCCTACCGCCGTTCCGGTACAGCAGAGCGTCATTACCGCAGAGATTGAGCGCTGGCCGGAAACCGCGCTTACCCGCGAGCTGGCGCGCCACCCGGCCTTCGTCAATCGCGATGTATTTCCGATCATCGCCGACCGTCTGACACAAAAACAGCTTTTCGATAAACTGGGACTCGCGACCGCGCCGTGGCAGCTGCTGTCCAGCGCCGACGAGTGGTCCGGCATCTTTGGCCGTCTGGGCGAACTGGCGATTATTAAGCGTCGCGTTGGCGGCTACGACGGTCGCGGGCAGTGGCGTCTACGCGCGGACGAAACCGGGCAACTGCCGGATGACTGCTATGGCGCATGTATTGTTGAGCGCGGTATCCATTTTTCCGGCGAAGTGTCGTTAGTCGGCGCGCGCGCTCATGACGGCAGTACCGTGTTTTACCCGCTAACGCACAATTTGCATCAGGACGGCATCTTGCGGACCAGCGTCGCGTTCCCACAGGCGAACGCCGAACAGCAGGCGCAGGCGGAATCGATGCTGTCAGCAATTATGCAGGCGCTGAACTACGTCGGCGTAATGGCGATGGAATGTTTTATCACGCCGGAAGGCCTGCTAATCAATGAACTGGCGCCGCGCGTGCATAACAGCGGACACTGGACGCAAAATGGCGCCAGCATCAGTCAGTTTGAATTGCATTTGCGTGCTATTACCGGCCTACCGTTGCCCGCGCCGGTGATTAACGCCCCGTCGGTGATGATCAACCTGATCGGCAGCGAACTGAATTACGACTGGCTGAAGCTGCCGCTGGTACATCTGCACTGGTATGATAAAGCGGTACGTCCGGGGCGAAAAGTCGGCCATCTGAATCTGACCGACAGCGATACCTCACGTCTTAGCGCCACCCTGGAAGCGCTCTCTCCGCTCCTGCCGGGCGAATACGCCAGCGGCATTATCTGGGCGCAAAGTAAGCTTAAATAAACAGCGTGGGCGGCGCATTCTCTGTTGCCGCCCGTCGCGATCACAGACGGATGCAGGTTCCCGCCCTGCCCGCCAGGGTATCGTCAATACGCGATAATGCGCCAATCCATGCCGGCTTTCCGCACCGCTTCACATACCCGCTTACCGCGGTCACCTTCGGCCCCATCGCGCCATCGGCTTTGGCAAACGGCGCCAGCTCATCGGGCGAAGCCTGACGAATAGCGCGCTGCTGCGGCGTTCCCCAATGTTCATACACCGCATCCGCATCCGTCAAAATGATCAGACCATCGGCCGCTATCTGCTCCGCCAGCAATGCCGCCGCCAGGTCTTTATCTATCACCGCCTCGACCCCTTCGCCTTCGCCGGCAACAGGTACCCCGCCACCGCCGCTGCAAATCACCACATGGCCCTCTTTTAGCAATAACTCAATAGCGGCGCTTTCGATAATCTGACGCGGCGCCGGGGAAGCGACGACACGGCGCAGATATTTTCCATCACGTTTCATATGCCAGCCATAAGTCGCTTCCAGCGCCATTTGCTCTTCTGGCGAATAAACGGGACCAATAAACTTTTCCGGTTCAAGAAAAGCAGGATCGTCCGCCGATACCTTTATCCGCGTTAATACTGTAGTCACCGGCGGCATATCGGGTTCAAGCGCCAGACGCTGCGCCAGCATATAGCCGATCATGCCCTGACTCTCCGCCACCAGCACATCCAGCGGATAAGGCTCAACGGCTTTCCAGGCAAGGTTCTGTAAAGCCAACAGGCCGACCTGGGGGCCGTTGCCATGTACTATCGCCAGCCGATACGAGCGGGCAAGTCGCGCCAGCGCAGGCACTGCGTCGGCAATATTGCGATATTGATTCTCTGCCGTTAGCGCTTCTCCGCGCTGCAATAATGCGTTGCCGCCAAGAGCAACTACCAACGTTTTCATTCCCTATCCTTTTACTATTTGTTGTCCAAGCCAGAACCCCAGCAGCGTATCCGCGCCCGAGGTGTGCCCCAGCGCCAGCAGTCCGTCAATCGCCGTTTCTGTGCGAGCATCTCGTCGCAGCGCATGAATAAAGTGGAGTAAAGGCGACGCGAAATAACCCATAGCCGCATAGCGTAAATAGCTAACGCTCACGAGCGTCGTCGCCCGATCAAGGCTGCCGGATTGGGCAAAAAAATTACGCCCGGCGCGTTCATCTATGGCGCCAAAATACCAGGCCGCCAGCAACATTCCCGTCAGCGTGTCGTCATGACTGGGCGTTAAGCCCGGCCCTTTACCCAGCCATAGCCGCCAGTCAGTCGCAGCACCTGCAAGCGCCGACTGAAAGCAGTGACAAAACTGGCGAAGTTCCGGACATAGAGGCTGAGCTGCGGCGACGGTTAACGGCCCAAACAGTCCCGTCTCCTCACTACGCTGCATGTACGTCGCGTTAAGACGCGGCGACGCAAGATAGCGTGGAACCCGCAGCGAACAGCGCCTCTCCGGCTCGCATAAAAGAAACTCGCCAATCTGAATGCCGGCAGCGGTTGACTGCGGTTTTTCGCCATCGGTGAGCACATCGCGCAATGCGTCAAAATCGCCGCCGCGCAGTATCCACCCTCCCGGACTGAAGCCGCTCCCCCGACGGTGAAGCGTTAATAACTCACCGCTTTTCGCCACAAAATTAATAGAGCGACGCCATACCCCTGACATCTGCCAGGGTTGCCGATAATCCGCCGATTGTCGGCTTGCCATAAGAGGATGGATACGTTTCATGAGACGCTCTCTTAACTTACGCCCATGCTTTCCGCCAGCGCTTCCAGCGCCTGCTCGAAACAGGCCAGCGGCGCACGGACGGTTCCCGCGCCAATCTGGCCAATCCCCGCCTCTTTATGCGCGATACCCGTGTTAATCAGCGGCGTAATTCCGGTCTCGACCACGCGGCGGATATCCAGTCCCAGACAGGCCCCCTGAAAATCCCAGCCGGGGATTTGTAGCTGCATGTTGCGTTCGAGATAAATTTCAGCCATCTCTTCAGAAACAGATTTCGCCGCTTCCATTCCCCCGGCACCGACAAAACGCGTTACGCCAGGCGCGGCAATCATCGCAGCGCCGCCAATACCAAACGTTTCAGTAATGGCGCTGTCTCCCATGTCCGGGTTGGCCTGATCCTGCGAAAAACCGGTAAAAAATAGCCCCTGTGGCGTATTAACAGGCGCGGTGAACCAACGGTCGCCCAGACCGCTAACCCGAATGCCAAACATATCGCCATTGCGGGTCATCGCCGTCACAATACTGCCGGCGCGAATCTGCGCGCCCGCGTCCATGGCGGCTTTACAGTAGGCCATCGCCAGATTAAGGAAGAATTGATCGGTGACGCTCAGAAAATCCATCACTTCCGCTATCTGCTGCTTATCGTGTTCCAGACGGGCGATATGCGGCGCCAACGTGCGCATCAGCAATGCGGAAGAAGCGATATTACGCTGGTGGAATTCATCTCCCATCGTAATGCCCTGCGCCATCATTGCGGTCAGGTCGAGGCCCCGCTCCAGACGTCCCAGCGCTGCGCTTAATACCGGCATCAGCACATCACGCATCCAGCGCAAACGTTGCTGAACATCTTCGCCATAGGCGCCGAAACGCATCACTTTGCCGATCCCTTCGTTGAGATTGCAGTACGCGCGATTGCCGTCGGTGATATTTTCCACGACCAGCATCGGCATACTGGCTGAGGTAATACCGCCCATCGGCCCCACAGCGTTAACGTGATGGCAGGGAATAAAGTTGACCTTTCCCTGCTCTAACAGCGCGAGCGCGCTCATTTCATCTTTGGCCCATCCTTCAAACAGGCATGCGCCGATACAGGCTCCTTTCATCGGGCCGGTCATCTCTTGCCAGCGCATCGGCGGGCCGGCATGAAGAAGCGTTTTCCCCTGATTGAGCACGCTAATTAATGAAGAAGCTGGCTTCACATCCAGCCAGTGCGGACGTGCGCGACGAATTTGTTCGATGACTGCAGCGTTGGCTTGCGCCACTGATGTAAACATGGGAACCCCTTATTGCAAACGTTCTAACAGACGAGCCAGTTTTTTATTACCGCCAGCGACAGGCGCCCACTGGTAGTGCACCACGGGCATACCGGCAGCCTGTAAATCCAGCGCGAAGCTACGTAACCCGGCATTAATCACCGCTACCGCTTCCAGTAACCGGGGAGCTGATGGATGAGTGGAAGAGAGAGTGGGTCGAATCAGTTCCGCGGCCAACAGAGTGGCTTCGGGAAGAGAATCCACTACCGTGATGCCGGCATCTTCGAGCGCGGCGATTTGTTGCGAGCGGCACTGAGGATCGCGTTCCGTTCCGGTGACGGTTGCGATGGCGAACAGCGGCTGGTCGCTGGCGCGTGCGGCACATGCCTTCTGCCAGGCCTGAATCAGCGATGCGGCGGGATCGGCGGTCGCGCCAAAACCAATAACGACGTCCACTAATAACACGCGTACCTGCGGCTGTGCGCCAAGCCCGGCGATAAGCTGATTACGTAACGCCGGGTCAATCATCGGATGTGGTCGCCCAACGGTATAAAAGTCATCGCCCAGATCGATAATCTGGTGGCCGTCAGCGTCAAGCATCATGCCATGGTGATGTTCCGTATCCGTCGCGACGCCCAGATAGCCGGCCAGCAGCCCCGCCGCTTCCGCCGCCAGCGTTCCGCCGGTATAGAGACCACGAATCACGCCGCCTGTTGAAACCATTTCTTTACGCTGCGACGTCACGCGAGACAATAAACATGCCAGTCGGGCGGCTTCATCCAGCGTCGAGGCAAACCAGACGTTATCCTCACGCGCAACGGGGGAGGAAAACCCTAAGAACAGCGCTACAACAGGTTTGCCGGTGGCTTTCATCGCCGCGATAATATGCTGGCGAACCGCATCGGCAGGCGGTTTGGAGACAAAGGCCAGCACCTGGCTCTTTTCATCCGCGCTGAGTATGTCCAGTGCCGTTAGCGCGCTGATCCCGCCGACCTCGGCGCTCAAATCGCGTCCGCCAAGCCCGATGGCATGGGTAATCCCTTCCCCCGCCAGCGCAATCTGTGAACAGAGCTCCTGAATACCGGTGCCGGAAGCGCCAATCACCCCGATGTTGCCCTCTGGCATGACGTTAGCGAAAGCCAGCGGCGTATTGGCGATCATAGCGGTGCCGCAATCCGGCCCCATGACCAGCAGTCCTTTATCACGCGCCCGGCGTTTTAGTCTGATTTCATCGTCCAGCGTGACATTATCGGAGAAGATCATCACGTTCAACGAACGATCCAGCGCCTGCTCTGCCAGTTCCGCCGCATATTCGCCGGCCACCGATACCAGCGCCAGATTCGCCTCTGGCAGTTTCTGACAGGCGCTTTCCCAGCGTCTGACCTGGATTAACGACTGGCTGCCGCTGCTTCCCTGCGCCAACTGCTGCAATGCTTCTTCGAGCTGTTGCACAATCACCTGCGTAATGCCGTCATCTACCGCTTCGGTACGAATCGCCACGCAAATGTCATTGGGCGTAGCGCCATGAAAATCGTCATGCCAGAAACCGGTAGTTTCCAGCAGCGACTTATTCGCAGGCGTTCCCATCATTACCGATACATCATCAACATTTTCGGACTCACTCAGCTTTCGAGAAATAATCATTAAGCTGACAGAGTCCTGAAAACACCCTTTTTTAATAAAGGCGTGGATCATAACAACTCCTTAATAATTGCACCCATTGCAATTGCACGAGCAGTGTTAATGTGCGCTTCACGGTATATATCCGGGAGGGTAAATAGAGTGATTAACGTCACATCAAATTTATTAACAAAAGAATTCAAACAACAGCTAAAGGATTAGTTATGATTTTCTAAAAAAGCTTTTTATTTAAGCAAAAAGATAAAACCCGCCTGATTATCAAATAAATTCTAATTATATTTTTTTGCCTGTCTGGATCACATAATCATTTTATTTTCCCGGTATGTTAATCGCAGTCATGCTTCACACCGTCGTTAAAAAGGAAGACAGATGAAAATCAGTCGGGAAACACTCCATCAGCTTATCGAAAATAAGCTTTATAAAGCCGGACTAAAACGTGAGCACGCCGCCACCGTCGCCGACGTACTGGTTTATGCAGATGCCAGAGGTATTCACTCACATGGCGCCGTACGCGTTGAATATTATGCCGAACGAATTTCAAAAGGCGGCACCAACCGGGAGCCGACGTTCCGCATTGAGAATACCGGTCCCTGTACGGCGATACTGCATGCCGATAATGCTGCCGGACAGGTCGCAGCCAAAATGGGAATAGAGCATGCTATTGAAATAGCCAAAAAAAATGGCGTCGCGGTTGTCGGCATTAGCAGAATGGGCCATAGCGGCGCCATCTCTTATTTCGTCCGCCAGGCTGCTCGCGAAGGCCTGATTGGTCTGTCTATCTGTCAGTCCGATCCTATGGTCGTGCCGTTTGGCGGGGCGGATATTTACTATGGCACTAATCCGCTGGCCTTTGCCGCGCCGGGCGAAGGCGATGACATCATTACCTTTGATATGGCCACCACCGTGCAGGCCTGGGGAAAAGTCCTCGATGCACGGTCTCGCAATGAGTCCATTCCGGAGAGTTGGGCCGTCGATAAAAACGGCGCGCCGACACATGATCCTTTTGCCGTCAATGCGTTATTACCCGCCGCAGGCCCGAAAGGTTACGGCCTGATGATGATGAGCGATATTTTGTCCGGCATTCTGCTGGGGCTGCCGTTTGGCCGCCAGGTCAGTTCGATGTATGAAGATTTACACGCCGGACGCAATTTAGGACAACTTCATCTGGTCATTAATCCGGCGTTCTTTTCTTCCTGTGAATTATTCCGCAAACATATTAGTCAGACCATGCAGGAACTCAATGCCGTGAAGCCCGCCCCCGGTTTTAAACAGGTTTATTATCCTGGACAGGATCAGGATATTAAACAGAAAAATGCCGATATGAATGGTATCGATATTGTTGATGATATTTATCAATATCTGATTTCCGATACCCTCTATCTCAAGTCATACGAAACAAAAAATCCCTTTGCCCAATAATTATTGAAACAGGAATTTTCTATGATAAAGCATTTTCGCCACGCGATAGAAGAAACATTGCCCTGGCTCTCTTCCATTGGAGCCGATCCTACGGGTGGAATGACGCGTTTACTTTATTCGCCTGAGTGGCTGGAAACACAGCAGCAGTTTAAAAAGCGAATGGCAGAAAGCGGTCTGGAGACACGCTTTGATGACGTCGGAAATTTATATGGCCGCCTTTGCGGCACACAATTTCCGGAGCAGGTGATTTTAAGCGGTTCGCATATTGATACGGTCGTCAACGGCGGCAATCTGGACGGGCAATTCGGCGCGCTTGCCGCCTGGCTGGCGATCGACTGGCTAAAAGCGACCTACGGCGCGCCGCTGCGCACCGTCGAGGTAGTATCAATGGCTGAGGAAGAAGGCAGCCGTTTCCCTTACGTTTTTTGGGGCAGCAAGAACATTTTTGGCCTGGCGAATCCTGAAGAGGTACGCCATATCCAGGACGCCAAAGGCACAGGCTTTGTCGACGCTATGCAGGCGTGCGGATTTACCCTTCCCGCCGCGCCGCTCGCTGCGCGAACCGATATCCGCGCCTTTGTTGAATTGCATATTGAGCAAGGCTGCGTTCTGGAGAGCAACGGACAGTCGATTGGCGTCGTCAACGCCATCGTCGGGCAACGTCGCTACACGGTGACGCTCAACGGCGAGTCCAACCATGCAGGCACAACGCCAATGGGCTATCGTCGCGATACGGTGCACGCCTTCAGTCGTATTTGCAGTCAGTCCATTGAAAAAGCCAAACAGCATGGCGATCCCCTGGTATTAACGTTCGGCAAAGTTGAGCCGCAGCCGAATACGGTCAATGTTGTCCCTGGAAAAACCACATTTACAATCGATTGCCGGCATACGGACGCCGCGGTACTTCGCGAATTTACCGAACAGTTGGAAAACGATATGCGCGCCATCTGCGATGAAATGGATATCAGCATCGATATCGATTTGTGGATGGACGAAGCGCCGGTGCCGATGAACGCCGAACTGGTCGCGGCCCTCACCAGGCTGTGTGAAACCGAACAACTGAACTATCGCATAATGCATAGCGGCGCAGGTCATGACGCGCAAATTTTCGCGCCGCGCGTCCCTACCTGTATGATTTTCGTCCCCAGCATTAATGGTATCAGCCATAACCCGGCGGAACGTACCAACATTAATGACCTTGCTGAAGGGGTCAAAACTCTGGCATTAATGCTGCATCAACTTGCCTGGCAAAAATAAGGAGCCATCAATGGGATATCTGAATAACGTCACGGGTTACCGCGATGATTTACTGGCGAACCGCGCCATTGTGAAACACGGTAACTATGCGCTCTTAACGCCGGACGGTCTGGTGAAAAATATTATTCCCGGCTTTGAAAACTGTGACGTCACCATCCTTTCGACGCCGAAGCTGGGTGCTTCTTTCGTCGATTATCTGGTCACCTTACATCAGAATGGCGGCAACCAGCAGGGCTTTGGCGGCGAGGGGATTGAAACTTTTCTCTATGTCATTACGGGAAATATTGAAGCTAAAGCAGAAGGAAAAACATTCTCTTTAACTCAGGGCGGATACCTCTATTGTCCACCGGGCGAGATGATGACTTTTAGCAACGCTCAAACGGAAGACAGCCAGCTATTTTTATATAAACGCCGCTATACTCCTGTCGAGGGGCATGCCCCGTGGTTGGTTTCCGGCAATGCCAGCCAGCTGGAGCGTATTCATTATGAAGGCATGGAAGATGTTATTCTGCTGGATTTCCTGCCTAAAGAGCTGGGCTTCGATATGAATATGCATATTCTGTCTTTCGAACCGGGCGCCAGCCACGGCTATATTGAAACCCACGTCCAGGAACATGGCGCTTATATCCTTTCCGGCCAGGGGGTTTATAACCTCGACAACAACTGGGTGCCGGTGAAAAAAGGCGACTACATCTTCATGGGCGCTTATTCCCTGCAGGCCGGATACG
Source organism: Salmonella sp. SAL00653 (assembly GCF_046552515.1). Lineage (NCBI taxonomy): Bacteria > Pseudomonadati > Pseudomonadota > Gammaproteobacteria > Enterobacterales > Enterobacteriaceae > Salmonella > Salmonella sp. SAL00653. The sequence continues at coordinate 25,354 of NZ_JBGDTY010000002.1, forward strand.
GTGTAGGTCGTGGCGAAGCATTCAGCTACATCTACTCCAAAGACTGTAACCGCGACGTTATGATTTAACGGCGGACAGCCCTCCTGATTATTTTTAATTTAGCTATGTTGGATTTTGCCACGGTGAGAACCGTGGCTTTTTTTATGCTTAACGAGTCCCGATATCCTGGCCAAGTTTGATGACGCGGGCAATATTACAGGCGCTGTGGTAGAGATTTTGTTCACCGTTCGCCAGAACTTCCGGCAAAGGCGCCAGCCGCGGCAAAATACTGAATACTGCATCAATACCGTGGCGATGGACCACTTCCACGCCGTCGCCCAGTACGCCGGCAATGCCGATAACCGGGACGTGATGCCGTTTCGCCACTGACGCGACGCCTATCGGCGCTTTTCCTCCCGCCGTTTGCGAGTCGATTCGTCCTTCTCCGGTAATCACCAGCGAGGCCTCTTTTACCGCCTCCTCCAACTTCACCGCCTGCATAACAATCTCAATACCGGGCTTCATTTCCGCTTCCAGAAAGACGATAGCGGCAATCCCCATTCCTCCGGCCGCTCCACCGCCCGGTATTTGAGACATGTCGCGTCCGGTCAGGGCATGTAAAACACGGGCATAATTACGTAATCCATTTTCCAGCGTCTCAACCATTTCAGGCGTCGCCCCTTTCTGCGGACCGAATACCGCCGCCGCACCGCGTGGCCCCACCAACGGGTTATCAACATCACAGGCGACCTCAATACGACACTCTGAAATTCGCGGATCGCACCCCTGCAGGTCAATGCTCGCCAGGCGCGATAAATTGCCCCCTCCGGCGCCAAGCGGCGTTCCCTGCGCGTCCAGAAAACGCACACCGAGCGCCTGCGCTACTCCCATTCCGCCATCCACCGTGGCGCTGCCGCCGATACCCAGAATAATATGGCGAATCCCCGCGTCCAGGGCGTGACGAATCAATTCGCCGGTGCCGAAACTGGATGCCAGCAGCGGATTACGCGCCTCTGGCGCCACCAGCATCAATCCGCTCGCCGCCGCCATTTCAATAATCGCCGTTTTGCCGTCGCCGGTCAGGCCATAAAATCCGTTTACTTTTTCCCCCATCGGCCCGCTAACGTCCACAGAAACCCGTTTCCCGCCGGTCGCTGCCACCATCGCGTCCACGGTTCCTTCTCCACCATCGGCGATCGGTAAACAGACATAGCGCGCATCAGGAAATACGGTTGAAAATCCCGCTTTAATAGCCTGACAGCATTTATCAGCGCTTAAGCTCTCTTTAAATGAATCTGGCGCAATTACAATCTTCATTATGTCTCCTTGTTTTCTCACGTTATTTAATGCGTTCCCACGGAATAAGATTTTCCATAAGCACTGCCAGTAAGATTCCCACCAGTAATCCGTTGCTAAGCAGAGGACGAATCATCAGTGGAAGATCCTGTAAATAGACCGGAGGAAGCCCCATCAAAAAAATGCCGACAAAAAGCGGTAACGCCAGGCGATAAATATTCCGCGCGGTAAACGTAATTTGCTGGCTAAAAACCAAACCGGAATAAAGTAAAGGTAAATAAGAGACCAGCATAACGGCGCTGCTGATCGCCAGTGGAATAGCGCAAAATAAGCGGGTTAACGGCGTTATAATGGCAACCAGCAGACACAGCGCGCTACCGCAGATAAAGGATTTGCGAGAACTGTCGCCGGTTTGCGTTAATAAACCAATGGAAGATACAAAAGGCGAAAAAGGCACGACAGCGAAAGGCACCGTCACTAACGTCATCAGTCCGGAAATCATAAAGCTTCGGCGATAACGAGAACTGCCCGACCCTTGATGCGGATAAAAGATATCGGTACCGCGGATGGCGCCGTAAGTGTTGCTGATGTTGACTAACCCCGTCATCACCGCCGTCACAATAATACCCGGCATCAGCGTGCCGTGGCTGCCCAGCGGAAACCATCGCCAGCTTAATTCACCTGGCGGTAAGTGTGACGAAGGAAAGCATAACCGCCATAGCCCCCACCCGACCACGGTCCCTGCCAGTAACGCGTAACGGGAGATACGCTGCTGCAGGAAAATAATCATCGCGAGGATAAAACACATTACCGCGACCGCCAGCCCAAAGGGGGCCAATTTGATTCTGGCGCTGGTATCGGCAATGCCAAAAGGCAGCCCCAGCATGCCTTTAAAAAATATTGAGGTCAGCTGCGCGCCCAAAAGCAGCATGAAAAAAACCATTACCGCCGGCGTAAACAGGCGAGCCAGACGGTGTCCTAACCCGCTAATGCCGATAAATATCGTCACCATTGCGGAGATCGCGATCCCGACCGACAGGCTGGAGGCGATATCGTTCAGCGGCGTGCCGCGAGACGCCTCGCCAAGCGTAATCGTAAGAATAGCGCCCCACCACAGCCCTGTCGGCCCTTCCATAATGGCGCGGCGATGGCCGCAAAATGCCTGAACCAGGCAGGCCAACGCGGTGGTCAAAAAAGCGTATTGTGTGAGCATTAACAGGTTATCAGCGGGAAGATGAAAAGCGGACAGCAAGGTAGGGGGAACCACAACCGTGTTACAGAAAATAAAGAAAAACCACTGAAAGCCGGACAATACACTTTCGCGGTTAATAACAGGGAACATATCCACACCTTAAAATAGAGAATGCCCGTCGTGACGACGGGCATTAAATCACACCGGATTACTGCTGATGTTTAAGGATAAACTGACCTTTTGGCGGCACAGGGAAGCCATGCTCGATGTCATAAATAACATCGCCGCGCAAAATCGTTTTGGTAATACGCGCGCCAATAGTACGGCCAACATACGGACTGACTTTATGGCGATATTCCAGATCTTCATTTTTCAGAACATAGCTGCTGTCAGGCTGAATAAAGACCAGGTCAGCATCTTTGCCGGGGGCAATACGTCCTTTATGTTTCAGACCAAAAATATCGGCGGCGTTGGTCGCCATTAATTTGCCAAACATCGGCAACGACATACCGCGTTTTTGCACCGCTTCATCAAACATGACGTCCATGCAGTTTTGCAGTCCGGCAATTCCGCCCCATGCTTGCATGATATTGCCTGCTTTCATTTCCGGAGGGCATGGAGAGTGGTCGGATACCAGGCAGTCGATTTCGCCGTTAAACAGTTTTTCCCACATCCCTTTCTGGTTTTCCTGGTCGCGAATTGGCGGAGAACATTTTGCCAGGGTGCCAATCTCTTCGAACTGATCGGTATCGAGGACAAAATAGTGCGGGCACGATTCACAGGTGACATCCTGACCTTCCTGACGCGCGCGCGTTACTTCCTCTACCCCCTCCGGGCTGCTGATATGGCAAACGTGCAGACGGCAACCTGCTGCTTTCGCCAGATACAGCACGCGACGAATGGCTTCCACTTCAGTAAATACCGGACGTGAGGCGACATAATCATGCGCCGTTACGCGTCCTTCGCGTTTAGCTTCTTCACCCAGCTCATCGCAAATCAGAGCATTTTCGCAATGTACCAGTACCGTCTGGTCCATTTCCCCCAGTTTTTGCGCGCCTTTGTAAAACTGCCAGTCATTAACGTCGCGAAAATCATTATCGATGCCACGATCGCCGCAGGTGGCGACAAAGCACTTGAAGCCGACAACGCCCACTTCGTCCAGCTCATGCAGCCGATCCAGGTTATAAGAAACCAAACCGCCCAACTGCGCGGCGTCGATGGTCAATTTACCTTTTGCCGCGTCAAACTTGAGTTCAATCGTCTCACGATCGACCGTCGCCGGCAGCTGATTGAGCGGCATCTCAATCATCGTGGTAATACCGCCTTTCGCCGCCGCGCGCGTACCGGTTTCATAGCCTTCCCAGTGGGTACGGCCCGGTTCAGAAATGTGGGTATGCGCGTCAACCATGCCCGGCGAAACGATCAATCCCGTCGCATCCAGCACATTTTTCGCTTCCTCCAGGTTCTCGCCAATCGCGGCGATTTTTCCGCCCTGGACGGCGATATCGATAACTCTCGCTTCGTTTTCTAAGATGACAGTACCGTTCTTAATAATTAAATCCAAAGACATAACAAACTCCTTGTATGGATACAGATAGTTTTTAAATAGCGCACACTTCATTAAATACGCTTAATGCTTTTTCAATATTTAACCTACGAGTTTTTGCTCTCCTGTATTTTCAAAACCCGTGCGTTTCTTCAATAGCGCATAAGCAACGAACGCAACTATTACGCCTACAAACCAAGACACGCGGGATAAAGGCTCCATAAATGGTATAAACTTGCCGCCTAATGACAGAATGACTGCGACCAGGGTGACTGAAAATGCAGTCAGGTTAAATCCATTATCATAATATTTGTAATCACCGCTGGCGGTGTACAGCTCATCAAGATTAATTTTTCCACGCATTACCACAAAATAATGAGCTAACATTACGCCGATTACCGGGCCAAGCATACCGCCGATAATATCGAGGAACAGATAAATACTGTCCTGATTCTCCATTAATTTCCATGGGCAAATCAGTAGACTGATAATACTGGCAATCATTACGCCATTTTTATAGTTAAGCTTTGTCGGGGCAAGCGCCGCAATTTGATACCCCGCAGGTATAATATTACCGGTGGCGTTGGTTGAAATTGTCGTCATCAGAATCACCAGCACCGCAAAGAATGAAGCAAACAGGCTGTCCCAGCGCTGCACAATATCCAGCACGTTCCAGGTATCCATACCATAATGAATACTGGCTCCGGCAATAATGCACACGCTGGCTACGGCGAATAATATATACGCTACGATAAGCCCCAGCGTTTGTCCCAATGCCTGAGCGCGAAATGAATGCGCGTTTTGCGTGAAATCGGACGCGCTTACCGCTGGCGCAGCCCAGACGGCGACTACGGCGTTAATCACCACCAGGAACAGAAAGCCGCTGTGCTCTGCTTTTTGCACGCCTGAAGGCAGATAGTCCAGAATCGGGCCAATGCCGACCAGCGATATTGCCCAAATAGCCATGCCGCCAAAGACAATGTAAATACATGGATTGAGGATAGCGGTAAATTTATTTAATACTTTACCACCGCCAAAACCGATGCCAACGTTAATAATCCAAAAAATTAGAAAAGTAATTAGTCCTGGCAGTGAAAGACCCAGCAGCTTGAAATCTCCGCCTAATGTCAGAAATCCTGGCCAGATCTTCCCAATCAAAATAAGAAATGCCAGCGTTCCCGCGTAACACTGCAAGCCGAACCACATAATTGCCGCGATTCCCCCTCGTAATAATCCAGGGAATAGCGCGCCGCGGACGCCGTAAGAACCTCGCAATATCATAGCAAAAGGAACGCCATATTTGCTGCCTGCCGCGCCATTCATTACCATCGCTGCCGCAATAAATAATGCGCTGATAATAATGGCCAACATGATATTAAATGTTGATAGCCCCAGTATAAAAAAACCGCCGACCATAACGTAATTTGGCACGTTATGTACAGATCCCATCCATAAGGTGAAATAGTTAAATGCTTTCCAGTTTCGTTGGGTTTCTGTTTTAGGTAATAAGTCTTCGCTATAACCGCGCTGCTGGTATAGCTCTCTTTGATGTTCCATAAATCCCTCTTTTCACGCATCGGATAACGTTGTTATGGGTTTAGCTATGAGGAACAAATAAATATAAAATAAAGAAACAGTAGATATAATTATTTTTAAGCTGAAGCAATACGTTGTGTTGCTTTCTTTTTATATAAAGTGACGACAGCAAAGATCAGCGTTCCGGTAACCACTAAACATGCTGAAATCACAAAACTGATCTCCTTCGACCCCGTTACATCCGAAATAAATCCGGTCAACGTTGGGGCGACAACCGCTGAACTCATGCCAAAGAAGTTAAAAAGGCTGAAAGCTCTTCCCAGACTTTTTGCCGAAGCCTGTTCAGATACAAAGGAGATCAGGATCGGGTCTACCGCCATTTTCCCCAGCAAGCCGTATAGCGTCAGGCTGACCATCAGCATCGTGGTATTCGGGGACAAAACCGTAAACGCCAACATTGCTGCCGCCACAATTTCCAGACCGAGAATAACCTTAACTTTACTGTTACGAAATTTATCTGACAGATGGCTAAAAAATAACGCTCCCGGTACGCCAACCACCGCTACCAGCGCTGATGCCAGCCCGATAGCTCCGCCATCAAATCCTCTTTCAGTCTGGAGATAAGAAGGCAGCCAGGTCACTATCAAATAATAACCGTAGCAGGTACAGAAATAGAGGAAGTAAACGCTACACAATAAACCAGAGAATAAAGGCGCGCGTTTCTCATCTTCCGTAACGGTTTGGGTTTGCTTTTCCGCTTGCGCAGAGTCGCTTTTGGCTTTACCACGAATGACCAGCGTAAAAACGCACAGCATGATTACTAATATCGCGGCCACGATATACAGTACATTCTGCCAGGCCATGCTCATGTTTTTTACTAATATGCTGGAACCGATTAAGCCAATCCCCATCCCTATAGCCGACCCGCTGTTGATAATCGCGTTGGCTAATGCCCGACGGGCCTGCGGCACGTTTGCCGAAGAGAGTGAATAAGCCGAGCTAAAGAAAGAAGCGCATCCTCCGCCTGCCATTAGCGACCCTGTATAGATCATGGCCAGGCCATTGGCTTTCGCGATACAGAGTGTACCAATAATAAAAAGCGTAAATCCGGCCATCAGCATGATTTTTTGACCGAATTTATCGACCAATATTCCGCAAGGGATTTGCATACTGCAGTAAGCAAAAAAGTAAAAACTTGCAATGGCGCCTATTTCTGCATTACTTACATTGTCTAAAGATGCCTGAATTTCTGGATAAATTGGCGTAAGCACGGTGCGATAGATCCAAATCGCTACCCAGCCCAGACTCATTACGACAACAATTTGTTTCCAGTAATCAATCCCGGATTTTTTAGTTTCACTCATGTTCTTCACCTTTACAGAGTGTTCCTTGTGAACAGGTATCGCTGCAGCCGCAGCGATACACATAATTAGGACAATTTATGATTGGCCATTAATTCCAGCGCCTGTACCATTGCCGAATGATCAAGCTGGCTCCCGCCATTTGCCGCACAGGTATTGAATAATTCCTGGCAGGTCGCCGTATTCGGTAAATTCAGCGCCAGCGCTTTTGAGCTTTGCAATGCAAGATTAAGGTCTTTCTGATGAAGCGCGATTTTGAAACCAGGCTCGAACGTCCGGTTGATCATGCGCTCGCCGTGAACTTCCAGAATGCGTGAAGAGGCGAACCCGCCCATTAACGCCTGGCGCACGCGTACCGGATCGGCGCCTGCTTTTGAAGCAAACACTAAGGCTTCAGAAACCGCTTCAATATTCAGCGCAACAATAATTTGGTTAGCCACCTTACAGGTTTGCCCATCCCCATTGCCGCCCACCAGGGTGATATTTTTTCCCTGGATGTCAAAGAGCGGTTTAACGCGGTCAAAGACTTTCTGCTCGCCGCCGACCATAATCGACAGAGTGCCTTCACGCGCCCCGATTTCTCCCCCGGAAACCGGGGCATCCAGGTAATCAGCGCCCATTTCATTAACGCGCTGGGCAAAACGTTTGGTTTCGATAGGAGAAATAGAACTCATATCGACGATGGTTTTTCCCTGAAGCGATGTTTTGGCGCAACCGTGTTCGCCAAATAACACGTCTTCAACCTGCGGCGTATCCGGCACCATTATGAAGATGATGTCTGCAAATTCAGTTACCTGACGTGCAGTCTCAACATTTACCGCCCCCAGCGAGAGCAGTTCGTCCGCGACCGGACCAATAGTCGTAACGTGTAATTGATGACCGGCGCGTGCCAAATTGATAGCCATTGGCGAGCCCATAATTCCCAGGCCAATAAATCCCAGTTTCATATACAACCTCTTTTATTGCTTTCGGTGTTTCCAGATTCAGGCAACACAATCCCCTTCCAACACAGTGGAAAAAAAAGCGCTGCCCGAATTATTCTGCGTTTTAACGGTACTGATTAATCCACGATAATCCCGCTTCCGTGGTAGTCAGTGGTTTATATTCACAGCCAACCCAGCCATCATAACCAGACTGTTTAATGACATTAAAAATAAAGTCATAATTAATTTCCCCGGTCCCCGGCTCGCCGCGACGCGGGTTATCAGCAATCTGTAAATGGCCTATTTTATCGGCCCATGCCGTCATGGTTTGCGTTAATTCCCCTTCCATGCGTTGCATGTGATAAATATCATACTGAATTTTGATATTATCGCTGCCGATATCCTTAATTAATGCTAACGCCTGTTGAGTGCCGGTGAGATGGAATCCCGGCATATCAAAGTGATTAATAGGTTCGATAAGTAATAAAATGTCTTCTTTCGCCAGCATATTTGCCGCATAGCGCAGGTTTTCGACCAACGTGTCGTGGATCTCCGTTGCGGAGAATCCTGACGGCGTTTTACCCACCAGACAATTTATTTTCTTATTGCCTAACGCACGTGCATAACGGATTGCGGCCGCTACGCCATCGCGAAACTCTTCTTCGCGCCCAGGAATACAGGCAATTCCACGTTCGCCAGCCGCCCAGTCGCCAGCAGGTAAATTATGTAACGTATGTTCCAGATTATTATCCCTGAGCTTACGTTTTAACACTTCGATGTCGTTATCGTAGGGAAACATGAATTCCACGCCGCGAAATCCCGACAACGCCGCTTTATCAAAGCGTTCCAGGAAATCATATTCCGTAAACAGCATAGAAAGATTGGCAGAGAAACGTAACATCGATTACCTCCCTTACTCATATTTCATAAAACAGGTTTCTGTTGGCGCATCTTTCGCACTATCCGCAACCTCTTCAAACTCGGTTACGTTATCCAGTTCGCTGCCCATGGAAATATTGGTTACGCGTTCCAGAATGACTTCCACCACCACCGGAACGCGATATTGCGCCATTAGCGCTTTGGCTTGTTCAAATGCAGGCGCAATATCTTCCGGTTTAAAGACACGAATTGCTTTACAGCCTAACCCTTCCGCCACTTTTACATGGTCAACGCCATAGCCATTCACTTCGCTGGAGTTGATATTTTCAAAGGCAAGCTGTACGCAGTAGTCCATGTCAAATGCGCGTTGCGACTGGCGAATCAGACCAAGATAAGCGTTGTTAACCAGCACATGGATATACGGAATGTTAAACTGCGCGCCGACGGCTAACTCTTCAATCAGGAACTGGAAGTCGAAATCGCCGGAAATCGCCACCACATTGCGTTGCGGATCGGCAGCACAAACCCCTAATGCCGCCGGGATTGTCCAGCCAAGAGGCCCCGCCTGGCCGCAGTTGATCCAGTGTCTGTCTTTAAACACATGCAGCATCTGCGCTGCCGCGATTTGCGACAATCCAATGGTGGTGACATAGCACACATCGCGACCAAAGGCTTTGTTCATCTCTTCATAGACGCGCTGCGGCTTCACTGGCACGTTGTCAAAGTGGGTTTTACGCAGCAAAGTCCGTTTACGCTGCTGGCATTCGTCCACCCAGGTCTTCCGGCATGGCAAACGCCCCGCCTTTTGCATCTCCTGCGCGACATCGATCAGCAACGTTAGCGCCGCTTTGGCGTCCGAAACGATGCCCAGATCCGGGCACAACACGCGGCCAATTTGCGTCGGTTCAATATCGATATGGATGATTTTTCGCCCCTGAGTATATTTCTCAACGGACCCCGTATGACGGTTGGCGAAACGGTTACCGATGCCAAAAACCATATCGGATGCCAGCAGAGTGGCGTTGCCGTAGCGGTGTGCCGTTTGCAGGCCGACCATCCCCGCCATTAAGGAGTGATCGTCCGGGATACAGCCCCAGCCCATCAGAGTAGGGATCACCGGTACGCTGGTCAGTTCGGCAAACTGCTGCAGCAGTGGCGCGGCGTCGGCGTTAATAACCCCGCCGCCCGCGACAATTACCGGACGCTCGGACTGAATCAGCATCTCCAGCGCCTTTTCAATCTGTACGCGGCTGGCGGCTGGCTTATATACCGGCAGCGGCTCATACATATCCGGATCGAATTCGATTTCCGCAACCTGGACATCAAACGGTAAATCAACCAGCACAGGACCTGGGCGGCCTGAGCGCATCAGATGAAAAGCCTGCTGTAATACGCGCGGCACCAGCGCCGCCTCACGAACCGTTACTGCCATCTTGCTGACTGGTTTTGCAATTGCTTCAATATCGACTGCCTGGAAATCTTCCTTGTGCAGACGCGCTCGTGGCGCCTGACCGGTAATGCATAAAATCGGGATAGAGTCGGCAGAAGCGGAATAGAGCGCGGTGATCATGTCGGTTCCCGCCGGGCCGGAAGTGCCCAGGCAGACCCCAATATTACCTGCCGCCGCACGTGTGTAGCCCTCAGCCATATGTGAAGCGCCTTCCACATGACGCGCCAGTATATGGCGAATGCCTCCATGCTTACGCATTGCAGAATAGAAGGGGTTGATTGCAGCCCCAGGAACGCCGAATGCTGTGGTGATACCTTCTTTTTCCAGCACATACATTGCCGCATCCACGGCTCTCATTTTTGCCATTTTATTGCTACCTCTTTTTATTGGAAAAAGTTTCCAACTTTTAAAAATTTTAAAAAAGTCCCGCTCCAGCGAGCGGGATGCGGCTCAGGCTACAGGGGGTTTTAGCCCAAGCGCCGTACTGATGTCTTTCGCGGTATCCCGTACCAGTTCCCCCTGGCTGATAAAGCGATCTTCCGTCAGCCGGGAAGCCGGTCCCGATATCGAGATAGCGGCGACCACGCTGCCCGCATCGTCATAGATAGCGGAGGCGATACAATTCAGCCCGACAACATGTTCTTCCTGGTCGACGGTGTAGCCCTGTTCACGCGCCTGCTCCAGATTTTTAAGCAGGATAGGTAAATCCACCAGAGTGGTCGGCGTAAACCGCCGCAAACCGGTATTGACGACGATCCCCACCAGCTCTTCTTCGGTGAGCGGGTAAAGCAGCGCTTTTCCGGCGCCGGAAGCATGTAACGGCAGACGACTCCCTAAGGGCGCGCACATTCTGACCATCGATTTGCACTCCTTTTGACCGATTAACACCGCTTCATTACCGTTGCGAATCGCTACGTTGACCGTCTCGCCAGAAAGCAGCATAAGTCGGTGCATAAAGGGTCCGGCCACCGAGAGGACATCGCGATTATGAATATACGCAGAGCCCACATTAAATACGCCTAAACCAATATGCCACCAGCCAAGCTGGCTATCCTGGTACACAAAATCAGCCGCTTGCAGTACCTTTAACAGGCGAAACGTCGTAGAAAGCGGTAAATCCAGGCTGCCGGAAATATCGCTAACTGATGAACTGCCGCCGCTTCTTTCGAGATATTGCAATATCGCTATGCCCCTCTCCAGCGCCTGAGCGCCTTTCTGCGCAGTCGGCTCTGCCTGTCCTGGCCTGCCGCGTCGTCTTACTTCCGTCATATTTACGTTAACTCCGGCCCAAAATATGAGCATAAACAATGAACAATATGTTCATCTTATGCAAGAAGGCCAATAGCGTCACGCAAAACAGAGTTCATGTGTCGGGATACTTTCAACATCACAGTTATCGCTGCCACCGCGATCCACCGTCAGAAAATCGGTAACCGTCTGCCACGCAAACAGCGGGTGATGCCATACATTACGGTGATAATTGACGCCCTGCCGTCCGTTGCTAATAAACGCCCGCAGCGTGGAGAGATCGGGTTTATCATCGCCGAGCGCGATAATAACGACAAAAGCCTCGCCGTTCATCGGCACAAACGCCTGCGTACCTAAAGGATGACGTTCCAGTTCATGTACCACAATAGGCATCGCGGCCGGTTGCGCCCTGTTAATACTGATCAGCGTGCGATCCTGCTCCAGAACTTCAACCTTCGCCAGGTCGTGATATCGCTCAACTAACCCGTTGTTTATATGAAAAAAGTCACGTTCCTGCGTCTCAATAACATCGCCATAAGCGCTGAACGTCTTCTGATCTAACGGTAATACCTCAAGTTTCATTATTTTTCCCTTGTAGCTCGATTCCGTTTAACCGCGGTTTGGACTCTGTCCGGTTTCAATACCATGCAATCTAAAACCTTCGGGATTTAACATCAACATAAAAGTTGGAATATTTTTCCAAAAGTAGATTTAGACCACAAATCAAACATGGCTATTATGTAAAACTACTTAAAAATCATAGGAAAACAATTCTGGTTTTATCAGGATCGTAAGGAGGCGTCTGACGATGTTTGACCCGGAAACACTGCGTACCTTTATCAGCGTTGCCGAAACGGGGAGTTTCTCCAAAGCGGCGGAGCGCCTGTGTAAAACCACGGCAACCATTAGCTACCGCATCAAACTGTTGGAGGAAAATACCGGCGTAGGGCTGTTCTTTCGCACAACGCGAAGCGTCTCGTTGACGGCGGCGGGCTCTCACCTTCTCTCTCAGGCAAAAGACTGGCTTGCGTGGCTGGACAGCATGCCTGACGAGCTACGCCAGGTTAACGACGGCGTAGAGCGTCAGGTCAATATTGTGGTTAATAACCTGCTCTATAGCCCGCAAGCGGTCGCCAGTCTCTTATCGTGGCTTAATGCGCGTTACCCTTTCACTCAGTTTCACTTTTCCCGGCAAATTTATATGGGCGTCTGGGATTCGCTCCTGTATGAAGGTTTTTCGCTGGCGATTGGCGTAACTGGCACCGAGCCGTTGGCTAATACCTTTATGCTCGACCCTTTAGGTTCCGTACAATGGCGTTTTTTGATGTCTGCGGATCATCCTTTAGCTCACGTCAGCGGGCCTCTAACAGAAGCGCAGTTGCGCCGTTTCCCGGCAATTAATATCGAAGACAGCGCACGTACGCTGACCAAGCGGGTAGCCTGGCGCCTTCCGGGGCAGAAGGAAATTATCGTGCCTGATATGGAAACCAAAATCGCCGCTCATCTGGCAGGCGTCGGTATCGGTTTTGTCCCGCAGCCGCTTTGTCAAACGCTGATCGACAAAAACGAACTGGTAAGCTGTACCATCCCTACGATGCGTCCGCCCTCACCGTTAAGCCTCGCCTGGCATAAATTTGGCGGAGGCAAAGCGGTAGAAGACATTGTGAAATTATTTACCCAACGGCAACCCGAAATAGCCGGTTTTTTATCCATTTTCAATACCGTACGCTGTTAAAAATCAAGCCACTTTGCGAATTGGCGCGTAAAATAACGCAAGGGATGATTTGAGGTTACGTTTTACGTTATGCAAGACAGACAAAAAGCACAGGACTATCGCGCGCTCCTCCTTGCCGATACGCCTTTAATTGATGTACGCGCGCCGATTGAGTTTGAACAGGGCGCCATGCCGGGCGCTATCAACCTGCCATTGATGATGGATGACGAGCGAGCCGCCGTCGGCACCTGCTACAAACGTCAGGGCGCGGATGCGGCGTTAGCGCTGGGGCATCGGCTGGTTTGCGGCGACATTCGCCAGCAGCGGCTTGAGGCCTGGAAAGCCGCGTATCAACGTTTCCCCAACGGGTATCTGTGCTGCGCGCGCGGCGGTCAGCGGTCACATATCGTACAACGTTGGCTGCAAGAAACAGGGATTGACTGCCCGCTTATTGAAGGCGGCTATAAAGCGCTGCGCCAGACAGCAATTCAGGCGACCTGGCAACTGGCACAAAAACCGATACTTTTAATTGGCGGCTGTACGGGCAGCGGCAAAACGCAACTGGTGCGACAACAGCCCAACGGCGTGGATCTGGAAGGTCTCGCGCGTCATCGCGGCTCCTCTTTTGGCCGCACGCTGAACCCCCAGCTCAGCCAGGCCAGTTTTGAAAACAAACTTGCCGTTGAATTGCTGAAAATTAACGCGCGTCAGACGCTAAAAAGGTGGGTACTGGAAGATGAAGGGCGAACGATCGGCGCCAACCATCTGCCTGAGTGTTTACGCGAAAGAATGGCGCAGGCCCCCATTGCGGTAGTGGAAGATCCGTTTGCGCTTCGTCTGGAACGACTGCGTGAAGAGTATTTCATCCGTATGCATCACGACTTCACCCACGCCTACGGCGATGAAGCCGGTTGGCAGGCGTATAGTGAATATCTTCATCATGGACTGTTCGCTATTCGCCGCCGTCTGGGGTTGCAACGCTTTGCCGAACTGACGGACACGCTGGATAGGGCGCTGGCGGAGCAATTATCCAGCGGCAGCACCGACGGCCATATGGCATGGCTGGTTCCGCTACTTAACGAATATTACGACCCGATGTATCGCTATCAACTGGAGAAAAAAGCCGCGAATATCGTTTTTCGCGGCCCATGGCAAGACGTTGCCAACTGGCTAAAAGCGCAATAGCTTATTTTTATTGCCGGCTGACGCTACATTGAGCCGGCTTAGTGTCTGTCGCGCTTGTCGGCACGTTTTGCCAGCCAGTCGCCCAGCATCTGAACGACCTGAATCAGCACAATCAGCGCCACTACGGTAACAACCATCACTTCGGTTTCGTAACGGTAGTAGCCATAGCGAATCGCCAGGTCGCCTACCCCGCCGCCGCCGACAATCCCGGCCATCGCCGAGTAGCCGATTAAGCTTACCAGCGTAATCGTCAGGCCGCGCAGCAGCCCTGCGCTGGCTTCCGGCAACAGTACGGTACAGATAATACGCATCGGACTAGCGCCGAATGCCAGCGCCGCCTCAATAATCCCTTTATCGACTTCACGGAGCGCGCTATCTACCAGGCGTGCATAAAACGCGATTGCGGCCACCGACAGCGGGACGGAGGCTGCAATCGGGCCAATCGTATTGCCCAGCAAAAGCTGCGTTAGCGGCAGTAACAGCACCAGTAAAATAACAAATGGCACCGAGCGGATAATATTCACCAGAACCGAGGCGACGAGATAAATAAAACGGTTCTGCCAGAACAGATGACGATCGGTGACAAAAATCAGAAAACCGAGCGGTAGACCGCCAAGAATCGCCAGCACCGTTGAAATACTCAACATCTGGAAAGTTTCATTGAACGCCAGCGTTAAATCCGGCAATAAATCATCCACGGATCACCTCCACCTGTGCGGTACGTTGACGGATATGCTCCACGGCGGCGGCCACCGCCGTTGGATTATGCGGCGCGGTTAATTGCACCACCAGAATGCCCAACGCGCGTTCGCCGATATATTCAATCTTGCCATGCAGGATATTGACCGCGACGCCAAACTTGATCGCCACCTCCGACAGTACCGGCTGCTCCGCCGAATCGCCGATAAACAAAATTTTCAGCAACTGCCCGGGCAGGTGTTCCCGTAAACGTTCCGGCAGGGTCAAATTAAGGGTATGAGACACCAGTTGCTGTGTGAAAGCGTGTTGCGGGTGGGCAAACACATCAAACACCTCGCCCGATTCCACAACCTTACCGCCCGACATCACCGCCACGCGATCGCAAATAGATTTGATCACGTTCATTTCATGGGTGATCAGCACAATAGTAATCCCGAGCTGTGCGTTGATCTGTCTGAGCAGAGCCAGAATCGTGGCGGAAGTTTCCAGATCCAGAGCGGAAGTTGGTTCGTCACACAACAACACATCCGGATGGTTAGCGATAGCGCGCGCTATCCCCACCCGCTGTTTTTGCCCGCCGCTGAGCTGTACCGGAAAACGGTTCGCTTTATCGGCAAGGCCCACCAGCGTTAAAATTTCCGCCACCCGTGGCGCGATTTTGCTGCGTTCCCAGCCAGCCGCTTTCAGGCTAAACGCAACGTTTTGCGCCACTGTCCGGGTATGCATTAAGTTAAAATGCTGGAAAATTATACCAATACGCTGCCGCGCCTGGCGTAACGCTTTTCCGTCCAGCGCCGAAATTTCCACGCCGTTGACGTTGACGCGCCCCTGGCTGGGACGCGTTAAGGCGTTCAGGGTACGCAGCAGCGTGCTTTTTCCTGCGCCGCTGGTACCGACAATGCCAAAAATCTCGCCCGCGGCGATATGCAGGCTCACATCATCCACCGCGCGCGTGGAGGTACCGCGCCCGGCGGTAAAATCGACGCAGACTTTTTCTATTTCAATCATATTCACCTCAGAAATTGGGGATGGCCACCGCTGCGATCAGGGTGTCGCGGTCATCCATTCCGGTTTCTGGAAGGCGCTATAAATATTCTTTGGATCGTCGATAACCGCGCGATAAGCCGGCGATTTCACCGCCTCGACAATATCTTTGGCAAACGGCTTATCGGCATCTTCACTGCGTACCGCAATGATATTTTTCAGGTTCTCATCCAGGTGTTCCTGCTTAATCGCGCTGGAGAGATCGAGTCCTGCCGCCACCGCAAAGTTCCCGTTAACCAGCGCGCCGGTCACGCCATCCAGCGTGCGCGGTAGCTGTGCGGCTTCCAGCGGTTTGAAAACCAGTCCTTTTGGATTGCTGGCGATATCTCGTTCAGAGGCTTTGGTCGGATCGATATTGTCCTTAATCGTGATAAGCCCCAACGATTGCAGGAAGCGAAGGCCGCGCGCCAGGTTGGTCGGATCGTTGGAGAGGGTAATAATGTCCCCTTTTTTAAGCGCATCCAGGCTGTTGATTTTACGTGAATAGAAGCCCATCCCGGCGGTCGGTACCACAATAAGTTTGCTGAGCTTCAGCCCTTTGTCAGCGGTGAATTTGTCAAAATAGAGGGTATGTTGAAAGAGGTTGGCGTCGATGCTGCCATTAGCTAACGCCATATTGGGCTGGACATAGTCGCTAAACTCGCGCACCACGACCTTATACCCTTTTTCTTTTAATGTCGGCGCAATCGCCTGCTTCACCATGTCGCCATACGGCCCTGGCGCGACGCCAAATACGATCGTTTGCGGGGAACTATCGGCATGGGCAAACTGTAATCCGCAGGCCAGTAATAGCGTGCTGGCCGCAATGCGTAAACTCTGACGCAATCCCATAATTTCTCCATTTTAAATAGTGTGATGCTGTGCCGGATGCCGTTCATGCGGCATCGTCTGTTTTGGCCCAAACGAAAGGCTATTTCTTAACATGACACAGATCACAGCCTGCTGTCCTTGAAATTATTTCATGATGTTTCCTGGTGTGTCGTTAAATGTACGAGGCAGGCGCTCAGGCGTGTGTCAGGCGGGAATGGCGTAAAGGGAAATGCCGGATAAGAGGTCTTAACGCCAACATCCGGCACAGGAAAACGCTTTAGAAATCGTAACGCAGACGCACCAGGTTCATATCGCCCAGATTGTCAGTGCTGGAGGTGAAAACATGTTCATAATCAACGCGGAAACCATAATCCAGTTGGAAGGTGATCCCCACGCCGTTATCGGTACGCAGATAGTCGCGGCCATTCACATATTCAATGCGGTCGCCCATAAAGTACGGTTGAATAGCTTTCACGGCATACTGACCAATCGGGAAAGCGTAACCGACAAAATATTCCAGACCCCACGCATCGCCGGCAAAGTAATCATTCACAGATACTTTTTTGGTCGTCATAAAGTTCTGATACCAACCGCCGCCTGCGGCGATAGTCCAGTTTTCCGGCGTCCAGCTTAACGCGGTACCGACAATATTTTGATCGTAAGTTTTATTGCCGTTGCCGCGCATCTCCGCACGGGTATAGTTCCATGCCGTCCCCCAGGTCAGATCGTCGGTGAGATGGTAATCCGCGCCTAAAGAACCGCCGCCTTTACGTTTGTAATTCAGGCCGTTATTGGCATTATAATCGTCGCTGAACAGATAAGACGCGTAGAGATCGACATTGCCAATGCTTTTCTTATACTTCAATGACTTACGCGTGCGGTAAGAACCATCGTAGTCGCCGTTAATCCCGTTGCCCGGCGCCTGACCTATCATGTCGTAATCCCAGATATCGGTTTTTACGCCCACCACATCGTAATAAATGCTGTTCTGTTGACCGAAGGTCAGCGTTCCCCACGTCGCGCTCTTGAAGCCGGTATACAGCATACGGCGAGTGGTATCAGTCGCGCCCTTCGCATAATGGTTATCCCAGTCAAATACCGCAGGGATATTGACGCCCAGCTCGTAATAGCTAATCCAACTGATATCATCAAACAGATAATAATCCGCGGCGAAGCGGAAACGCGTCCCGCCATCAAAACCATTACGTTTATAACCGTTCGCGCCGTCATTGCCGGTCATATTCTGGAACTGCGGACGAATACTCCCGCCAACGGTGAAATTGAGTCGGCTGAGTGGATTACCCGCCTGGGGATCTTGTTTTAAAACGGTGATTTCCGCCTGAGTGGCGAAAGGCATGAAAGCCACTGCCGCGCCGATCGATGCCGCCAACGCTGTTATTTTAATTGTCATTATATTTTCCTTGATAGATAGCCAATCCAAATCATTTAGCAGGCAAATAATAACTGTTATAAAACCTTACGTGTTGTGTATTTTTTAATGATTTGTGCTACTAAAAATCAAGGAGTTATCAATTTGTGCGACTAAAAAAGTACGCGCCGTTTTAAAAACCGGCGCGAAATTATTCACATCATGAATCATCCGTTAAACTGTCGGAATAGCGCTTTGCCTTTCAGCAAACGAACGCCAAGCCAGCCGCCGCATACGGAAAGCAGCAGCGCGCCGCAAAACGGCAGTGCGACCCATAAACGCCAGTCCGGCTCCCAGGGGAAATCAAAAACGTTGATTTGTAAGATCGCCAGCGCCGTTTCCGCGCCAATCGCGGCGACCAGCCCGGCAACTAATCCCAGCATGGCGAATTCGCACCAGAGTGTGGTACGCAACAGTTTCTTTCCGGCTCCTAACGTGCGCCACACCACCAGCTCCTGATGGCGCTGACGCATCCCGACCTGTACCTGGGCCAGTAATAGCAACATGCCGCAGAGGGTGACTAGCACAACCATCACCTCCAGCGCCCGACTGACCTGCTCCAGCACCTGTCCCACCTGTTTCAGGATCGCCCCGATATCTAACAGGCTGACGGTAGGAGACTCGCGGTTAAGCTGCGTTAACATGCCGTTGCCATTCTCCCAGCGAAAACTGGTCAACCAGCTTTGCGGTTGACCGTCCAGAGCCCCGGAAGGAAAAATGAAGAAAAAGTTGGGCCGCAGGCTTTCCCAGTCCACTTGACGCAGGCTGGTGACTTTAGCGCTAAATGCCTGGGTATCGCCCATAAAGGTTACGCTATCGCCGAGTTTGACGTTCAGCCGCTTCGCCAGCCCCTCTTCCATAGAGACTTCGCCCGGTTTTGGCGGCCAGTGACCGGCGACCAGCGGATTATGCGCCGGGCGCGTATCCTGCCAGGTCAAATTCAGTTCACGGTTGAGCGACTCATCCTGCTGACCTTCCGTCGGATTACCGTTTATCCTGGTTAACCGCGCCCGCACAATCGGATAAAACGTCTGCGGAATCACCTGATGTTCTGCCAAAAAGGCTTTCAGCGGCGCAACCTGTTCTGAAGCAATATTGATAAGGAAATAGTTCGGACTTTCCGGCGGGAGCTGCTGTTGCCAGCGATCAAGGAGGTCGCCGCGCAGCACCAGCAAGAGCGCCAGCAGCATAAACGAAAGCGAAAACGCCGAAAGCTGACTCAACGTTGACCACGGCTGACGCAGAAGTCGGCTGACGGCCAGACGCAGCGGTAGCGACGTCAACGTCATGCCGCGCAGCACGTTAAGCAGCATCCAGCCCACCAGACCGCACAGCAGCGCCAGTATCACGGCGCCCGCCAGAACCGCCCACAACAGCATACTTCCGCCCATCAATCCGGCGAGCAGCGCCACCACGACGGCGCAGGCAACAGGCAAATAAATTTTTAACGGCCAGACGCGAGCAACAACATCGCGGCGCAGCACCCGTAGCGGCTGGGTCGCCAGCAACAATCGATAAGGCCGTAAACCGACCAGCAAAGAGATGACCGTCATCGCGCCCAGCGCCCACAGCCAGGGCCACAGGCTGGCGGGCGGCAAATCGGCGGGCAATACCGGTTTTAGCAGCACCAGCAATATGTTTTCAAACAGTAACCCAATCGCGCCTCCCGTGACGGCGGAAAGCCCCAGCACCATCAACCACTGTCCGATAATAAGTTTACGCAACTGGGCCCGGCCCGCGCCCAACGTTTTTAAAATCGCCACCAGATCGTAGCGGCTACGGCAGTAATGGCTCATCGCCACCGCGACGGCAGCTACCGCCAGCAGTAGCGTTAATAACGCCGAAAGCAGCAAAAACTGCTGCGAACGTTCGAGCGATTTCCCCAATGCCCCGTCATCCTCCTCCAGTCCGTACCAGCGATGTTCCGGTTTAAGCTGCGGTAACAGCCAGCTTTCATAGCCAGCAAGCTGTTGCGGCGTTCCGCCGAATTTATACCGCCACATCACGCGGCTCCCCGGCTGTATCGCACCGGTTTTTTCCACATCGGCCATATTCATCATCAGACGCGGCGCCATCTGAAAAGGGTTAAACCCGGAATCCGGCTCCTGCACCACTTCACCGGCAATACGCAAGGTCACGTCGCCGACATCAATGGTATCGCCCGTTTTCAAATTAAGCAGCGCCATCAGACGCGGCGCCAGCAGTACGCTACCCGGCTGCGGTTTCACTCCGTCAGGACGGGTTTGCAATTCGCCGTACATCGGATAAACGCTATCTACCGCCTTCACGCTGGCCAGTTGCGGCGTATCGCCGGCAAACGTCATGGTCGCAAAGGTTAACTGCTCGCCCACGTTAAGGCCGCGTTTACGCGCCTCTTCAAGCCAGGCTTTCGGTACCTCCCGCGAACTTTGCAGCGTCCGATCGCCTGCCATAAACTCGCGGCTTTGCTGACTTAACCCTTTTTCCATCCGGTCGCTGATACTGCCGAGCGCTAGTACGCAGGCCACCGCCAGACTCAACGCCAGCCAGACAATAATCAGCGACGGCGAGCGCCATTCGCGCCAGAACCAGCGAGCTATCATGCCTCCTCCTGTAACTGACCGTTGACCAACCGCAGCCGCCGGTCGCAGCGCGCCGCCAGCGCCGGGTCGTGCGTCACC
Organism: Salmonella sp. SAL00653; assembly: GCF_046552515.1. Classification (NCBI taxonomy): domain Bacteria; kingdom Pseudomonadati; phylum Pseudomonadota; class Gammaproteobacteria; order Enterobacterales; family Enterobacteriaceae; genus Salmonella; species Salmonella sp. SAL00653. Next base: position 46,305 of record NZ_JBGDTY010000002.1, read on the forward strand.
AGAATCAGCGTGGTGCCGTGCTCGCGGTTAAGCGAAAATAGCAGGTCGGCGATTTTATCTCCGGTCTGACGGTCAAGGTTGCCCGTCGGCTCATCGGCAAACAGCACATCAGGACGCCCGTTAAACGCGCGCGCCAGCGCTACGCGCTGCTGTTCGCCGCCGGAAAGCTGTGCCGGAAGGTGGTCAAGCCGTTTTCCCAGTCCCAGTTGTTCGAGCAGCGCTTTCGCCCCCGCCTTACTCTGACCGCTGTTTTCACCGCGTAGCAGGGCCGGTAGCTCAACGTTTTCCAGCGCGTTAAGCGTAGGAATAAGCATGAAGGATTGAAAAACAAAACCGACATGCTGAGCGCGAAGCTGCGCCCGCGCCTCTTCGTCCATCTGGTGAAGCGGTTTCCCGACCAGACTGACCTCTCCGCTACTGCCGTCATCCAGTCCGGCGAGAATCGCCAGCAGCGTAGATTTTCCCGATCCTGATTCGCCAATCAGCGCAATGGTTTCGCCGCGTTTGACAACCAGTTCAACTCCGGTAAGGATGGAAAGCTCATGCTCACCCTGACCGACGGACTTCCTGAGACGATGAACTTCAACACTGTTTTCCGCTGGCATTTGCCCTTCCTGTTTTTGATCCTGTTAACTTTCCGTGCCGCCGCCGCAGACACCTTATTAATTCTGGGCGATAGCCTCAGCGCCGGTTACCGTATGGCCGCCAGCGCGGCATGGCCGTCGCTCCTTAATGATAAATGGCAAAACAAAACGTCGGTCGTTAATGCCAGTATAAGCGGAGATACCTCGCAGCAGGGACTGGCGCGTTTGCCGGCGCTGTTGCAACAGCATCACCCGCGCTGGGTAGTGGTGGAACTTGGCGGCAACGATGGCCTACGCGGTTTTGCGCCTGCGCAAACCGAACAGACGCTACGTAAAATCATTCAGACGGTGAAAGCCGCCGATGCCCAACCGTTACTGATGCAAATTCATCTGCCCGCTAACTACGGTCGCCGTTATAATGAATCCTTTAGCGCCATTTATCCTAAGCTCGCCAAAGAGTTCGATATTCCTCTGTTACCGTTTTTTATGGAGGAGGTATATCTGAAACCGCAGTGGATGCAGGATGACGGCATTCATCCCAACCGCGACGCCCAGCCGTTTATTGCCGACTGGATGGCGAAGCAGTTGACCCCTTTTCTCTCCTGAATAATTCGAGTTGCATGAAGGCGGCACGTAAGAGAATTTCCAGGAGCATAGATACCTATGTGACTGGAGTAAACGAACGCACAGGCAACTTGAAGTATGACGGATATAGTTAACCACGACTCTTAAATCAACGGAGATCCTGACAGGTAAAGTTATGCAAAAATCGGTCTTAATAACAGGATGTTCCAGCGGAATCGGTCTGGACAGCGCGCTTGAGCTTAAACGCCAGGGCTTTCAAATCCTGGCGGGCTGCCGCAAACCTGATGATGTCGCCCGGATGAACAGTATGGGATTTACCGGCGTGTTGATCGATCTCGACTCCCCTGAAAGCGTGGATCGTGCCGCCGATGAAGTGATCGCCCTGACCGATAATCGTCTGTATGGGATCTTTAACAATGCCGGCTACGGCGTATATGGCCCCCTTTCCACCATCAGCCGTGAGCAGATGGAGCAACAGTTTTCCAGTAATTTCTTCGGTGCGCATCAGCTTACTATGCGCTTACTTCCCGCCATGTTGCCGCATGGCGAAGGACGCATTGTGATGACCTCATCGGTAATGGGGCTGATTTCCACCCCAGGGCGCGGCGCTTACGCCGCCAGCAAATATGCGCTCGAAGCCTGGTCTGACGCGCTACGTATGGAGCTACGGCACACAGGCATTAAAGTGAGCCTGATAGAACCGGGGCCGATTCGTACCCGTTTTACCGATAACGTTAACCAGACGCAGCGTGATAAACCGGTAGAAAATCCCGGCATCGCCGCACGTTTCACCCGCGATCCTGACGCGGTAGTAGCGAAAGTACGTCATGCTTTTGCAAGCGATAAACCCAGGCTGCGCTATCCCGTTACGCTGGTCACCTGGGCGGTGATGGCGCTGAAACGCATATTGCCGGGCCGGATGCTGGATAAAATTTTACAAAGCTGAGTTGAAGCGCGCCCGTCAGCCCCCATGTAAACGTGACACAGACAAAAGAGAGCGACGCCATGTCCGTACAGAACATTGTCAATATTAATGAATCCAACCTGCAGCAGACCTTAGAGCAGTCCATGACCACGCCGGTACTGTTCTATTTCTGGTCTGAACGCAGCCAACACTGTCTGCAATTAACGCCAGTGCTGGAAAGTCTGGCTGCCCAGTACCACGGTCAGTTTATTCTGGCAAAGCTGGACTGCGACGCCGAACAGATGATCGCCGCTCAGTTTGGGCTGCGTGCCATCCCGACAGTCTATCTGTTCCAGAATGGCCAACCGGTCGATGGTTTCCAGGGACCGCAGCCGGAAGAGGCGATCCGCGCTCTGCTGGATAAAGTACTGCCGCGCGAAGAAGAGCTAAAGGCGCAACAAGCGATGCAGTTAATGCAGGAGGGCAACTACATTGACGCGCTGCCGTTGCTCAAAGACGCCTGGCAGCTCTCTTCGCAGAACAGTGAGATTGGCCTGTTACTGGCGGAAGCGCAAATTGCGCTGAACCGCTCTGAAGAGGCCGAAGCGGTGTTAAAAACTATACCGCTACAGGATCAGGATACCCGTTATCAGGGGCTGGTTGCGCAGATCGAACTGCTTAAACAGGCGGCGGATACGCCGGAAATTCAGCAACTTCAGCAGCAAGTCGCGGACAATCCGCAGGATGCGGCTTTGGCAACGCAACTGGCATTGCAGTTGCACCAGGTCGGACGTAATGAAGAAGCACTGGAATTGCTGTTCAGCCATCTGAGAAAAGATCTTACCGCCGCCGAGGGACAGACGCGCAAAACCTTCCAGGAGATCCTTGCCGCGCTCGGCACCGGCGATGCGCTGGCGTCGAAATACCGCCGCCAGTTGTACGCGCTACTGTATTAATCCTCTCTTGCCTGATGGCGAGCTTATCTGGCCTACCTGTCGTCCTCAGGCCGGATAAGGCGCTTGCGCCATCATCCGGCAACTATCATGATTTCTTGAGCGGCATTACTACCAACTGATGACGCGAATTATAGAACTTCCGGTAGGTTAAATAGCAGGCAATGATGGTAGACAGGCTGGCTGTCGACAACAGCATAAACGTTACCATAATTTGATATTTAATCGCTTTTACCGGATCGATCCCGGCAAAAATCAGCCCGGACATCATCCCCGGCAGGCTCACCAGCCCAACGGTCTTTGCCGAGTCGATCGTCGGGATAAGCGATGCGCGGATACTATCGCGGATAAGCCCGGCGGAGGCCATTTTCGGCGTTGCGCCCAAACTTAATTTTTCCTGGATTTGCTGCTGCTCGCTATGAAAACGCAGCCCCAGTTGGTTGTAGCACAGCCCTACCGCTACCATCGCATTACCGGCGACCATGCCAGCGATGGGAATCACCTGCATCGGCGCAAATTCAATCGAACCGGTAAGCACCAGTACCGTCAGCGTTAGCCCGGCGCCGGCGGTGATGGCGATAAACGAGGAGAGAAATGCCTTATCGATATATTTACTGCGCTTTTGCGCATTCCATGCGGCGTTAAAACAGATGAACAGCACCATCAGCAGCGTCAGGGCGGCATGATTAACGCCAAAGATGTATTTCAGTACATAGCCGACAATAATGAGCTGTATCACCGCCCGGCATACGCTCCACAGAATATCTTTTTCCAGCGCCAGCTTTTCCTTGTGACTGATGAGCATCGCGACCACCACCAGCAGCATCGATAACGCCAGCGAGGTATTGGTAATATTATGCTCGTTCATAACGCGCCTCCTGCATCTCTCCGGCAGATGGCGTTAACGTTATCACCTTATCCGCGTGTTGAATTTCATCTTTATCATGCGTTACCCACAAGACAGCGACCTGCTTATCGCGAACATAGCGATGAATAATATCATTTACATTCCGTTTGTTATGTTCATCCAGCGCACTGGTTATTTCGTCGAGTAACAGTATTTTCGGCAGAAACTGTAGATTACGAATTAGAGCAATACGCTGTTTTTCCCCGCCGGAAAGCGCGGCAATCGGTTTTTGCAGAATCGTCTCCGGCAGTTCAAAACGCGCCAGATCGTCTGCGAAGGCTGTCGGCTGCGGACGCTGATGGCGAATTTGCCAGGGAAAAATCAGGTTATCGTAAACCGTATCGCCAAATAGCGCTGGCGTCTGAGCGCAATAAGAAACCTGCTGGCGATAGGCTTCCGGACTCAGAGTAGTAATATCCTGCCCCTCAAAAAGAATCACGCCGATATCAGGGCTTATTAACGAGGCCACCATTTTCAACAACGTACTTTTTCCGCAGCCAGAAGGACCGGTAATTAACTTAAATTCGCCGCGTTGCAGCGTAAAACTGATGTTATTCACTATTTTTGTCGTCGCAGTCCGGTAACCGACCTGCTTTAACTCAAGCAACATGCTACGTTCTGTCATTTATTGCGCATCCATTGTTCATATTTTTATAGCGATAGTGTATCCCTGTAATTAATAAGGGGGGAACATGCTTTACTGAATCAGGTATAATTCGCTTAATTCGTCAGCAAAATCGGTTTATGGACAACGCAACAGGAGGTTTAGCTATGCTCATTCTTATCCCTATTCTCATTTTCGTCGCGCTGGTGATCGTCGGCGCGGGCGTCAAAATCGTTCCGCAGGGATACCAGTGGACGGTGGAGCGCTTTGGACGTTACACCAAAACCCTGCAGCCGGGATTAAGCCTTGTTGTACCGTTTATGGACAGAATTGGCCGCAAGATCAATATGATGGAGCAAGTGCTGGATATTCCGTCGCAGGAGGTGATCTCAAAAGATAACGCCAACGTCACTATCGATGCGGTCTGTTTTATTCAGGTTATCGATGCGCCGCGCGCCGCCTATGAAGTCAGTAACCTGGAACTGGCGATCATTAACCTGACCATGACCAATATCCGTACGGTGCTCGGTTCGATGGAGCTGGATGAAATGCTCTCCCAGCGCGACAGCATCAACACGCGGCTGCTGCATATTGTCGATGAAGCCACCAACCCGTGGGGAATTAAAGTTACCCGTATCGAAATTCGCGATGTCCGCCCGCCCGCGGAATTGATCTCCTCGATGAACGCCCAGATGAAAGCGGAACGTACCAAACGCGCCTATATCCTTGAGGCCGAAGGGGTACGTCAGGCGGAAATCCTGAAAGCCGAGGGGGAAAAACAGTCGCAGATTCTGAAAGCCGAAGGCGAACGTCAGTCCGCTTTCCTGCAGGCGGAAGCGCGCGAACGTTCCGCCGAAGCGGAAGCCCGCGCTACGCAGATGGTGTCTGAAGCCATCGCCGCCGGGGATATTCAGGCGATAAACTACTTCGTGGCGCAGAAATACACCGAAGCGTTACAGCAAATCGGCTCGGCGAATAACAGCAAAGTGGTCATGATGCCGCTGGATGCCAGCAGTCTGATGGGCGCTATCGCCGGGATCAGCGAGCTGGTTAAGGACAGCGCCAGCGAACGGAAAAAAGCATGATAGCGATGATTCTGGTACATCCGCATATCTTCTGGCTTAGCCTCGGCGGCCTGTTGTTGGCTGCGGAAATGCTCGGCGGTAACGGCTATTTGCTGTGGAGCGGCGTGGCGGCAGTGATTACCGGCTTAACCGTCTGGCTCTTACCGCTCGGCTGGGAATGGCAGGGCGTGCTGTTTGCGGCCTTAACGTTGCTGGCGGCCTGGCTTTGGTGGCGCTGGCTGGCGCGTCGCGTGCGGGAGCAGAAGCCGACCGACAGCCGCCTTAACCAACGCGGACAACAACTGGTAGGCCGCCGATTTATGCTTGATGCCGCGTTAGTTAACGGACGGGGTCATATGCGTGTCGGCGACAGCTCGTGGCCGGTATGCGCTGACGAAGACCTGCGCGCAGGTACGCATGTCGAAGTGATCGCCGTGGAAGGCATCACCTTACGCATTCGTGCCGTTTAATCAACGTGGCTTTTGCGCCTTGTGATGACAGCAGCCGGAAAGATTATCAATAATCGGGCAGTCGGCGCGGTCATCGCCGGGACAACTCTCCGCCAGCGCCAGCAGTTGATCGCGCATTGATTGCAGCTCGCTGATATGGCGCTCGATCTCCGCGACCTTTTCCAGCGTCCGCTTTTTCACATCTGCGCTATGGCGTCGCGGATCGTTAAACAGATTGACCAGTTCGCCACACTCTTCCAGATTAAACCCCACCTGCCTCGCCTGTCGCAGCAACGTCAGCTCGTTTAAATGCTTCTGCGTGTAGGTGCGATAACCATTTTCGCTACGTAATGGCGGCGTCACCAGCCCTTTCTCTTCATAAAACCGAATGGCTTTGCTGGTTAAACCGGTTTTTTTCGCCACATCGCTAATATTCATATTTCCCCCTTGACCTTAACCTTGCTGGAAGGTTTAACCTTTATCACAGTGAGTCACTACGATTACTAAGGTCAATGAATTGATGACCAATCATAAAGGAGTTTTTACTATGTCTCAAACTATCGACCTGACCCTGGACGGTTTGTCCTGCGGTCATTGCGTTAAACGCGTGAAAGAAAGTCTTGAACAACGTCCGGATGTTGAGCTGGCGGACGTTACCGTAACCGAAGCGCACGTTACCGGTACCGCCAGTGCGGACGCGTTAATTGAAACCATCAAACAAGCCGGGTATGGCGCGACGTTAAGCCACCCAAAGGCTAAACCGCTGACGGAGTCATCAATCCCGTCGGAAGCACTGGCAGCGGTTCCTCATGAGCTTCCGGTAGCGACGGCCGATGAAGAAAGCCAACAGTTGCTGTTAAGCGGCATGAGCTGCGCCAGTTGTGTCACCCGCGTACAACATGCGCTACAAAGCGTACCGGGCGTCACGCAGGCACGGGTAAACCTGGCGGAACGCACTGCGCTGGTGATGGGCAGCGCGTCCGCCGCTGATTTAGTGCAGGCGGTGGAAAAAGCCGGCTACGGCGCAGAGGCGATTGAAGATGACATCAAACGCCGCGAGCGCCAGCAGGAAACCGCCATCGCCACCATGAAACGTTTTCGCTGGCAGGCCATCGTTGCCCTAGCGGTCGGTATACCGGTCATGGTCTGGGGGATGATCGGCGATAACATGATGGTGACCGGCGACAACCGCAGCCTGTGGCTGGCTATTGGCCTGATCACGCTTGCGGTGATGGTCTTTGCGGGCGGTCACTTTTACCGTAACGCGTGGAAAAGCCTGCTGAACGGCACGGCGACGATGGATACGCTGGTGGCGCTCGGCACCGGGGTCGCCTGGCTCTACTCCATGAGCGTCAACCTGTGGCCGCAGTGGTTCCCGATGGAAGCACGGCACCTCTATTACGAAGCCAGCGCGATGATTATCGGTCTGATTAATCTCGGACACATGCTGGAAGCGCGCGCCCGTCAGCGTTCCTCAAAAGCGCTGGAAAAATTACTCGATCTCACCCCGCCCACCGCACGCGTCGTGACAGAAGACGGCGAAAAAAGCGTCCCGCTGGCGGACGTTCAGCCAGGGATGCTGCTGCGGCTCACTACCGGCGATCGCGTGCCGGTGGATGGCGAAATTACCCAGGGCGAAGCGTGGCTTGATGAAGCCATGCTGACCGGCGAACCCATTCCGCAGCAAAAAGGCGAAGGCGACAGCGTTCATGCCGGCACCGTCGTCCAGGACGGCAGCGTCCTGTTCCGCGCCAGCGCGGTGGGCAGTCATACCACGCTGTCACGCATTATTCGCATGGTACGCCAGGCGCAGAGCAGTAAACCGGAAATTGGCCAACTGGCCGATAAAATCTCCGCGGTATTCGTTCCCGTCGTCGTGGCCATTGCGCTGTTCAGCGCCGCTATCTGGTATTTCTTCGGGCCGGCGCCGCAAATTGTTTATACGCTGGTCATCGCCACCACCGTACTGATTATCGCCTGCCCTTGCGCATTAGGCCTGGCGACGCCAATGTCGATTATTTCCGGCGTAGGCCGCGCGGCCGAATTCAGCGTGCTGGTACGCGACGCCGATGCCCTGCAACGCGCCAGTACGTTGGATACCCTCGTTTTTGATAAAACCGGGACGCTGACGGAAGGCAAGCCGCAAGTGGTGGCGATAAAAACCTTTAACGGCGTTGAGGAAGCTCAGGCATTACGTCTGGCTGCCGCGCTCGAACAAGGCTCCAGCCACCCGCTGGCCCATGCGATTCTGGAAAAAGCCGGCGATGATAAACTGCCGCAGGTGAACGGTTTCAGAACGCTGCGCGGACTGGGCGTCAGCGGTGAAGCGGAAGGTCATCAACTGCTTCTGGGGAACCAGGCGTTGCTGAACGAACAGCACGTCGCCACGGATGACATGACGGCGGAAATCACCGCGCAGGCCTCGCAAGGCTCGACTCCGGTCCTGCTGGCGATTGACGGTAAAGCGGCGGCGTTACTGGCGGTACGCGATCCATTGCGCAGCGATAGTATTGCCGCGCTTGAACGCCTGCACAACGCCGGATACCGTCTGGTAATGCTCACCGGGGATAACCCAACGACGGCTAACGCGATTGCCAAAGAAGCGGGTATTGATGAAGTGATTGCGGGCGTTCTGCCGGATGGCAAAGCCGATGCGATTAAACGTCTGCAAAGCCAGGGTCGTCAGGTTGCGATGGTCGGCGATGGTATCAACGATGCGCCCGCGCTGGCGCAGGCGGACGTCGGTATCGCGATGGGCGGCGGCAGCGATGTGGCGATTGAAACCGCGGCGATTACGCTGATGCGCCATAGTCTGATGGGCGTGGCGGATGCGCTGGCCATTTCGCGCGCGACGTTGCGCAATATGAAGCAAAACCTGCTTGGCGCATTTATCTACAACAGCATTGGTATCCCGGTGGCCGCCGGTATTCTGTGGCCGTTTACCGGTACCTTGTTAAACCCGGTAGTAGCGGGCGCGGCAATGGCGCTGTCTTCCATTACCGTCGTAAGCAATGCCAACCGGCTATTACGCTTTAAACCGAAAGCGTAAAAAGTCTCTATCAGGCAGCATCAGCTGCCTGATATATTATTAAGCCATCAGTAATTTACCGTATCAATATATAAAAATTTAACCGCACATCCTGTAGAAAAATAAAAAACAACATTTTATAATGTTTTTTTGAATCATAAGGATGTGTTATTTATGTTTAGAAAAGCAGTTCCGCTTCTTTTCCTGCTTTCTCCCGCCGTCAGTTATGCAGGGTTATTTGATTCCACTCCAGAGTTAAAATGTGGCAACGATAATGCAGTCACGGCGGCAAAAGAATGGATTTACAATGAAGCATTAGGTCGTTTACAGCAAGACTATATTAAAGAGCCCTCCACGCTTTTCTTCGATATCCCCCAGACTCAATACGAGCAGCAACTCCGGGCTATTCCTGTTCAATTCAGTGATGTAATCACGCAGAACCCTCAACCAGAAAATGCCAACCTACGAACTTGCTCGGCTACCGTCGCCATGAGTATTCCTCAGCCATTGTTTAAATTAATGAAAGACTTACCAAATACTCTATTCTATATTTCACAAGGGGATGGACAGGTAATAAACAATACGGTGACCTGGAAACAGGTTAACTACAATATTCAGCTAGCAGACAACAACAAAGATATTGTTGTCACCCCTGTGCAGAAAATCGATAAATTGGCGCGGTCTATTTATGTAATGGCAAGAATGACGGTATCTGGTGATAGCATTATAAAGAAAAAAATAACTCACTGATTGAAATCGCAGCAAAGAAATTTGAGAGTAGAGATCGCGAGCTTAATCAGGTCTGGAAATCGCTACCCGCCTCTGCCCGAACGGCATTAAAACAAGAGCAGCGAGTCTGGGTGACCCAAAAAGAGCAGCAGTGCGGCAAACTTAGCGATGCAAAATCCGAGGCCATACCTGCTGAAAAGCGCATCAGTATTTATAAATGCCAGCTTGAAATGACCATCGCCAGAACGGCCTATCTCGACGGTAGCGAATAACCCGACCGATCGTTGACGTCCCGTCAGGGCGCATTGCGCCCTTTTCTCCAACGCGCTAGCATGAGCTTTTTCAAAGGGAGCGCGTATGGAGCTATTAAATCAACTTAAACGTTTATGGCGCGCGCTGCGTGGTACCCCAAATAGTTGGCCTGCTATCGATCTCTCCCTGCCCGGTGGTCGTCATCTGCATCTGGTTGGCAGTATCCATATGGGAACGCGCGATATGGCTCCTCTTCCAGCAAAGCTGGTGAAAAAGCTACGCCAGGCCGATGCGCTGGTCGTTGAAGCGGATATTTCTGGTAATGAAACGCCATTCAGCAATCTCCCCAAATGCCCGCCGTTGGTCGAACGTCTCAGCGCCGGGCAGCTAAGCGCACTGGAAAAACGGGTCAGTGAGTTGGGTATGCCGCTGATCCATTTTGATAATCAACCTTTATGGCAGATAGCTATGGTGCTACAGGCCACGCAGGCGCAACGGCTGGGATTGCGCCCGGACTATGGCATTGATTATCAGCTATTACAGGCTGCCCGCGAAATGTCGCTGCCGGTGCAAGAGCTGGAAGGGGCGAAACACCAGCTCGAACTACTATGCGATCTGCCCGATGGCGGGATGGCGCTGCTCGACGACACGCTGACGCACTGGCACACCAACGCACGGCTTTTGCAGGTGATGATCGGCTGGTGGCTTGAACAGCCGCCGACCAGCGTCGGCGCTTCGCTCCCCAGAACGTTTAGCCAGCCGCTGTATGATGTACTGATGGTGAAACGCAATGAAGCCTGGCGCGACGCGCTGCTGGCACTGCCGCCGGGACGCTACGTGGTAGCCGTAGGGGCGCTACATCTGTACGGCGAAGGCAACCTACCGCAAATATTGAAATAAAAAAATGGCCAATATCGCTATTGGCCCGTCAAAGAGGAATTTCATCGTTATTATTATCCCGACGCTTTCGCTTCGGATCTTCAGATTGTCGCTCAAAGTTGCCGCAACTGCCAAGACCTAATGCACAAGATTATACTATTTTTTAGTCCGCTTTCGGGCGTATGCTGATGGCAAATCACGTCTGTAGTAAGAAGGAACGTTATGACACCCGCAGTTAAGTTACTCGAAAAAAACAAGATTCCGTTTAACATTCACACCTACGATCACGATCCGAATGAAACTAACTTTGGCGATGAAGTGGTGCGTAAGCTCGGGCTAAACGCCGATCAGGTGTATAAAACGCTTTTGGTTGCCGTGAATGGCGATATGAAGCAACTGGCCGTCGCTGTGACGCCTGTAGCCGGGCAGCTGGATTTGAAAAAAGTCGCCAAAGCTCTGGGCGCGAAAAAGGTCGATATGGCCGACCCGATGGTGGCGCAACGCACCACGGGATATCTGGTCGGCGGGATCAGTCCGCTGGGACAGAAGAAACGGCTGCCTACGCTGATTGACGCGCCAGCCCGCACGTTTGCCACTATTTATGTTTCCGGTGGTAAACGCGGGCTGGATATTGAACTGGCGGCTGACGATTTGGCCGCCATACTGGGTGCTAAATTCGCTGATATCGCGCGTCGGGATTAAGCCTGCGTAAAATACATTGCCGGATAGCGGCGCAAACGCCTTATCCGGCCTACAGCAGACATAATCCGTAGGCCTTAAGGCTGCGCGCCATCAGGCAGTGATGGCTATCCGTACCGCTACAGCCAGCTCACCTCGCCATTTGGCGTAAACGCCGCCGCATCCAGCGGTGAATTCTGCTGAATAAACTCTTTCAGCACTTCCGCGTCAATAAACCCGGTATTCACGTATCCCGGTTTGTTATCGATGCGCGGATAACCATCGCCGCCCGTGGCGTTGAAACTCAGCGTCGCCATGCGATAGGTTTTAGCCGGATCAACAGGCTCGCCTTTGATTTTCAGATCGGTGAGCTTGCCCTCTTTGGCGACAAAGCTCACATTGGCGAACTGTGGATAGGCGCCGGAGTCCGGTTTCATCTGTGCTACGGCGGTGAGATAATCAACCACCTCTTTGCCGCTCATATCGGCATACACCACAATGTTGCCGAACGGCTGTACCTTGAGCACGCTTTTATAGGTAATATCTCCCGCCTCAATCGAGTCGCGAATACCGCCGCCGCTCATCACGCCAAAATCGGCGCCGGTGCGCGCGATCTGCGCAGCCAGAATCACCCGTCCCATATTGGTCTGGACAAATCTGACCTTACTGCGATCGCCTTCAAGAAGGCCATTCACGCTACCAATTTTCACCTCCAGTTGCGCTTTACCTTTATTCTGGAACGGCGTTAATAACGAGAGCATTTGCGGATTTTCGGCGATTTCCGGCGTGTAAAGTACACGCTCGCTTTTCCCGTTATCCCAGGTCACTTTTTTCTTGAGATTTACCGGAATAAGCTGGTAGTTAACCATTTTCATCTCGCCGTTACGGAATTCGAAATCCGCGCGGCCCACATATTTACCCCACTCATGCGCCTGCACGATCCAGATACCATTTTGCTTATCCGGCGCGCAGGGCGTTCCCGGTACGTAATTCACCTGTTTTTTATTTTCCGACGCCATACATACCGGATCTTGTGAGTGACCGCCCACAATCATCGCCAACGAACCGGCAGGCAGGCTACGCGCCATCTCAACGTCGCCCGGCGCGTTCGAACCGTGATCGCCGTTGTCATAATGTCCCATATGCGTGGTCGCGATAATCACGTCCGGTTTTTCATTCATATTAAGTTCCTGAATCACCACCTTTGCTTCTTCAGCAGGTTTACGAAACTCAATATCGGTGAAATATTCCGGGTTGCCTATTTTCGCCGTGTCATCGGTGGTTAAGCCGATTACCGCGATTTTTATATCCTGGCGTGTAAAAATAGCCCACGGCTTAAACAGACGCTCGCCGGTACTTTTTTGATAAATATTGGCGGAAAGAAAGGGAAACTTCGCCCACTTTTCCTGCTGGCGCAATACGGTGAGCGGATTATCAAATTCATGATTACCGACGGCCATAGCGTCGTAGCCAATCAGATTCATCCCGCGGGAATCGGGCTCCGCATCCTGGAGATCGGATTCCGGCACCCCGGTATTAATGTCGCCGCCGGATAACAACAGGACGCTTCCCCCCTCTTGCGCCACCTCTTTACGGATACTGTCCACCAGCGTTTTTTGCGCCGCCAGACCATATTCGCCATATTCGCTGCGCCAGAAGTGACCGTGGTGATCGTTGGTATGCAGGATAGTAATTTTATAGGTTTTATCTTTTTCGTAAGCCTGTGCAGGCTGAGTCGTCAGCGCGAACGCCGCCAGTAACGCCAGCGCCACACCCCGTTTCAAAAATTTCATCTTTCTCTCCCTGACTCAATATCAACCGCAGAAATTACCTTTCCTTGCAATAATAGACAAATATGTTTTCAGAATTGAGACTTCCTTCAAACACATTTCACAGGTATGTTAGGCAAGTAATAATTACACATCCTACTATCTCCAACATCGCATAAAATTTAAGTGACTTTCTATGGCCATGAGTGAACCAACCCAGCCGTTAGCCGGCGCGCCCGCAGCGGCCGCTAAAGCACGTACTTCGTTTGGTATTTTGGGCGCGATCAGTCTTTCCCATCTGCTGAACGATATGATCCAGTCGCTAATCTTAGCCATTTATCCCCTGTTGCAGGCAGAGTTTTCGCTGACTTTCGTCCAGATAGGTTTGATCACCCTGACGTTCCAGCTCGCCTCATCGCTGCTGCAACCGGTCGTCGGCTACTGGACGGATAAATATCCCATGCCGTGGTCGCTGCCTGTCGGCATGTGTTTTACCCTGAGCGGGCTGGTACTGCTGGCAATGGCGGGAAGTTTTGGCGGCGTATTGCTCGCTGCGGCGCTGGTGGGTACCGGCTCGTCCGTTTTTCACCCGGAATCGTCCCGCGTGGCGCGCATGGCCTCCGGCGGACGTCATGGTCTGGCGCAGTCTATCTTCCAGGTCGGCGGTAACTTCGGCAGTTCATTGGGCCCGCTGCTGGCCGCCGTGATTATCGCGCCCTATGGCAAAGGGAATGTCGCCTGGTTTGTGCTGGCCGCGCTGCTGGCGATCGTGGTGCTGGCGCAGATCAGCCGCTGGTATGCAGCCCAGCACCGGATAGCGAAAGGCAAGCCAAAAGCGATAATCGCTAACCCGCTGCCGCGCAATAAAGTCGTGCTGGCGGTCAGCGTGTTATTGCTACTCATTTTCTCGAAATATTTTTATATGGCGAGCATCAGTAGCTACTACACCTTTTATCTGATGCAAAAATTCGGATTATCAATACAAAACGCGCAGCTCCATCTGTTTGCCTTCCTGTTTGCGGTGGCTGCCGGGACGGTAATCGGCGGGCCGGTGGGCGATAAAATCGGCAGGAAATATGTGATTTGGGGCTCTATTCTCGGCGTCGCGCCGTTTACCCTTGTTTTACCCTACGCCACGCTGTACTGGACGGGGATTTTAACGGTGATTATCGGCTTTATTCTCGCGTCGGCGTTTTCCGCCATTCTGGTGTATGCCCAGGAGTTGCTGCCAGGACGCATCGGTATGGTTTCCGGCCTGTTTTTCGGGTTTGCCTTCGGGATGGGAGGCTTGGGCGCAGCGGTGCTGGGGCTGATTGCCGACCATACCAGTATCTATTTAGTTTATAAAATATGTGCTTTCCTGCCGCTTCTGGGGATACTGACCATATTCTTACCTGATAATCGACATAAAGCGTGATTTTATGGCGGTTAAAGGTACGCTTTAACCGCCTGTACATCCCGATGCCATCATGCTTTGCCTATCCCATACTTATCCCTTTTCCGTTCCGTGCTCTTTTTACCGTCAGATTGTATTTTTTTATAAAACACAACCATTTTTTATAAACATCCTGATTGAAATTGTCATAAACTATTACCCGGAGTTTTGGAGTCCAGCAACCAAAGGAGACGGAATGCATCACGCTACCCCGCTTATCACCACCATTGTCGGCGGCCTTGTGCTCGCTTTTATTCTCGGCATGATTGCCAACAAATTGCGTATTTCTCCACTGGTGGGATATCTGTTAGCGGGCGTTCTGGCGGGACCTTTTACCCCGGGTTTTGTTGCGGATACCAAACTGGCACCGGAGCTGGCGGAGCTCGGCGTGATTCTATTGATGTTCGGCGTCGGGCTGCATTTTTCGCTGAAGGATTTGATGGCGGTAAAGTCTATCGCCATTCCCGGCGCTGTCGCTCAGATAGCGGTGGCGACGCTGTTGGGTATGGCGCTTTCCGCCGTGCTGGGATGGTCATTAATGACCGGCATCGTTTTTGGGCTCTGTCTGTCTACCGCCAGTACCGTCGTCCTGCTGCGCGCGCTTGAGGAGCGACAACTCCTTGATAGCCAGCGCGGGCAAATCGCCATCGGCTGGCTGATTGTCGAAGATCTGGTGATGGTGCTGACGCTGGTCTTGCTGCCCGCCGTTGCCGGCATGGTGGAAAAAGGCGATGTCGGCATAGCCTCGCTGACAGTCGATATGGGGATAACCATTGGTAAAGTGGTGGCGTTTATCGCCATCATGATGCTGGTCGGACGCCGCCTGGTGCCGTGGATTATGGCCCGCAGCGCCGCCACCGGCTCGCGCGAGTTATTTACCCTTTCCGTACTGGCGCTGGCGTTAGGCATTGCGTTTGGCGCGGTAGAGCTGTTTGACGTCTCTTTTGCGCTGGGCGCGTTCTTCGCTGGAATGGTGCTTAATGAGTCGGAACTGAGTCACCGGGCGGCGCACGATACGTTGCCGCTGCGCGACGCCTTTGCCGTCCTGTTTTTTGTTTCCGTCGGCATGTTGTTCGATCCGTTAGTCTTGATCCAACAGCCGCTGGCGGTGTTGGCGACGCTTGCCATTATCGTCTTTGGTAAATCGATCGCTGCGTTTTTCCTGGTGCGTATGTTCGGCCACTCGCCGCGAACCGCGCTGACCATTGCCGCCAGCCTGGCGCAAATCGGCGAATTCGCCTTTATTCTCGCCGGACTCGGCATGGCGCTCAATCTGCTGCCGCAAGCGGGACAGAACCTGGTGCTGGCAGGCGCTATTTTGTCGATTATGCTTAATCCCGTACTGTTTACCCTGCTGGAGAAGTATCTGGCGAAAACCGAAACGCTGGAAGAGCAAACTCTGGAAGAGGCTATCGAAGAAGAGAAGCAAATTCCGGTGGATATCTGTAATCATGCCCTGCTGGTGGGTTTTGGCCGCGTAGGCAGTCTGCTGGGAGAAAAATTACTGGCGGCGGGGATTCCGCTGGTGGTTATCGAAACGTCCCGTACCCGCGTGGATGAACTGCGCGAACGCGGGATTCGCGCCGTACTGGGCAACGCCGCTAACGAAGAAATCATGAATCTGGCGCATCTGGACTGCGCCCGCTGGCTGTTATTGACCATCCCCAACGGTTACGAAGCCGGTGAGATTGTCGCCTCAGCGCGGGAAAAAAGTCCTGATATCGAGATAATCGCCCGCGCGCACTATGATGATGAAGTGAAATATATTACCGAGCGGGGAGCCAATCAGGTAGTGATGGGCGAGCGAGAAATTGCCCGGGCGATGCTGGAACTGCTTGAAACGCCGCCCGCGGGTGAAGTCGTCGCCAGTTAAGGGTTTGCCGGACGGCCCGATGCGCGCAGCGCCATCGGGCAAGCCAGATTAGCGATCCCAGTACGACTCTTCCAGGCTGTCCTCACGTTCCGGCAGCCCGCGTGTCAGACGCGGAGAATGCTGGTTCAGTACCTGATAACTGACACGGTTAGCATATTTACACACCTGCGCCAGCGACGAATAGGTCAGCCAGGTAAATTTGTGCTTACTGGAGTTCGGTACGTTGCTACGATGGTAACTGTTCGCCGTAATATCGTGCAGCAGCGCCGCCAGCGCGCCATCGCCCGCGCCGTTGGTGTTCATGATTTTTTCCGGCCCGCCCATATACGGCGCAATATGCGAATAAACGCGCAGCGGATTAATACAATCTTTATGGCGCATTGCCCGGCTAAATTCATACTGGTTAAATTCAGCAATAGCTCCCGGTAGCAGCGGATGCTGGGTTTTACGTTTTGCTTCCTCTTCGGTGAAGCCCGCCATATATAACCCTATCGGCCCGGCGGTGCATAACACCAGGTCGACCCAGTCCAGCGCCTTATCCGCCGCCAGCAGCGGGTCGTTTTCGCCGGTCAGCGCTTCCGCTTCTTCTTCATTCATTGCCAGAATCGAGACATTCTCTTTGAGAAACGCCTGCCACCACTGCGGATTATCGGCGATCACAAATTTGGTGCCCAGCGTCATGACAACCGGCACGTTATGCTTTTTCGCGTATTCGATCGCTTTCATCGTCGCGTCAGGCATCGGTTCGCCAGGCTTACAGCGCACCAGATATGAGGTCAACACCAGCGCGGAAGCGCCAGCGATCACCGCTTCCGGAATACTTTCCGCCCGTAACTGATTCATATGGCCGGGGCTGATAGCGAAGGTACGCTCGCCGGATTCGCCAATCAGCGTGAAACAGCGGCCAATCGGGCCATCTACCGCTTGCAGATAATTCAGGTCGGTACGGCTGGAAGTATTACACAGGTAGCGATAAGCGTAGCTGCCAATCTCAATGTTGCTGCACATCACGCCCAGTAACACCGAACAGTCATCCGCCAGTACCGAGTAATTGTGCATCGTATTGCCTATGGTGCCGCCAGCAAACTGATGGGTGATCAGATTTTCCCGCGTCAGTTCCTGATACAGCTTCTCCGCCACCTCGTCTTCTATCACCAGAGAATGCCCGGCGCTTAATCCATAGCGTGTAATAAAATCGTCATCCACTTTCGCCTCAATATCCACCAACGTCTGGTCGATACCGACGACCCAGGAGGCGTTGGTTTCCTGTTCTGGCTGAATTTGTTGCAACAACGGGTCACGCGCATTGACGGGAAAATAGTGTTTGGATTTACGTTTACCGGGAAATTTCATGATTGTGCTTACGGATGAATAACGGAGCGCTGCATGGTAGCACATTCCCCCTGCTGCGCGCGACGGACGATGGCGTTTCAATATCGGACGACGAGATCGCAGTTTCTCCAGCCGCGTTTTTTACAATGGTTCACTTTCACAAGGAGCGTTTTATGAAGCCGGAAAATAAAATTCCCGTACTCACCCGACTGTCAGACGAAATGAAAGCCGTCGTAAACTTCCAGCAACCAGGCCTTCCCCCCTGGCCTGCCGATGGCGATATTGAGACCCAGCGTCAGTATTATCTTCTTGAGCGCCGTTTCTGGAATGCCGACGCGCCGTCCATGACCACCCGCACCTGCGCCGTCCCTACGCCTTATGGCGATGTAACAACCCGGCTCTACTCGCCGCAGCCGACCAGCCAGGCCACCTTATACTATCTGCACGGCGGCGGATTTATCCTCGGTAATCTGGATACGCATGACCGGATAATGCGTCTGCTGGCGCGTTATACCGGCTGTACCGTGATCGGTATTGATTATTCGCTGTCGCCACAAGCGCGTTATCCGCAGGCCATTGAAGAAACCGTCGCGGTATGCAGCTACTTCTCTCAACATGCCGATGAATACTCGCTCAACGTGGAGAAAATCGGTTTCGCCGGGGATTCCGCAGGCGCCATGCTGGCGCTTGCCAGCGCGCTCTGGCTACGTGATAAGCACATTCGCTGCGGTAACCTTATCGCGATTCTGTTGTGGTATGGGCTGTATGGGTTGCAGGACTCGGTAAGCCGCCGTCTGTTCGGCGGCGCATGGGACGGCCTGACGCGTGAAGATCTGGACATGTACGAAAAGGCCTATCTGCGTAACGATGAAGATCGGGAATCGCCCTGGTATTGTCTGTTTAATAACGATCTCACGCGCGATGTGCCGCCCTGCTTTATTGCCAGCGCGGAGTTTGATCCGCTCATTGATGACAGCCGCTTGCTGCACCAGACATTACAGGCGCACCAACAGCCCTGCGAATACAAAATGTATCCCGGCACGCTGCACGCCTTTCTGCACTATTCGCGAATGATGACAATCGCCGACGATGCCTTGCAGGACGGCGCACGCTTCTTTATGGCGAGGATGAAGACGCCGCGTTAACGGTACGGCGCCGTGAGTTTCAGCATCATATCAATATGTTCCGGCGTCGCGTTCAGCGCCGGAATGTACGCATATTTTTTACCGCCCGCTTCAAGGAAAATCTCGCGATTCTGTTCCGCTATCTCTTCCAGCGTCTCCAGACAATCCGCGGCAAACCCCGGACACATGACCTGAATATGGCCCGTCCCCTTTTCACCCAACATTTTTAGCGTTTCATCGGTGTACGGCGTCAGCCACGGTTCACGGCCAAAGCGCGACTGGAACGTCATCATTACCTTTTCCGGCGGCAGTCCCAATGCGGAAACCAGTTCGCGCGTGGTATCGCGACAGCGCTGCGGGTAGTCATCGCCTTCATCCGCATAACGTTGTGGAATGCCGTGATAAGAGAGCAGAAGCACATCCGGCTCGCCGTGTCTGGCGAACGACTCACGCGCGCTTTTCGCCAGCGCATCGATATAAGCGCCGTCATCCGCGTAATCGCGAATAAATGAGATACCGGGAATACGACGTTTACGCGCCAGTATCCGCCCCAGTTCGTCCCAGACTGCGCCCACCGTTGAGCAAGAGTATTGCGGGTACAACGGCAGCACGACGATATGGTCGACGTCGCTTGCTAACAGTTCATCGACAGCGCTTTCCAGCGAGGGCGAGCCGTAGCTCATCCCCAGCGCGACGGGCGTATCTGGCAACCGCGCGGCCAGCGCCTGTTGCTGTTCGCGGCTATATACCATGAGCGGCGAACCGCCATCCATCCAGATAGATTGATAGAGTTTCGCGACGCGCGGCAAACGCAGCGGTAAAATAACGCCACGCAGCAGCGGCCACCACAGCAGACGAGGAGTATCCACCACGCGTCTGTCGCTTAAAAATTGTTTCAGGTAACGCTTTACCGCTTCAGGAGTTGGGGCATCTGGCGTGCCAAGGTTAGCCAGCAGGATACCGGTTTTCGTCTGACGCATTGCCGCCTCTTATCTATTCAAATTGTTGATAATTGTAGCGGAAAAGTGATAAAGAAGAACTAATTGCTGCGAGAGGTAAGACGAGAATTTGCCGAATGGCGCTAACGATGCCAGTAGGCCGGATAAGGCGTTCAGGCCGCCATCCGGCACCGATTGCCTGATGGCGTTACGCTTATCAGGCTTGCGGGATAACAGCAGGCCTGATAAGTGCTTCACTACGCGAAAAAATTAACCGAGGATTTTTTCCAGCGCTGCGCGCACGTCGGCAACGGCCTGCGTACCGTCAACTTTAGCGTATTTGGTGTTGCCCGCTTCCGCTTCTTTCTGGTAGTAGCCAATCAGCGGCGCGGTCATCTGATGATATTCCACCAGACGTTTGCGAACGGTCTCTTCCTGATCGTCTTTACGGGTCGTCAGATCTTCGCCGGTGACGTCATCTTTGCCTTCCACTTTCGGCGGATTAAACTTTACGTGGTAAACGCGGCCAGAGGCGGCGTGTACGCGACGGCCCACAATACGGTCAACGATCAGTTCGTCCGGTACGTCGAATTCCAGCACGTAATCCACGACAATACCCGCTTCTTTCATCGCGTCAGCCTGCGGGATCGTGCGCGGGAAACCGTCCAGCAGAAAACCGTTACGGCAGTCTTCCTGGGCGATACGCTCTTTAACCAGCGCAATCACCAGTTCATCGGTCACCAGTTTACCGGCGTCCATGATATCTTTCGCCTGTTTGCCCAACTCGGAGCCTGATTTCACTGCGGCGCGCAGCATATCGCCAGTGGAGATTTGCGGAATACCATATTTCTCCATGATGAACTGAGCCTGAGTTCCTTTACCCGCGCCCGGAGCGCCAAGCAGAATAATACGCATTACGAAAATCCCCTCAAAGGTTGTCGATATTTTTTAAAAAGCGCTAAACGATACCACCATCACGCATTTCGCTCAAGGAAGCCGCCTGATGCTGAAACGGTTAACGAAGAGAAATCCAGAAAAGAGAAGGCATTATAAAAAATGCCGGATGGCGCTGGCGCTTATCCGGCCTACAAACAGTACTCGCCCGTAGGCCGGATAAGATGCTTCGCGTCGCTATCCGGCAATCAGATGAGCGTTATCAGGACACCAGCAACTGGTTCATACGGCGGATAAACTGGTTCGGATCTTCCAGCGTACCGCGTTCAGCGAACAGCGCCTGATCCAGCAGCAGCTCAACCCACTCTTTAAACTGCGCTTCATCCTTGGTATCGGCAGTGCGTTTAACCAGCACATGATCCGGGTTGAGCTCAAAGATGTATTTCACTTCCGGCACGGACTGACCAGCCGCGGCGAACAGTTTCGCCATCTGGGTGCTCATTTCATCCGCATCGGTGGTGACAATCGCCGGCGTGTCGGTTAAACGGTGCGTCAGACGCACGTCTTTCACGCGATCGCCCAGCAGGGTTTTGACACGCTCCACGAACGGCTCAAGCACCTTTTCCGCTTCTTTCGCGTTTTCGTCGACTTCATCCGCCAGTTTTTCGATGGATTCATCGGCTTTAGCGACCGACTGGAATGCTTTACCGTCAAACTCGGTCAGGTAGTTCATCATCCACTCGTCGATGCGATCGGAGAGCAGCAGCACTTCGATGCCTTTCTTACGCAGCAGCTCCAGGTGCGGGCTGTTTTTCGCCGCCGCATAGCTGTCTGCGGTGATGTAGTAGATTTTTTCCTGCCCTTCTTTCATCCGGGAGACGTAATCTTCCAGCGACACGGTCTGAGCGGAAGAGTCGGTATGGGTGGAGGCAAAGCGCAACAGTTTAGCGATCGCTTCCTGGTTGGCGTGATCTTCCGCCGGGCCTTCTTTCAACACCAGACCGAACTGTTTCCAGAAGGTTTGGTATTTTTCCGCGTCGTCTTTCGCCAGTTTTTCCAACATTTGCAGAACGCGTTTGGTTAGGGCGCTGCGCAGATTACGCGTTACCGTGCTGTCCTGCAGGATTTCACGGGAGACGTTCAACGGCAGGTCATTAGAATCAATCAGGCCGCGCACGAAACGCAGATAGTTCGGCATGAACTGCTCGGCATCGTCCATAATGAACACGCGCTGTACGTACAGCTTCAGACCATGTTTGTGATCGCGGTTCCACAGATCCCACGGCGCCTGCGACGGGATATACAGCAGGCTGGTGTACTCCTGCTTACCTTCCACGCGGTTGTGGCTCCAGGTCAGCGGATCGGTGAAATCATGCGCGATGTGCTTGTAAAACTCGTTGTACTCGTCGTCTTTAATTTCCGACTTGTTACGGGTCCACAACGCCTGGGCCTTGTTGATTTTCTCCCAGGAAATCACGGTTTCGCCGTCTTTTTCTTCCCGTTTTTCAATCTCTACCGGCAATGCGATGTGATCGGAATATTTACTGATAATTGAGCGTACGCGCCAGTCATCGAGGAATTCATCTTCGCCTTCACGCAGGTGTAAGGTGATTTCCGTACCACGGTCATTTTTGGTGATATCGGCAACGGTGTATTCGCCTTCGCCTGCCGATTCCCAGAACACGCCATTTTCCGGCTTGTCGCCTGCCGCACGAGTACGTACGGTCACTTTATCGGCCACAATAAACGCGGAGTAGAAGCCTACGCCAAACTGACCAATGAGCTGGCTATCTTTCGCCTGATCGGACCCCATTGATTCGAGGAAAGATTTGGTGCCGGACTTGGCAATGGTGCCTAAGTGGTCAATCACCTCATCACGATTCATCCCCACGCCGTTATCGGCAATGGTCAACGTACGCTTATCTTTATCGAAAGAGACGCGCACACGCAGCTCGCCATCTCCTTCATACAGGTCCGGGTTTGACAGAGCGCGGAAACGCAGCTTGTCCGCCGCATCTGAGGCGTTAGAGATGAGTTCACGCAGGAAGATTTCTTTATTGGAATAAAGAGAATGGATCATCAGGTGCAGAAGTTGTTTAACTTCTGACTGAAAACCACGCGTTTCTTGTCCTTTCATGTGGATAGACCTCAACAATGCCATTTTTAATGGTAAAAATACGTTGAGGGTGAGATGGGGACAAGCAGGTGTGATTTCAAGCGGAGGCCGCGAATGCCGCCTCCGTTTGTTCAGAAAATAATCTTATGGCGTCCCGCCAGCGAGTGGGACAGCGTCGTACCGTCGACCATCTCCAGTTCGCCGCCAACCGGCACGCCGTGGGCGATACGACTGGCTTCGACGCCGGCCTCCGCGCACAGCTCGGCAATATAGTTCGCGGTAGCCTCCCCTTCAACCGTCGGGTTGGTTGCAAGGATCAGCTCACTGATTTTTTCTGACGCCAGCCGCTGTTCCAGACGATCGAGACCGATATCATCCGGCCCGATGCCGTCCAGCGGCGACAGGTGGCCCATCAGCACGAAGTAGCGGCCGGGAAATTGCCCGGTCTGCTCAATGGCGTAGATATCCGCAGGACTCTCCACCACGCAAATCTGGCCGTTTTCCTGACGCCGCGGGTTCGAACAGATATTACAAACATCCTGCTCGGTAAAGGTGCGGCAGTCGGCGCAGTGGCCGATTTCCGACATCGCCCGGGTCAGCGCCTGCGCCAGGCGCATTCCGCCGCTACGATCGCGCTGCAACAGGGTAAACGCCATCCGCTGCGCCGACTTAGGGCCGACGCCCGGGAGGCAGCGCAACGCTTCCATAAGCTGAGTTAACAGCGGACTGGTTTGCATCAGAATGGCATCTTAAAGCCTGGCGGCAGTTGCATACCGGAAGAGACGGAAGCCATCTTCTCTTTTTGCGTCTCTTCAATGCGGCGCGCCGCATCGTTGAAGGCCGCAGCGACCAGATCTTCCAGCATCTCTTTGTCATCTTCCAGCAGGCTTGGGTCAATTTCCACGCGGCGGCAGTTATGCGCGCCGTTGATGGTAACCTTCACCAGACCCGCGCCGGATTCGCCGGTCACTTCCAGCTGCGCAATCTCTTCCTGCATTTTCTGCATTTTTTCCTGCATCTGCTGGGCCTGCTTCATCAGATTGCCCAGACCGCCTTTTCCAAACATAAGCTCTCTCTCTTGATGGTTCACAATCGCAAGCCAGGCTTACGATCAAATGGGGCGGATACTCTCTTCATCCAGCTCGGCGTCGAAGAATCGACGCAGCGTCTGAATGTTATTATCCGCAATAATTGACTCACGCGCTTGCGCGAGTTTCTCTTCATAAATGGCCTGACGCCATTCCAGCGGCGTACGCACCGCGGGATTATCATCTTCAACGATGGTCAGTTCAACCGTCGTTCCCGTCAGATCGCTGAGCGCTTGCGCCAGCTTTTGCTGCGCGCCGCTGGAATTGAGGTGCCGCTGCGTCGAGCGCAGATGCAGACAAACCGCGTTGCCGTTCTGCTCCTTCCAGGCATTGAGCGCCACCTGCTCCACCAGCTTAGGCAAAGAAAGCTGGCTTACCTGCGCCGCCCACGGATCGCGCTCAATCGCTTCCGCCGCCAGTTTAGCCGCCAGCTCCGGCGTTTTTTCATGCTCCAGAGCTTTCTTAAGCGCTTTTGGCGTAGCTACCACTTCTTTGGTTTGTACTACCGGCGTGGTGGCCTTCCAGCGATAAGCCTCTTTCTTTACTGGCGCCGTTTCCAGCGCGGACGGCGCCGGGCGCGCCTGTACGCGCTCCGAAACCGAGGCCAGCCGCTCCAGCGCAGAGTGATTCACCGGCCGCGCGCGGGATGCGGCTGCCGGTTCACTCTTTTTTGTTTTGGTTACTCCCTGCGCGCGCTGTAGCTGATTGCGCGCCGCCAGCACCTGACTGGTAGACGCCGGCAGCGGCGCTGGCGATGTCTGCGGCGCGGGCGCCGACGGCTGCTGCACCTGCGGCGGCGTCATTACCGCCGTTGGGGCCACGGGCGCAAAAGACTGCCGCGGCGTTTCAGGCTCCGGCAAGGGCATACGAGGGTGAAACGCCAGTGCACGCAGTAACGTCATTTCAACGCCCATCCGCCGGTCCGGCGCCCAGGGCAATTCTTTGCGACCAATCAACAACGTCTGATAATAGAGCTGAAGATCGCCGGGAGGCACCGTCCGGGCAAGTTCGCGCATCCGTTGCTCGATAGCCGCCATATCGCTGCCTAACGCGGCAGGCGAAAGTTGCACCATCGCAATACGGTGCAGCAGGCTAAGCATTTCGACCAGCAGCGCTTCCCATTCAATACCGCGCGCCGCCGCCTCGTTGATAAGCGACATGACGCGTTCGCCGTTAGCGTCAACCACCGCCTCGACTAATGACAAAGCCTGGTCGTCGTCCAGCGTACCGAGCATGGCGCTTACCGCCTGCGTCGAAACCTGCCCGTCGCCGCTGGCGATCGCCTGGTCAGTCAGACTTAATGCATCGCGCAGGCTGCCGTCAGCCGCACGTGATAACAACTGCAACGCGCGGGGTTCGTGAGCGATATGTTCCTCATTGAGAATATGCTCAAGCTGATGGCGAATCTGTTCAACATCCAGCGCTTTGAGATGAAACTGTAGGCAGCGCGACAAAATGGTCACCGGCAGCTTCTGCGGATCGGTGGTCGCCAGTAAAAATTTCACATGCGCTGGCGGCTCTTCAAGCGTTTTAAGTAGCGCATTAAAGCTGTGGCGCGACAGCATGTGGACTTCATCGATCAGATAGACTTTAAAGCGACCGCGCGCAGGCGCGTACTGGACGTTATCCAGCAGGTCGCGGGTGTCTTCGACTTTGGTACGCGATGCGGCGTCAATCTCAATGAGATCGACAAAACGCCCTTGCTCAATTTCCCGACAGTTATCGCAAACGCCGCACGGCGTCGCGGTAATACCGGTTTCGCAGTTCAGCCCCTTCGCCAGCAGTCGGGCGATAGAGGTTTTACCGACGCCGCGCGTGCCGGAAAAAAGATATGCGTGATGAATGCGCCCTAACGACAAGCCGTTCGCCAGTGCGGTCAGCACATGTTCCTGGCCGACGACGTCAGCAAAGGTTTGTGGGCGCCATTTTCTGGCTAAGACCTGATAACTCATTGGCAGGCTCTGAAACGCTGGAAGGTGGATTCATAGAAGGGTAATGCTAACACAACCTCGCCGATACAGCGAGGTTGTCTCTCTGGCTAAAATAGCAGTGCGAATAGCCTGAATCAATGCCCCGGAAACGGCACCAGGCTATAACAGGTAATTCCTTGCTTTTCCAGACGCTGCTCGCCGCCCAGATCGAACAAATTGATGATGAACGCCGCATCGGTGACTTTCCCGCCCAGACGACGGATCAGCTTCACGGTCGCCTCAATGGTGCCGCCAGTCGCCAGCAGATCGTCCACGACCAGCACGTTGTCGCCAGGTTTAATCGCGTCGACATGGATTTCCAGCTGATCGGTGCCGTACTCTAATTCATAGGTCTCGGCAATAGTTTCACGCGGTAATTTGCGCGGTTTACGTACCGGAACAAAACCAACGCCCAGCCCAAGCGCAACCGGCGCGCCAAACAGGAAGCCACGCGCTTCGGTGCCGACCACTTTGGTGATACCCGCATTTTTATAACGCTCAACCAACAGTTCAATACTGAGCGCGTAGGCTTTCGGGTCTTCCAGTAAGCTGGTGACATCACGGAAAAGAATGCCCGGTTTCGGGTAATCCTGAATGCTTTTGATGCTGTTTTTGAGAAACTCAAGCTGCTGTGCAGTCGCGGTCATGGATATATGCCTGCTAAGTACGGTGTTACTCACGGCGCAATACTTTTCAGTCAGGGGTAACGCTCGGTTACTCTTTGACCGCCTGCGCCTGTGCTCGAAAACGGTCGAATTTACTGGCTGTGAACGACAATTGCAACAGCGATTCGTGTGCTTCAGCGCTTTTGTTGCTTTTCATCAATCACCGGTATCCGCCACATAAAAATCAGCAGGCAGGCCAAAATAACCAACAGCAGCACCCGCACCCACATCATATTCACCAGCCACAGCGAAATACCAAAGGTCAGCAATATCAACGCGATCGCTCGCGGTTTCGCTCCCGGCGGCATGGCCCGATAATGCTGCCAGTGGCGCAGATAACCGCCAAACCATGAGCGGTATAACAACCAGGCATGGAAACGCGGCGACGAGCGGGCGAAACACCAGGCCGCCAGTAAAATGAACGGCGTTGTCGGCAACAGGGGCAAAACCACGCCCAATGTCCCTAATACTACCGCCAGCCAGCCAATGATGATTAAAATAGTACGTTGCATAATGCGAATCGTTATCAAACAGAAGGCTACTGTAGCACAGCCTGTCTTATTTTCATCGGGGTGTTGAATTGAAAACCGCTATGCTGTTACAGACGCTGGAAGAGAGGCTGGCGACGCTACGCCAACGCTGCGCGCCGCTGGCGCAACATGCGACGTTAAGCGCGCGCTTTGACCGACACCTTTTCCGTACCCGCAGTACTCTGTTGCAGGGATATCTGGAAGAGGCTGACGCCAATCTCGCCGCGTTGCGTCAGGCGGTAAAACATGAGCAACTGCCGCAAGTCGCCTGGCTGGCGGAACATCTGGCTTCGCAACTGGAGGCTATATCGCGTGAAACCGCCGCCTGGTCGCTGCGCCAGTGGGACACCGCCGCGCCAGGGCTTGGCCGTTGGCAGCGCAGACGAATACAGCATCAGGAGTTTGAACGTCGACTACTGGCGATGACACAGGAGCGCAAAATTCGTCTGGCGCAGGCGACCGGCCTTGTCGAACAACAAACGCTGCAAAAGGAAGTCGAGATCTATGAAGGACGGCTGGCGCGCTGTCGACATGCGCTGGAGAAAATAGAAAACGTACTGGCGCGTTTAACCCGCTAACCCTGGAGAAAGTATGTCGCTTGAAAATGCCCCTGATGAAATCAAACTGGCCGTGGATTTAATTATGCTGCTTGAAGAGAATCGCTTACCGGCACGAACGGTGCTACGCGCGCTGGAAATAGTTATGCGTGATTATGAAAACAAGTTAAAAAGTACGGAAGACGACTCGCAAACAGAGTAATTGCCCTCTGGTTTGTCCTCGTTGTCGCTGACAAAGTGGTCGATACAGTCAGGCAACAAGGGATGGGTCATGGAACGTCTACCCACCACGCCGCACGATGCGATATTTCGACAAATGCTGATGCAAAAAGAGGTCGCCCGCGACTTTCTGGCTATCCACTTGCCAGAAGCCTTTCTTGCAATCTGCGATCTGGATTCACTGAAGCTGGAGTCAGGGAGTTTTGTTGAAGACAATTTACGCAGCCGCTATTCAGATATTCTCTACTCTCTGCATACCCAACACGGCCCCGGGTATGTTTACGCGCTCATTGAACATCAGAGCAAATCAGACCGGCTGATGGCTTTTCGCCTGATGCGTTACGCCATTGCCGCCATGCAGCGTCATCTGGATGCCGGCCATGATACCTTGCCGCTGGTGGTACCAATCCTCTTTTATCACGGTCCGGAAAGCCCGTGGCCCTATAGCCTTAACTGGCATAATATGTTTGTGAAACCGGATATGGCGAAGGCCTTATACAGCCGCGATTTTGCGCTGGTCGACCTGACGATAATGCCGGATAATCAGCTTTTGCAGCATCGGCGGATAGCGATGTTAGAGCTCCTGCAAAAACATATTCGTCAACGCGATTTAAGCGAACTGCTCGACCCCCTTATCACGCTTTTAACGCAGGATCATTTGACGGACACGCAGCTCAGTGTACTAATCAACTATATGTTGAAAGCAGGAAACGCCGCAGAACCCGGGGCGCTAATTCGTCAACTGGCGCAGGGCGCGCCGCAGTATAAGGAACAACTGATGACAATAGCGGAATGGCTGGAAGAAAAAGGCCGAACGGAAGGGTTGCAAAAAGGCCTTGAGCAAGGGTTAGCACAAGGCCGTGAGGCCGAAGCGCGCGCTATTGCCCGCAAAATGCTTGCCAACGGGCTGGAACCCGGGCTCATCGCCAGCGTCACCGGCATTACGCCGGAAGAGCTTTCTACGCTTTCGCATTAGCGGCGCCGCGCGCACTCATAAAGCGCGCGGCCCACCGCCTTTTAGCTTGTCGTAGGCGCCAGATCGCCGCCGTTGAGATCGCGCTTCACTTCAGTGACTTCGTCGCCCTTCGCGTTATGCAGATGCACCTCAAGCTGGTTAAAGGCGATATTGATATCATTTTCACGGCACAGTCGATCGATCGCGCGGTTCAGTTCATCCACCGTATGGCTACGATCGCGCAATTCACGCACATACAGACGCAGTTCATGATCCAGAGTGCTGGCGCCAAAGGTGGTGAAGAATACGGCAGGTTCCGGATCGTGCATCACCTTCGGATGCTCCATCGCCGCCTGTAGCAGGACTCTTTTCACTTTCTCCAGATCCGAGCCATAGGCCACACCAAGCCGGATCACCAGACGTGTCGTGGTATCGGAGAGGGACCAGTTAATCAGCCGCTCCGTCACGAACGCTTTGTTCGGAATGATCACTTCTTTACGATCAAAATCGGTAATAGTGGTGGCGCGAATACGAATCTTACTGACCGTGCCGGAGTAGGTGCCGATCGTTACCGTATCGCCAATGCGTACCGGACGTTCGAAGAGGATGATTAAACCCGAGACAAAGTTACCGAAGATCTCCTGTAGCCCAAAACCGAGACCCACCGACAACGCCGCCGCCAGCCACTGGAGTTTATCCCACGAGACGCCGAGCGATCCGAATACTGTCATCGCGCCAACAGCGATAATGACGTAGTTAAGGATCGTGGTGATCGCATACGAAGCCCCCTGGCGCATATTCAGACGTGAAAGCACCAGCACTTCCAACAGGCCGGGTAAGTTGCGGATGAGTGCCCAGGCCACCATCGCGGCAATAATGGCGAATAGCAAGCTGCCCATCGTCACGCTTTTCACCACCGCAGCGCCAGCTTCGGAGCCGTTGTAGTGCCACAGCGTGATGCTATCAAGATAGCTGAATACGGTGATCAAATCGGACCAAATCGCCCAGAACATAACGCCAAACAGGGCAAGCATTAGCAGCATCGTGATACGTAATGTTTGCTGGTTAATCTGCTCCAACGCAATGGCGGGTTCTTCCTGTGGCTCCGCGCCTTCCGCTCCCTCTTTTACCAGGTTCTGACGACGAGCCAGCGCGCGTCGCCAGGCAATCCGGCGCGCCGCTACGCTTAACCCGCGCAGCACCGTTTGATAAAGCAGGTTCCAGATAATGACCAGATAGACGGTTTCAATCCAGCGTCCCGCCAGGCGCAGCGTGGTATAGAAATAGCCGGTCGCCGTTAATACCATTAACGCCACCGGAATAATGGAAAGAATCGTCACGGTCACCAGTCGAATGCCGTGAGATTCTTTATCGCGCCAGCTTTCCCGGCACAGTGGCCACACCAGCAATGTTATGACCAGCAGATTGAGGAAAATAACCGCCTGCCCCAGCACGTCATCCATCAGATTCAGCGGCGACAACTCCGCCACCACAGACCAAAAGTGCAGCGGCAGCAATGCGAGGCTAATGCGTACAATCTGGCGACGCCAGTGGCTGGTCAACTGCGCTGGCATACCGAAATGGCGTATTGCCACGCCCTCTTTTTCCAGCACCTTCCAGCACAGCCCAAAGACCAGCCAGAACATCGCGAGCTTTTTACTAAAGGCCCAGAGCAGATCGCTGATATTTAGCTGCATGGTCAGCAGGATCAGTCCAAGCGCGAGGATAATCAGGCACACCGGCAGCGCGCGGATCAGATCGATCAGAATAGCTTTTGGCGTATTGAGCTGACTATCGTTACGCAGCGATCCCACGGCGGCGGCCAGCTTCTGTTGATACGCTTTTAACCATTTCAGACGCCAGCGGATTAAACCGGCGATGAGCAAGAGCGGCAACCCGGCCAAAAAAGCAATAAATACCGCGGGCCAGGCTTTTTGCCAGTTCACCGTGATTTTCATGGCGCTGAATTGCTCTTTTAACGTTTGGGGGAACGCTTTAAGCCAGTCCCAGTCCATAGGGCGGTTACTGTTCACCCAAAAAATCTGCTGCGTCAGAATGGCTTTCAGATTTTTCGAGACGCTCATCAACTGCTGCTGGTTAACTTGCAGGTTAATCGCCATCATCAGCTGGTTACCCAACTGTTTATTTAGCTGATCCAATAGCTCACGGCGCATCTCCACCACCTGAAGCAACGCATCATGAACTTCATCATTCACCTCGCTGGTATGCCCCTCCTCCAGCTTGTCGACAAAGGCATCGCTTTGGAATAAGGCATCACGCTGCTGGTTGATTTCAAACTGCTCCAGACGCAAATCCGCAATGCGGTTGGTCATATCTTCGAGTTCGTCGGCGGAGGGCAGGGTTTGCTGCTGTTGATAAAGAATACGCGACAACAACAGGCTGCCTTTTAAGACGGCAATCTGTTCTTTGATATTTCTTTCCGACTGCAGCGCGCGATCGAGCCAGTTTTTTACTTTAATGTTTTGCTGCATCAACATATTGCCGTTTTCGGTCGCGACAATCAGACGCTGGCTGAGTTGATGGTTAATATCCAGTTCCTGTTTTACCAGCGGGTTTGCCTGGATACGCGCCGTTTCGTCCGGCGAAATGGCCTCCTGGGCCGTTTTTTCCGTTAGCGTAAGTCGTTTACTGTTGACCGCCTCCTGTAAAAGTTGAAGCTGATGTTCAAGGCGATTACTGTTGGCCGTCACGTAATCCCGCTGTTTTTGCAGGGTGTCCTGCAAAACGGTATTTCCTTCAAGACTCTTACGTTGCTGGTCGATCTGCGCATTAAGCAGCGCCTGCTGTGCCTGTAATAACACCTGTTGGCTGGGGCGAAGCGCGGCTTCGCCAACGTTATTGCCGTCCAGACGGTTACGGATTTGCTGTATTTGCTGTGAGGCGGTATACATGGCGTTTTGCACGCGCTCAGGCTGGGTCTGTAGCGAAACAAGCTGGCTGTTATAAGCGGCAAGATCGTTTTGCGAATTTTGCAAATCATCCAGTACCTGCGCCACGCGCAGCTCAAGCTGACGTAGCGAAAGCGCACTCAGCGTTTTTCGCATTTCATCATCATTATCGACATCGCTCAGCGCATTCAACGCAGCCGTCGCCTGACGCATTTTTTCAGGCGCCTGCGCCACCTTCTGCCGTAGCTGTACGGTTTCCTCTTTCACCCGCTCGATTTTCTCCAGCGTAGCTAACGTATCAATAAGGTCCTGCTGGACGAACTTATCCTGGGCGGAGAGATCTTTTTGCTTATTCAGCGTATCCAGCTGGTTTTGCACATC
Source organism: Salmonella sp. SAL00653 (assembly GCF_046552515.1). Classification (NCBI taxonomy): domain Bacteria; kingdom Pseudomonadati; phylum Pseudomonadota; class Gammaproteobacteria; order Enterobacterales; family Enterobacteriaceae; genus Salmonella; species Salmonella sp. SAL00653. The sequence continues at coordinate 78,676 of NZ_JBGDTY010000002.1, forward strand.
CGCTTTTGACGGCAGGTCGCCATTCGTTTGCCCCCGGGCAAATGCCAGAGACTGACAGGACAGCAAGATAATAAGGACGCTAATTGTAATAAAAACAAAATGCTGTGAACGTTTATAAAGCTGCAACATAGTCATGAGAATGAAGTGTCTGAACCGGCAAGCAGACCGGAAATAATTGAGTCGCAAGAATATCACGCCTGTAACAAACAGAATAGCGACACAGAAAATGTCCAGGAGTTTTCCTGGAATATTATCAGGGGGAGCCGTTGAACGTCGACGCGCGCAGCGTCGGACACAATTGATACATCTCCAGCAGGATCGTGACGTAGGCGCGAGCGGTAATGACTCCAACTTATTGATAGTGTTTTATGTTCAGATAATGCCCGATGACTTTGTCATGCAGCTCCACCGATTTTGAGAACGACAGCGACTTCCGTCCCAGCCGTGCCAGGTGCTGCCTCAGATTCAGGTTATGCCGCTCAATTCGCTGCGTATATCGCTTGCTGATTACGTGCAGCTTTCCCTTCAGGCGGGATTCATACAGCGGCCAGCCATCCGTCATCCATATCACCACGTCAAAGGGTGACAGCAGGCTCATAAGACGCCCCAGCGTCGCCATAGTGCGTTCACCGAATACGTGCGCAACAACCGTCTTCCGGAGCCTGTCATACGCGTAAAACAGCCAGCGCTGGCGCGATTTAGCCCCGACGTATCCCCACTGTTCGTCCATTTCCGCGCAGACGATGACGTCACTGCCCGGCTGTATGCGCGAGGTTACCGACTGCGGCCTGAGTTTTTTAAATGGCGGAAAATCGTGTTGAGGCCAACGCCCATAATGCGGGCGGTTGCCCGGCATCCAACGCCATTCATGGCCATATCAATGATTTTCTGGTGCGTACCGGGTTGAGAAGCGGTGTAAGTGAACTGCAGTTGCCATGTTTTACGGCAGTGAGAGCAGAGATAGCGCTGATGTCCGGCGGTGCTTTTGCCGTTACGCACCACCCCGTCAGTAGCTGAACAGGAGGGACAGCTGATAGAAACAGAAGCCACTGGAGCACCTCAAAAACACCATCATACACTAAATCAGTAAGTTGGCAGCATCACCGGCGCGAGCTTCTTTTTTTAAATCAAACGATTGCGGAGCAAATAACCAGTTTTCCATGAGCCCTGAAATAAAGCTGCGCATCAGTATCGCCGCACGACGAGTCAGCAGATTTTCAGGCAGCATTTTAGCATTAATACAATGTTTTAACGTTTGTTCAATCCGATCGTAACTTTCCAGACAAAGGCTACGTTGCGCCTGTTGAACCACAACCATTTCTCCGACAAACTCACATTTATGGAATATAATCTCCATCAATAAGCGGCGTCGTTCTTCTGTTACAGTAGCTTCAAGAATATGAACTAAAATTTCTCTTAATACAGATAGTGGATCGTCGGGGAATTTTGCCTGATACTCAATCTCAAGCTCACCAATATTGGATTCTGATAGCTCCCAGATCTCACTGAATAAATCCGACTTATTTTTGAAATGCCAATAGATTGCGCCGCGCGTCACGCCAGCAGCGTTCGCAATCTCCGCCAGCGAGGTTGCCGATACGCCTTGCTGCGAGAACAAACGCAGGGCCACATCCAGGATGTGTTGTCGTGTCTCCAGCGCTTGTTGTTTGGTTTTTCGTGCCATATGTCGGTGAATTTACAGGCGTTAGATTTACATACATTTATGGATGTATGTACCATAGCACGACGATAATATAAACGCAGCAATGGGTTTAAGGACCTTTGACCATTGACCAATTTGAAATCGGACACTCGAGGTTTACATATGAACAAAAACAGAGGGTTAACGCCTCTGGCGGTCGTTCTGATGCTCTCAGGCAGCTTAGCGCTAACAGGATGTGACGACAAACAGGACCAGCAAGGCGGCCAGCAGATGCCAGAAGTTGGAGTTGTCACACTAAAAACGGAACCACTGCAAATCACAACTGAACTTCCGGGTCGTACCATTGCTTACCGTATCGCCGAAGTTCGCCCACAGGTAAGCGGCATTATCCTGAAGCGTAATTTCGTTGAGGGAAGTGATATCGAAGCGGGAGTCTCTCTCTATCAGATTGATCCTGCGACCTACCAGGCGACTTACGACAGCGCTAAGGGCGATTTGGCAAAAGCGCAGGCCGCCGCGAATATCGCTGAACTGACGGTGAAGCGTTATCAAAAGCTGCTGGGTACGCAGTACATCAGTAAGCAGGAATACGATCAGGCGCTGGCTGACGCGCAACAAGCGACTGCCGCCGTTGTCGCAGCAAAAGCCGCCGTTGAAACCGCACGTATCAACCTGGCGTATACCAAAGTCACCTCACCGATTAGCGGTCGTATTGGTAAGTCATCCGTAACGGAAGGCGCGCTGGTACAGAACGGTCAGGCGTCGGCGCTGGCGACAGTGCAGCAGCTAGACCCTATTTATGTCGATGTGACCCAGTCCAGCAATGACTTCCTGCGCCTGAAGCAGGAGCTGGCAAATGGTTCGCTGAAACAGGAAAACGGCAAAGCGAAGGTCGACCTGGTGACCAGCGACGGTATCAAATTCCCGCAGTCCGGTACGCTTGAGTTCTCCGACGTGACCGTTGACCAAACCACCGGGTCTATTACTTTGCGCGCCATCTTCCCTAACCCGGATCACACCTTATTGCCAGGAATGTTCGTTCGCGCACGTCTGCAGGAAGGGACAAAACCGACGGCATTACTGGTTCCACAACAGGGCGTTACCCGTACTCCACGCGGCGATGCCACGGTGCTGGTGGTTGGCGCTGATAACAAAGTGGAAACCCGCCAAATCGTCGCAAGCCAGGCGATCGGCGATAAGTGGCTGGTGACTGACGGGTTGAAAGCGGGCGACCGCGTAGTCGTCAGCGGGCTGCAAAAAGTACGTCCTGGCGCACAGGTTAAAGTGCAGGAAATTACCGCGGATAACAAACAGCAAGCCGCAAGCGGTGATCAACCTGCTCAGCCCAGGTCTTAACTTAAACAGGAGCCGTTAAGACATGCCTAATTTCTTTATCGATCGCCCTATATTTGCGTGGGTGATCGCCATCATCATCATGTTGGCAGGGGGGCTCGCGATCCTCAAATTGCCGGTAGCGCAATATCCGACGATTGCGCCACCAGCAGTGACGATCTCCGCAACCTACCCTGGCGCTGATGCGAAAACGGTACAGGATACCGTCACGCAGGTTATCGAACAGAATATGAACGGTATCGATAACCTGATGTATATGTCCTCCAACAGTGACTCCACGGGGACCGTGCAGATCACGCTGACCTTTGAATCCGGCACCGATGCGGACATCGCGCAGGTTCAGGTTCAGAACAAGTTGCAACTGGCAATGCCGTTACTTCCCCAGGAAGTACAGCAACAGGGCGTGAGCGTTGAGAAGTCCTCAAGTAGCTTCCTGATGGTAGTGGGCGTCATTAACACCGACGGCACCATGACCCAGGAGGATATTTCGGATTACGTTGCCGCCAATATGAAAGATCCGATCAGCCGTACCTCTGGGGTGGGCGACGTCCAGCTGTTTGGTTCGCAGTATGCGATGCGTATCTGGATGAATCCGACAGAGCTGACCAAATACCAACTGACGCCGGTCGACGTGATTAACGCGATCAAAGCGCAGAACGCCCAAGTCGCGGCAGGTCAGCTCGGTGGTACGCCGCCGGTAAAAGGCCAGCAGCTTAACGCATCGATTATTGCCCAAACGCGTCTGACCTCAACGGATGAGTTTGGCAAAATCCTGCTGAAGGTGAATCAGGATGGCTCTCAGGTTCGTCTGCGGGATGTAGCGAAAATTGAGCTTGGCGGCGAGAACTACGACGTCATCGCGAAATTTAACGGTCAGCCAGCGTCAGGTCTTGGCATCAAACTGGCTACCGGCGCCAACGCGCTGGATACCGCTACCGCTATTCGCGCCGAACTGAAAAAAATGGAACCGTTCTTCCCGCCAGGGATGAAAATCGTCTACCCGTATGACACCACGCCGTTCGTGAAGATCTCTATTCATGAAGTGGTAAAAACGCTGGTCGAAGCGATTATCCTCGTGTTCCTGGTGATGTACCTGTTCCTGCAGAACTTCCGCGCGACGTTGATTCCGACTATTGCGGTTCCGGTGGTGTTGTTGGGAACCTTTGCCGTGCTTGCGGCATTCGGTTTCTCGATAAACACGCTGACGATGTTCGGGATGGTGCTCGCCATCGGCTTGCTGGTGGATGACGCCATCGTGGTGGTCGAGAACGTCGAACGTGTTATGACGGAAGAAGGCCTTCCGCCGAAGGAAGCGACGCGCAAATCCATGGGCCAGATTCAGGGCGCATTGGTGGGTATCGCGATGGTACTGTCGGCGGTATTTATTCCGATGGCCTTCTTTGGCGGCTCAACCGGGGCAATTTATCGTCAGTTCTCTATCACCATCGTATCGGCGATGGCGCTGTCGGTGCTGGTCGCGCTGATCCTGACGCCTGCGCTGTGCGCGACGATGCTCAAACCCGTCGCCAAAGGCGATCATGGCGAAGGGAAAAAAGGCTTTTTCGGCTGGTTTAACCGCCTGTTTGATAAGAGCACGCATCACTACACCGATAGCGTAGGCAATATTCTGCGCAGCACCGGGCGTTATCTGCTGCTCTATCTCATTATCGTCGTCGGTATGGCTTATCTGTTCGTTCGTCTGCCAAGCTCTTTCTTGCCGGATGAAGACCAGGGCGTATTCCTGACAATGGTCCAGCTCCCCGCCGGCGCGACGCAAGAGCGCACGCAAAAAGTGCTGGATGAGGTCACGGATTACTATCTGAACAAAGAGAAAGCCAACGTTGAATCGGTATTCGCCGTCAACGGCTTCGGTTTTGCAGGGCGCGGTCAGAATACCGGTATTGCATTCGTGTCGTTGAAAGACTGGGCCGATCGTCCAGGCGAAAAAAACAAGGTTGAAGCGATTACCCAGCGGGCAACCGCAGCGTTTTCACAAATTAAAGATGCGATGGTCTTCGCCTTTAACCTACCGGCGATTGTTGAACTGGGCACCGCAACCGGGTTTGACTTCGAGTTGATTGACCAGGCGGGACTTGGTCATGAAAAACTCACCCAGGCACGTAATCAGTTGTTCGGCGAGGTGGCGAAATATCCTGATCTGCTGGTCGGCGTTCGACCTAACGGTCTGGAAGATACGCCGCAGTTTAAAATCGATATCGACCAGGAAAAAGCTCAGGCGCTGGGCGTGTCTATTAGCGACATTAATACCACGCTGGGCGCAGCATGGGGCGGCAGCTATGTAAACGACTTTATCGATCGCGGTCGTGTGAAGAAAGTTTACGTGATGTCCGAAGCGAAATACCGCATGTTGCCGGATGATATTAACGACTGGTACGTTCGTGGTAGCGATGGTCAGATGGTGCCGTTCTCCGCATTCTCCTCTTCCCGCTGGGAATATGGTTCGCCGCGTCTGGAACGCTATAACGGTCTGCCTTCGATGGAAATTCTGGGTCAGGCGGCGCCAGGCAAGAGTACTGGTGAAGCGATGGCGATGATGGAGGAACTGGCCAGCAAGCTGCCGTCAGGCATTGGATATGACTGGACCGGGATGTCCTACCAGGAGCGGTTGTCCGGCAACCAGGCCCCTGCCCTGTATGCTATCTCGCTGATCGTCGTCTTCCTGTGTCTGGCGGCATTGTATGAGAGCTGGTCTATCCCGTTCTCCGTAATGCTGGTTGTTCCGCTTGGGGTTATCGGCGCGCTGCTGGCTGCGACCTTCCGCGGACTGACTAACGACGTTTACTTCCAGGTGGGCCTGCTCACAACCATTGGGTTGTCGGCGAAGAACGCGATACTTATCGTCGAATTCGCCAAAGACTTAATGGATAAAGAAGGGAAAGGTCTGGTAGAAGCGACGCTGGAGGCCGTTCGGATGCGTTTGCGCCCGATTCTGATGACCTCGTTAGCGTTCATGCTGGGGGTTATGCCGCTGGTTATCAGTTCCGGCGCGGGTTCCGGCGCGCAGAATGCGGTAGGTACTGGCGTACTGGGCGGGATGGTAACGGCAACCGTACTGGCTATTTTCTTCGTACCGGTCTTCTTCGTGGTGGTACGCCGCCGCTTTAGCCGTAAAAGCGAAGATATTGAGCATAGTCATTCGACAGAACATCGCTGATTTGCTCACTGTTGATAAGGCCGCGCAAGCGGCCTTTTTTACGCAAAAATCATAAAATACGCTTATTGTTAGATTGATTATTTTTTGCCATATTAATAAAAGGTATAATCCTTACTGCGTTAAAGGCTTTTCTTAGGAAAGTTGGCCATTTCTTAATTCAGCCATTAATTAAGAAATATTAAGAATATTCCTGGCTATTTTCTCCTGTCAGAGTCTATTGTTTTAGCCTGAAAAGCTAAAAAACGTTAACCCAATGATTACACAAACAATAAAACTGGTTCCTTTTTAGGCGACCGACGATCACTGTTAAAATTCGAAAAAGTATGGCAACACGCGGCTTTCACGCAATTGTAATTTTTCGTAATATGACGATGAAAAGTTTTTTAGAGTAGATTATAGTTAAATCATAAGGTGACGTGGGAAGTACCAGGTTAGTTAGTTGTATCCATCCCGAAGGTGTTCGGTTAGTTTAAGCCACTAAAAAGGGGATGCATTATGGACGAATACTCACCCAAAAGACATGATATAGCACAGCTTAAATTTCTTTGCGAAACCCTGTATCATGACTGTCTTGCAAACCTTGAAGAAAGCAACCATGGCTGGGTTAATGACCCGACCTCAGCAGTCAACCTGCAGCTCAATGAGCTGATAGAGCATATTGCAACTTTCGCGCTTAATTATAAAATTAAGTACAATGAAGACAATAAATTGATTGCGCAGATAGATGAATACCTGGACGACACCTTTATGTTGTTCAGCAGCTATGGTATTAATACGCAGGATTTGCAAAAATGGCGTAAATCGGGCAACCGCCTGTTCCGTTGTTTCGTCAACGCCACCAGGGCCAATCCTGTTAGTTTGTCTTGTTAAAAATTATTACAATCATAGGTAGAATTTATGTCTGATAAACCATTAACTAAAACTGATTATTTGATGCGTTTACGGCGCTGTCAGACAATTGACACTCTGGAGCGCGTCATTGAGAAAAATAAATATGAATTGTCCGACAATGAGCTGGCTGTATTTTACTCAGCTGCGGATCACCGTCTTGCAGAATTGACGATGAACAAACTCTACGACAAGATCCCCTCTTCAGTATGGAAATTCATTCGTTAATCACGCTACATTACTTTTTAGAGAACACGCAGGTGTTATCTGCCTCCTCGTTCTGGCTAATAACACAACGGGCTATTATAGAACAGTGATATAGATCACATAGCAATAGCAGGGAACGTTCCCTCTAATACTTTATTATTGCTTCTATTGCGATAATATCCACCAAGGGGAGCGCGCGATGAGTGACGAAAAACAAAAAATGATCGCTGGGGCACTGTATTGCCCGACCGATGAAACTTTATGCCAGGATCGACTGCGGGCGCGTCAACTCATCCATCAATACAATTATACTACGCCTGATGAAATAAATAAGCGTCAGGCGATTTTACGCGACCTGTTGGGTCGATGCGAAGACGCCTATATTGAACCTTCCTTCCGTTGCGACTACGGCTATAATATTTTTCTTGGTCACTCCTTTTACGCTAACTTCGACTGCGTCATGCTTGATGTTTGCCCTATTCATATTGGCGATAATTGTATGCTCGCGCCAGGGGTACATATCTATACCGCCACGCACCCGCTGGACGCCGTCGAACGCAACAGCGGCAGAGAATTAGGTAAACCCGTCACTATCGGAAATAACGTCTGGATAGGCGGACGAGCCGTCGTTAATCCTGGCGTAACCATCGGCGATAACGTCGTCGTCGCTTCAGGCGCTGTGGTGACAAAAAACGTACCGCCAGACGTCGTGGTAGGCGGAAATCCGGCGCGAATCATTAAAAAATTGTAGTTCAAATGATAACTGTTATGCTAATTCGTGGTTAATCTGTTACTTTTTTCACGTTACACCTCCCTTTAAAATGGGCTGTTACTACCCCCTATGTCGCAGAAATCATGAAGGCAAAAGATGACAGAGATACAGCGCCTGCTTAGCGAAACTATTGATGACTTAAACGTCCGTGAAAAACGCGATAACAGGCCGCGTTTTAGTATCAGTTTTATCCGCAAGCATCCTGGGTTATTTATCGCGATGTATGCAGCCTGGTTTGCGACGCTGGCGGTCATGCTGCAATCAGAAACGCTGGTGGGGTCAGTGTGGCTGTTAGTGGTGTTATTTATCGCATTTAATGGCTTCTTCTTTTTCGACATCGCCCCGCGTTATCACTATAACGACATCGATGTGCTGGACCTCCGGGTCTGTTACAACGGCGAATGGTACAACACCCGCTTTGTTCCCCCCACGCTCATTGAGACGATTCTTCAGTCTCCACAGGTGGATAATGAACATAAAGTCCAGCTGCAAAAAATGGTTGCCCGTAAGGGCGAACTTTCCTTCTACGATATTTTTACGCTGGCCCGCGCAGAAGCCAGCCGGTAATAAAAAAGTGCGCACCCTCCCTGGTACGCACTGCTTTCCCTGAACCGTTGGTTTTTTAACGTCTTTTTTTACGCCCCTGAACCGCCTTAAAACGCGGATTTGTTTTACAAATCACGTATAAGCGTCCTTTGCGTTTGACTATCTGGCAATCCGGATGCCGTTGTTTTGCATTGCGAAGTGAGTTTAACACCTGCATTTCATTTACCCCCGTTTAGCGCCGATAAAATGACCAAAACGTTTCTGGAAGCGTGCGGCGCTACTTTCGCTATCAAACGTTTTCTGTCTACCGGTATAAAAAGGATGCGATTTTGATGACACATCAATAGTGACATACGGATATGTCACGCCGTCCAGTTCGATTTCACGTTCAGTTTTGATAGTTGATCCCACTTTCACATATTCATTTGCGCTGGTGTCGTGAAATACGACGGTGCGGTATACAGGATGAATATCAGGTTTCATTGCGCTCTCTCAATTATGTTATAACATAACAATAAAATACGCTATCAATGCTCCTTTTTCAACCGGTAAACATTCACGATCTCTTCCTGGCGGCAAAAGCAACGTGGCGTAACGCGTTAGTCTGGCCCCTGTATCTGTAAAATCGATAAAATAGCTTTATCATTCAAGGGCGCGATTTACGATCGGATATACTTTCTCTACGCTGTGTTTATAAGGACATCACTGTGACAACACGACATCTGGTCAGCCTGGTAACGGGAGTGCTTATCCTGTCTGTCCTTTTCCCGATAGGATTGAGCCTGTGGCTGGCGCACCGTCAAGTTGAAAAAAGGTTTAACGAAGAGCTGGATATCTTCTCGTCCCGGGTGGCGCTACGTACAGAAAGGGTCAGTGACCAGGCAAAAGCCGCGTTAACGCATATTGCCTCCTTTAAAGGCGAGCCCTGCAGCAGCGCCCATTTACTCGCCATGCGCCGCGTGTCTTATAGCTTTCGGTATGTCCAGGAAGTTCTGTATCTTAAAAATTCGATTCCCGTTTGCTCCTCACTTGAAAAAGAGAGCCATATTCCCGCTTTCCCTCCGCCCATGAAAATCACTCGCGACGGTTATCGCGCCTGGTTTACGGCGCAAAACGATCTGGGTATAAAACGCTATATGGCGGCACTCGGGAGCGACAGCTATATCGTGATGATCGACCCGGCGTCCTTTATCGATGTGATTCCGTTTGGCGCATGGCCGATTGACGTCGCTATTATTGGCCGGGAACGCAATACTGTGGTTGCCAGCAGCGGTAACCTTGACCCCGCTATTCTTCCGCTCATTCACCATGAGACGCCCCTGCGGCTGGAAAACCGAGGCATTCAGTGTGCTATCCACCCCTTTCCGGAAATGGGCATTACTATCGTAAGCTGGGCACCGACCGCTCCGCTGGAAAGGAGCTGGTATCGACAGGCGTTTATCTGGCTACCGGCGGGCATCGTAACGGGTCTGCTGGCCGCGGCCTTTATTCTGCGTATTTTGCGTCGGCTACAGTCGCCCCGCCACCGTCTCCAGGATGCGATAGACAATCGCGAAATTAACGTACACTATCAGCCTATTGTCTCCCTGAGCAGCGGAAAAATTGTCGGTGCCGAAGCCTTAGCTCGCTGGCAACATATTTCAATCAATCTTGAGGCATCCGATCTGGCGTCGGAAACGTTGCCGACGCTGTTAAGCACGCTGCTGAACCGTAACCAAATTTCTCCGTCGCAAATCGCGCTTGAGTTAACGGAACGCGAGTTCGCCGATCCGAAAACCAGCGCGCCAATTGTCGCCAGATACCGTAACGCGGGACATGCAATTTATATTGATGACTTTGGCACCGGCTATTCCAGCCTCAGCTACTTACAAAATCTGGATGTGGATGTCCTTAAAATTGATAAATCTTTTGTCGATGCGCTGGAATATAAAAACGTCACGCCGCATATTATTGAAATGGCGAAAACGCTCAAACTTAAGATGGTCGCAGAAGGCATCGAAACGACCAGGCAAGAACAGTGGCTACGCCAGCATGGCGTACATTATGGTCAGGGCTGGTTATACAGTAAGCCCCTACCCGCTACGGCATTTATTCTTTGGGCGGAACAGCGGCTATAACGTCGCACAGCAGAAAAGAACAGTATGGAGAGGCACAAATGGGTGGGGGCCCTGCCAGCTACATCCCGGCACACGCGTCATCTGCCTTGGCTGCTTCCTTCCGGACCTGACCTGGTAAACAGAGTAGCGTTGCGGGAGAACCAACAGAGCCCCCATTGAGAGCGTTGTGAACCAACGCGCAGGCGCATTATCACTGCTATATCGTGCAATTGCAACCCATCAGGCATCGGATGCTGGTTTCTTGCGCATCCGGGCTTTCCTCCCCCCTTATTCCAGATTATCCTGAAGCATTAACGCAGGATTCTATTATGGATATTCAGGACACATTTCCTCAACGCGTCTGGCAAATCGTCGCTTCGATCCCGGAAGGGTTTGTCACGACCTACGGCGATGTCGCCCGGCTTGCCGGTTCCCCTCGGGCAGCGCGTCAGGTCGGCGGAGTTTTAAAACGTCTGCCGGAAGGCAGCACTTTACCATGGCATCGGGTGGTGAACCGCCACGGCGCAATATCACTTACCGGGCCGGATCTACAGCGGCAGCGTCAGGCATTACTGGCGGAAGGCGTGGTGGTGTCGGGAAGCGGACAAATCGATTTACAACGCTATCGCTGGGTGTATTAACCCTCTCCGTAACGGAGAGGGTTGGCGCAGGATTAATACTGGGTAGGCGCAGGAACGGCAGAAGACGGATTGACCTGGGTCGGCGAAGTCGATGGAACCGTCGTCGTCGCACCACCGCTGGCCTGCACAGGCACCGCCGTTTGCTGTACCGGTACCAGCGTCAGATCCGCTTTAGTGCCGCCATTGTTAATCACCGGTTTCACGCTATCGGTAATAAATACCAGCTTATTGTCAACGGTGATGGCCGCGCTCAGGAGAATACGCGCGTTAGGTTGAATATCTGATGGGTTAAACGGCAACACAAAACTGAAAGGCGCCTGTTTACCTTCGGTACGTACCGCTTTTTGCGACAGCACCTTAGACGGCGCATCAGCCAGCGAAGCATCTGAAAGCGTCACGGTCAGCACCGCATCTGGCGGCAGAGCGACCTTCTGGCGGATCCAGACGGTACCGGAAACATTGGGTTGCTGAATAGTAGACTGGTTAGCTGTAATCGACATGTTAGGGTTTGGCGCAGGCGTCTGGATATCAGCGCTTTTATCAGCGCAGGCCGCCAGAGATATCGCAACCGCTAAACCACTTACGATGTGCACGAGTTTCATTCAATTCTCCTTATCATCAATGCACCAGCAGGCCTTTCCCCCCGCCGGAAGAGTGGTTAACAGAAACATAACGTGATTAAGTGTGGCACATGTCACTCATTTTTGCCTGGAATTGGTCTGTTATTCAGACTTTTGTACCCATCGGACCACTTGCAAAATTGCGTTATACTCTGCCCTACCTCGCTTCGGCATCGTTGTCACCTGGAGAGTATGTATGAGTCAGACACTGAATAATTTGCTGACATTATTGAATCTGGAAAAAATTGAAGAAGGACTCTTTCGGGGCCAAAGTGAAGACTTAGGGCTGCGCCAGGTATTTGGCGGTCAGGTGGTGGGCCAGGCGCTCTATGCCGCCAAAGAAACGGTGCCGGAAGCGCGACTGGTGCATTCATTCCACAGTTATTTTCTGCGGCCAGGCGACAGCCAAAAACCCATTATCTATGACGTAGAAGTGCTGCGCGATGGGAACAGCTTCAGCGCCCGCCGCGTTGCCGCTATTCAGAACGGGAAACCCATCTTTTATATGACCGCCTCATTCCAGGCGCCGGAACCGGGTTTCGAACATCAAAAAACCATGCCGACGGCAGTCGGGCCGGAAGGACTACCGTCAGAAACGGAAATCGCGCAATCGCTGGCGCATTTACTGCCGCCGATTCTGAAAGAAAAGTTTCTCTGCGATCGCCCGCTGGAAATTCGTCCCGTCGAATTTCACAATCCGTTGAAAGGTCACGTCGCCGCGCCTGTGCGTCAGGTATGGATTCGCGCCAACGGCACCGTTCCGGATGACATTCGCGTCCATCAATATTTACTGGGATACGCCTCGGATCTGAATTTCCTTCCCGTCGCGCTTCAGCCTCACGGCATCGGTTTTCTGGAAAAGGGCATTCAGATCGCCACTATCGATCACTCTATGTGGTTCCATCGCCCGTTCAATTTTAATGAATGGCTACTTTATAGCGTGGAGAGCACTTCCGCCTCCAGCGCCCGGGGCTTTGTTCGCGGCGAGTTTTATACTCAGGATGGCGCGCTGGTCGCTTCAACCGTGCAGGAAGGGGTAATGCGCAATCACAATTAAAAAACATGCCGCTATGCGGCGTTAATGGCCTGATGACGCTGCGCTTATCCGGCCTACGGTAAACTGGATAAGCGCAGCGCCATCAGGCATGTTGCGCAATCACGCGTTATACGCATTCTCGCCGTGACTGTTCACATCCAGCCCCTCGCGCTCCTGCTCTTCCGGTACACGCAGTCCAACAAGGATATCCGCCAGTTTGTAACCAACAAACGCGACAACGCCGGACCAGACGACCGTAATAGCAATACTTTCCAGCTGTACCATCACCTGATGTCCCATCGTAACGCCGTCGACAAAGCCAACGCCGCCCAGCGAGCTGGCGGCAAAAACGCCGGTCAGGATACAGCCGACTATTCCGCAAACGCCGTGAACGCCAAATACGTCGCACGGATCATCTACCCGTAGCAGACGTTTAAGCATGGTGACTCCCCACAATCCCGCCAGACCCGCAATAACGCCGATAACCAGCGCGCCGCCAACGCCAACATAGCCACAGGCTGGCGTCACGCCGACCAGACCGGCAATCGCGCCGGAACACGCTCCCAGCAGGGAAGGCTTACCGCGTAGCGTCCACTCGCCGATAATCCACCCCAGAATCGCGGCGGCGGTCGCCACCACGGTGTTCACAAAGGCCAGCGCTGCTATCTCGTTTGCGCTACCGGCAGAACCCGCGTTAAATCCAAACCAGCCGATATACAGAATCGCAGTACCGGTAAAGACCATCGGCAGGTTATGGGGTTTAAATGCTTCCTTCCCAAAGCCGACGCGTTTGCCAATTAAATAAGCCCCCACCAGCCCAGCGATAGCGGCGTTAATATGCACCACTGTACCACCAGCAAAATCCAGCGCGCCGTGAGCAGCCAGCAGGCCGCCGCCCCACACCATGTGCGCAATCGGGATATAAGAGAGCGTGAACCACACCACAACAAAAATCAGTACCGCCGAAAAACGAATACGCTCCGCCAGCGCGCCGACAATCAGCCCGACGGTAATACAGGCGAAAGATCCCTGAAACGCGACATGAATATACTGATAAATCGTCCCCGTTACCGCCGTCAACGCGATATTCTTCAACATCGCCCCATCGGCATTACCGAAAAAATGATTCCCTTCGCCAAAAGCCAGCGAATAGCCGTACACCACCCATAAAATACAGACCAGCGCAAAGGTGACGGTCACTTGCGTTAACATTGACAGCACGTTCTTGGCGCGAATTAATCCGCCGTAAAACAGCGCGATACCCGGTATCGTCATGAACAGCACCAGCGCGGTGCAAATCATCATAAAAGCACTATCCGCTTTATCGGCAACCGCCGGCGCGGCTATCGTTAGCCCAGGCAGCAGCGCCAGTGAAGCCAGTGAAGCCAGTGAAGCCAGTGTGGTTTTTATCATCGCTATCTTCATTTTTTCATTTCCTGTTGCTGTGTGGCGGGTCTTACAGCGCTGCTTCGTCAGCTTCGCCGGTACGAATCCGAATAACGCGCATGAGCTCCGCGACGAAAATTTTGCCGTCGCCAATTTTTCCGGTGTAAGCCGCTTTACTGATGATATCGATCACCTCTTCCAGTTGGTCGTCGGCGATAGCCACATCAATTTTGACCTTCGGCAGGAAATTCACGCTGTACTCCGCGCCGCGATACAGTTCGGCGTGTCCTTTCTGACGGCCAAACCCTTTCACTTCGGTGACGGTCAGTCCCTGAATGCCAATGGAAGAAAGCGCCTCCCGCACGTCCTCCAGCTTGAACGGTTTGATAATCACAGTAACCAGCTTCATAGAACCCTCCAGTCAGAATTAGGTAACGGCTGCCGCCGCGCATGGACTCTTCAGGATGGATATTGCAAAGGATGTGCCAGAAGCTGGCGAGCGAGGAAAAGCGCGGTTAGCGGCGCGTCTTTATATTGACGCGCCCCAAAATCGAAGCAGGGAAAGAAAAACGCACCATGACGGTGCATGATGGGCGAGGTTTTGCTCTGTGGCGCCAAACCTTACGCCGCAGGGCCGGATTCTTCGTGTACGCTGGCGGCTAACTCCTCGCCAACTAACTGTAATTGATACATTTGCCAGTAGCGCCCTTGCGCCGCCAGCAATTGTTGATGCGTCCCGCGCTCCACCGCCTGGCCGCGATGGAGAACCAGAATGGTATCCGCCTCCACGATTGTCGATAGCCGATGGGCAATAACCACCAACGTGGTGCGCTCGCGAATCGCCGCCAGCGCCTGCTGTATCGCCTGCTCAGTGCCGGAATCGATGCTGGCCGTCGCTTCATCAAGAATTAATATTTGCGGGGCGTCAACCAGCACGCGCGCCAGCGCCAATAGCTGTTTTTGCCCGACGGACAGCGTATTTCCCTGCTCGCCGAGATGCGTATGCAGCCCGTCGCTCAGGCCGCGCGCCAGATCTGCCAGTTGTACCGTTTCCAGCGCCTGCCACACCTGCGCCTCGGAGACATCGCGCCCCAGCGTCACATTAGCCAGAAAGGTATCCGCCATCACTACCGGGTCCTGTTGAACCATCGCCACGCCCTGGCGTAAAACGCGATGATTAAGAGAGGCGATTTCTCGCCCATCCAGCCGAATTTCGCCTTGTGTCAGGGGGTAATACCCCATTAATAAGCTGGCGAGCGTGCTCTTCCCGCTGCCGGTGTGCCCCACCAGCGCCACAAAGCTACGGGACGGTACTGATAGCGTAATGTCCTGTAAAACAAGATTATCGTCGCGGTAAGCAAACGACAGATGATCAATATCAATCGCCCCGCTTTGTAACGGCCTGTCGTCGCTGCCATAGCGCTGGCGCGGGCGATCCATCAGTTCAAAAACACGCTCTCCCGCCACAACCGCCTGCTGTAGCATGGATTGCTGGGTGGTCAGTTCAATGAGCGGCTCGTTCAGACGTGACAAATAGCTAATGAACGCATACAGCACCCCGACCTCAATCGTGCCGGCAGACGTAAAGCTGAAAAGCATCAACAAACCGCATAAAATGAGCGCGGAAAAGAGGCTAAGCAGCGGACGCAATAAAAAGCCGTCCAAGCGCAGCGTCTGCATCCGCGCCATGTAGTGCGAGCGGCTGGCCTCGCCCATGCGTTCGCCGAAGCGCGCCTGCTGGCGAAACTGCTGGATTACGCTCATCCCATTGATGATTTCGTTAAAGCCGTCGTTAATATCCGCCAGGTATGCCCGCACGCGGCGTACAATCGGCGTGCTGTAGCGCTGATAAATGATCATCACGGTCAATACCGCCGGAAAAATCAAAATCGCTACCAGCGCCATCCGCCAGTCAAGGCTGAACATAGCGACCAGCATGGCGCCGATCAACGCCGCGCTACGTAATACCGTTGCGACGACCGTGACGTACAGATCGCGGATGACTTCCGTATCGTTGGTCACACGTGAAATTAATTGTCCGACAGGCTGCGTGTCGAAGGCGCTTAGCGGCTGGCGCAAGGCGGCATCCATGACGTCCGTGCGCAAGGACTGAACCACGCCAACGGCCGCCCGGTTAAATAATAAAGACTGGGCGTAATGCAGACCCGCCGCCAGAAATTGTAGCCCTACATAGGCGGCCGCCAGCCCCGCGACCTTGCCCAACGGTAAATGGTGGCGGGCCACCATGTTATCAATGAAATAGCTGATCAGCAGCGGACCGCTAACCTCCGCCGCTGCCGCAATCCACAGCATCATCACCGCGACAGAGAGCGGTTTTCGCCATGGCGAGCCATACGCCAGCAACCGTTTCAGCGTCGGCCATAGCTGTCCAAAACTACGCATTCGCCGCCTCCTCGCCGCGTTCCGGCGCGTCATCCAGAGCGGCCTCCAGTTGCTGATAGCGATACATATCGCGATACCAGCCAATCTGCTGCGCCAGTTGATTGTGATCGCCGCGCTGAACAACATGACCATGTTGCATAACGATAATTTCATTGGCGTCGGTCAGCGCGGATAAACGATGCGCGCTGATGATAACCGTACGCCCTTCGCCCCACTGGCGCAAATTATGCAAAATCTGATGCTCTGTACGACCATCTACTGCTGAAAGCGCATCATCGAGAAGCAGAATTTCCGCATTTAACAGCAGCGCTCTGGCAATCGAGATACGCTGTTTTTGCCCTCCCGATAACATGACGCCACGTTCACCTACCTGCGTGTCATAGCCCTGTGGCAAACGGAGAATATCCTCATGTACGCTGGCTAAACGCGCCACCCGTTCAATCTCCTCTTGAGTCGCCTCCGGGCGTCCGAGCGCAATATTATTGGCAATAGAGTCCGAGAACAAAAACGGCGTCTGGCTGACGACCGCCAGTCGGCTACGCCAGCTATCCAGTTGCAGATGCGTCAACGGCATGTCATGGAATCGGATTTCTCCCTGCGTCACATCAAAATGGCGCTGGATAAGCGACAATATTGTGCTTTTCCCCGCGCCGGTCGGACCGCATATCCCCAGCATCTGACCCGGTTTAAGACGAAAGTTCACATTCTCCAGCGCCGGATGCGTCGTTTGCGGATAGCAAAACTCACGAATGGCCGCCGTCAGTTCGCCACGCCCCGCCGGGACCGGCTCTTCGCCATCCTTAACTACCGGCGCTTCCGCCAGCATGGCGCGGATGCGGCTGTAAGCGGCGCTACCCCGCTCCACGATATTAAACATCCAGGCCAGCGCCAGCATCGGCCAAATCATCAACCCCAGATACATCATAAAGCTGGTGAGTTCGCCCAGCGTCAGGCTGCCGTTAACCACCATCCAGCTTCCGCCGCTAATCGCAAGCAGGTTCGCCATGCCAATGGCGATGTAAATGGTTGGATCAAAACGCGCGTCAATACGCGCCACGCGCATATTTTTCTTGCCGGTATCTTCGGCATCCGCCGCAAACAGCGAAGACTGGCGGTCCTCCAGACCAAACGCTTTGATCATACGGATGCTGGTCAGACTCTCCTGCGTGCGGTCGTTCAGGCTGGAGAAGGCGACCTGCGCCAGTTTGAAATAGTCATGCAGCCGATCGCCGTAACGTTTGATCATCAGCGCCATCACCGGCATCGGCAACAGAGCTAATAGCGTTAGCTGCCAGCTAATTTGCGTCGACATGACAATCGGTACCGCACAGCCCATTACCAGCGAGTCAACCAGCGTCAGAACTCCCTCGCCCGCCGCAAATACGACGCGATCCACATCATTCGTCGCGCGCGCGATAAGATCGCCCGTCCGATGGCGCTGATAAAATTCAGGATGCTGACGACTCAGCTGGCGATAATAATCCTCACGCAGTTCAACGGCTAATTGATAAGAAGCGCCAAATAGCAGCACGCGCCAGACATAGCGCAACAAATAGACCACTACGGCGATCAGGGCAATGGTGCCAATCCACATCGCTATTCGGCCTGGAGTAAAATGCTGTGCGGTTACGCCATCCACGACAATCCCCACCACTTTAGGCGGGATCAGCTGAAGCATCGCAATAAGCATAAGCAGAGCCACCGCGCCAAGATAGCGACTCCATTCCCGGCAAAAGTACCAGCTTAATTGAGCAAATAATCGCACGCGTTATTTCCTGATATGATTTCCGGCAATACCGGGAGAATTATTCAATGGGCAGAGAGGTGGTGTACTTAATCTGTTCCATCGCAAAACTGGAGGTGACGTCTGACAGTCCTGGGACGCTATTGACCAGACGTTTATAGAAGTCGTCATACCGCTTCATGTCGGCCACCTGAACTCGCATCAGATAGTCGTATTTCCCCGCCATCCGCCAGAAGCCAAGCACTTCCGGCATCTCAGAGACGACTGTCACGAACCGACAGTACCATTCACTGCTGTGGTGCTGCGTTTTTATCAACACAAAAGCGGTTAATCCCAGCCCCAGTTTTTCCGGGTCCAGCAGCGCGACCCTGCCAAGCAGGATACCGTCATCTTCCAGGCGTTTAAGCCGCTTCCAGCAAGGCGTTGTCGTCAGATTAACGGCATCCGCCAGCGCCTGCAAAGAGAGGGTACAGTCCTGCTGCAATAAGCAAAGCAGTTTACGGTCAATTTTATCTAACATACCCACTCCATAGAGAATATTTTTCTCCTTACATTGTAATTTAAAGGTCAAATAGCAACAATTTTTCCGTACTTTTCGCTACTCTTGGCACAAAATGATAAATGGATATTAATGATGAGTAGCAATTGGGTTAAAAATGCCATTAATGAAATTAACGCTGACCACCAGCGCTCGGCGGATACGCATCTTATTCGTTTGCCCCTGTCGGCATTTCCAGGTATCCAGCTTTACCTGAAAGACGAAAGCACGCATCCCACCGGTAGCCTCAAGCATCGTCTGGCGCGCTCGCTGTTCCTTTATGGGCTGTGCAATGGCTGGATTAAAGAAGGCACTCCGATTATTGAAGCGTCATCAGGCTCAACGGCGATTTCCGAAGCCTGGTTCGCGCGTTTACTGGGACTGCCGTTCATCGCCGTCATGCCCGCCTGTACCGCAAAACGTAAAATCGAACAGATTCAATTTTACGGCGGCCACTGTCATTTTGTGGAGAGCGCCTGCGAAATTTATGCCGCCTCCGAGCGGCTGGCGCATGAACTGAACGGTCACTATATGGACCAATTTACCTACGCAGAACGAGCTACCGACTGGCGGGGCAACAATAATATTGCCGACAGTATTTTCCGCCAGATGCGCAACGAACCCCATCCAGTACCGCGATTTATCGTCATGAGCGCCGGAACGGGCGGAACCTCTGCGACGATTGGGCGCTATATTCGCTGCCAAGGCTATGATACTCAGCTCATGGTGGTGGATCCGGAAAATTCCGTCTTTTTACCTTACTGGCAGGATCGCGACGCTTCATTACGCAGCCCGGTGGGCAGTAAAATTGAAGGAATTGGTCGTCCGCGAGTAGAGCCTTCTTTTATTCCGGATGTCGTGGATGAGATGCTGCGCGTGCCGGACGCCGCCAGCGTTGCCACCGCACACTGGCTGGAAACGCAGCTAGGCCGTAAAGTCGGCGCCTCTACCGGCACGAATATGTGGGGAGCGCTGCAGCTTGCGGCCCGGATGCGCGAGGCTGGAGAAACCGGCGCTATCGTGACGTTATTGTGCGATAGCGGCGATCGCTATCTGGATACCTATTACCATCCGTCCTGGGTTAGCGACCATATCGGCGATTTGACGCCGTGGTCAGCGGCCATCGCAAAATTACTTACCGGCGACTAAAAACCAAAAAAAAGCCAGACTGAATGTCTGGCTTGCTGGAAGAGATCTCTCATTCGGGGGAATAAGGTAGATGCGGATTGTCCAGCCAATGCGTCAAAAAGTGTGATACCGCTTGATTACCACAATGTCCGATAACCGAAAGGTGTGGCAGCGCGGCGATAAGCTGCGGCATGGCATTGCCCATAATGAGCCCCCGCCCGACGCTGCCAAGCATTTCCCGATCGTTCATCGCGTCGCCAAACGCCATGCAATCTGCCAGTGAAAGCCCTAAATGGTTGCTCAATACCGCCAGCGCCGATCCTTTATTGCACCCCAGCGGTAGCACTTCCAGGCAGTCGACGGCAGAGAAACAGAGGTGCGCGCGTTCTTCCAGCGCCTCATTGAGCTGAATGCGCAAACGGATCAGATCGTCATGATCGCCGCAAAAACAGATCTTCGTCACCTGATGGGCCGGTATGCTTTTTATATCGATAACCTGATAACGAAAGCCGCTGTAGACGTGCGCCTGGAGTAGCGCGGGGATCTCCTGGCCTGTAAACCAGCCGTTGTCATTAAACACATGCATACTGGCTCGGGTATCCCAGGCATGGTGCATCACCGTATCGGCAACCTGAGGATCGAGATCCTGACGATGCAGCACGTCGCCTTCCAGAGAGTGAATTCGCGTCCCGTTACTGGTAATAAGATAAGCATCCAGTGATAGCGTCCCCAGAATATGCCGCATCTCCAGCACATGACGACCCGTAGCGAATGTCAGGGTGATATCGCGTTCGCGCAGACGCGACAGCGTGGCGATCGTTTCTCTACCCAAATGGTGATCGGGCATTAATAACGTGCCATCCATATCAAATGCTGCCAGACGGGCCATCTCTTTCTCCATACTGTGACGCGGTTAACTTGTTGTTCAGTATTACCTGAGATATACGGAAGTAATAGTGAACAGATAAAAGGAAGTGTTCCGGGTTTCTATGAGGCTACTGAATCGGCTTAATCAATATCAACGCCTCTGGCAGCCTTCCGCCGGGGAAACGCAACATGTCACCGTTAGCGAACTGGCCGAACGCTGTTTTTGTAGCGAGCGCCATCTGCGAACGCTGCTGCGTCAGGCCCAGCAGGCAGGTTGGCTAAGATGGGAGGCGCAGTCCGGGCGCGGGAAACGTGGACGGCTCCAGTTTCTGGTCACGCCGGAATCGCTCCGCACCGCCATGATGGAACAGGCGCTGGAAAAAGGGCAGCAGCTCAACGTACTGGAACTGGCGCAGCTGGCGCCGGGCGAGTTACGGGCGATGCTCCAGCCTTTTATGGGCGGCCAATGGCAAAACGATACGCCGACATTGCGTATTCCCTACTATCGTCCGCTTGATCCGCTGCAGCCGGGTTTCCTGCCAGGACGCGCGGAACAGCATCTCGCAGGGCAAGTTTTTTCCGGGTTAACGCGCTTCGACCGCGACAGTCAATATCCTTGCGGGGATTTGGCGCATCACTGGGAGGTTTCCGCCGACGGTTTACGCTGGGATTTTTATATTCGCTCCACGCTGCACTGGCATAATGGCGATGCGGTGGACACCGCGCAGCTACACGAACGCCTGGAAAGGCTGCTTACCCTACCGGCGCTAAGCAAATTGTTTATTAGCGTCGCACGGATCGAAGTAACGCATCCTCAGTGCCTGACCTTTCTCCTTCACCGACCTGATTACTGGCTTGCGCATCGTCTGGCGAGCTATTGTAGCGGTCTGGCGCATCCTGACCTGCCGCTTATCGGCACCGGTCCTTTTCGCCTGGCGTTGTTCACGCCGGAACTGGTGCGTCTGGAAAGTCATGACCATTATCACCTCAGCCATCCGCTGCTGAAAGCGATTGAATTCTGGATCACCCCGCAGCTGTTTGCCCAGGATCTGGGCACCAGTTGCCGCCATCCGGTGCAGATTGCCATCGGCAAACCGGAAGAGCTGGCGACGCTGAGTCAGGTAAGTAGTGGTATCAGTCTTGGCTTTTGTTATTTAACCCTCAAAAAGGGCTCACGGCTCAACGTACAGCAGGCGCGGCGTCTGATACATATTATCCATCATACTTCGCTGCTGAAAACCTTGCCAGTAGATGAGAACTTGATTATGCCAAGTCAGGGGCTGCTACCCGGCTGGACAATCCCGCAATGGCAGGACGTTGATGAAACGCCATTGCCGAAAAAACTTACCCTGGCGTATCACCTTCCCGTAGAGCTGCATACGATGGCGGAACAACTTCGACATTACCTGGCGACGCTCGGCTGTGAGTTAACGTTGATTTTTCATAATGCCAAAAACTGGGATAACTGCCCTGCGTTGACGCAAGCGGATCTGATGATGGGCGACAGGCTGATCGGCGAAGCGCCGGAATATACGCTGGAGCAGTGGCTACGTTGCGATCAGATCTGGCCGCATGTCCTGGACGCACCTGCGTTTTCCCATCTGCAGGCTACGCTTGACGCTCTGCAAATTCAGCCCAATGAAAAAGATCGCCGCGCCGCGCTACAACAAGTTTTTGCCAACCTGATGGATGATGCCACACTTACGCCGCTGTTTAATTATCACTATCGCATCAGCGCCCCTCCGGGCGTTAACGGCGTTCGGCTCACCCCTCGCGGCTGGTTTGAATTTAGCGAAGCCTGGCTTCCGCCGCCTTCGCCGTGAAGAAGCTGGTCGGGATTATCCGTACGCGTTACCATATTGGCTTTCGTCATTGATCAGGATAACTATGAAACGCGCCGTTGTTGTATTTAGTGGAGGTCAGGACTCCACCACTTGTCTGGCGCAAGCGCGGCATCAGTATGATGAAGTGCATTGTGTCACGTTTGATTATGGTCAGCGCCACCGCGCAGAGATTGATGTCGCACGGGAGCTGGCGTTAAAACTTGGCGCACGCGCGCATAAAGTGCTGGATGTCACTTTGCTGAACGAACTGGCGGTCAGCAGCCTGACGCGGGATAGCATTCCGGTGCCGGACTATGAACCGAACGCTGACGGTATCCCCAATACTTTCGTACCGGGACGCAATATTCTCTTTCTGACGCTGGCGGCGATTTACGCTTATCAGGTCAAAGCCGAGGCGGTGATCACTGGCGTTTGCGAGACCGATTTTTCCGGCTATCCAGACTGTCGCGATGAGTTCGTCAAAGCGCTGAATCACGCGGTGAATCTGGGCATGGCGAAAGATATCCGTTTCGAAACGCCCTTAATGTGGATTGATAAAGCTGAAACCTGGGCGCTGGCCGATTATTGGGGCCAACTGGATTTGGTTCGCGAAGAGACGCTGACCTGCTATAACGGCATTAAAGGCGATGGCTGTGGTCATTGCGCAGCCTGTAATCTGCGCGCTAACGGCCTGAATCATTATCTGTCGAATAAAGCGGCGGTGATGGCGGCAATGAAGCAAAAAACCGGGTTAAGGTGATTGTTTTGCCGGATGGCGGCGCATGCACCTTATCCGGCCTGGCGATATTCACCATGGTCAATATCGCCAGGCCGGACAAGTTCAACGCCATCAGACTGCGAAGCGTTATTGCACCATCTGTTCCAGCTTTTCACGCAATTCGCCTTCCAGCGGCAGCGCTTTTTGCGTTTTTAAATCAATACAAACAAACGTGATGAGCGCATCGGCCACCACCTGCCCTTCTGGCTCCAGCGTAATCGTCTGGCTTAATACGCCGCTTTTACCGTTAAGCTGTTGTACCTGGCTGGTCACGGTCAATAGATCGCTCAATACCGCCGGGCGACGGTAATTTATATTGATGTTTACCACCACAAAGGCAATATTGCGGGCCGTCATCCACTGAAAGCTGTCGCTGTTTTCCAGACCATCCCAACGGGCCTCTTCCAGAAACTCCAGATAGCGGGCATTATTAACATGTTGATAAACATCAAGATGATATCCACGAACTTTGATTTGTGTTTGCATAGCGCAATAACCTTACGTTGTTGTTATAAGTAAACGACAAGTACAGAGGTCATAACTGGTATGACCTCTACAGTCTGGCAAATTTTGGCCACTGTGCAAGTGATTACAATGTTAAAACTGCCAGATTACGCTCCACCAGCGCGCTTCCCATTCCCGGCACCTGCTTTAAATCATCCACCGTTTTAAAAGGACCATACTCCTCCCGATAGCTCACAATAGCCTGCGCTTTTTTCAGCCCAACGCCGTTCATCACCCGCGCCAGATCCTCCGCAGACGCGGTATTAATGCTCACCCTGGTACCTTCATCATCGCTGGCTTTAGCAGGTAATGCCGCTTTGGCGGAGGATGAAGAAGGCGTATCCGCTTTTGTTTCCACCGCTGCATTTTTTGCGACAGGCGTCGCCGCCAGCGCGCTATGGGCCATGCCCGCGCAGGTTAAAGAAAGCGTAATAAGCAGTGCTTTAATTCCGTGTTTCATACTGTTTTCTCCTTGTTTGTTAACAGTGCAGCCACGATAGCGGGGCGGAGAAAAACGAACAAACGGCAATTCTCAGAAATGGAAAAGGCCGCGAAAGCGGCCTTTGTGGGATACAACGTTTTGCAATTTTTTGCGAAGCGCCTCGACGATTACTGCTGTTCCAGAGCGTCGCCGATTTTGATTTTCGCCTCTTTACGCAGATTGCTCATCAGCGCCTCAAAGACAATTTGCGCATTGTTCTGCGTGATGCCCTGCACCATCGCTTTTTTCTGCGCTTCCGGCATGGCGCCCGCTTTCACCTCGTCAAACGCCAGCAGAACGACGTTACCCTGCATATCGTTCGCCACGCCATAAACTGGCTTATCTTTCGTCGGAAGGCTTAACGCAAAGGCCGCCTGACTCACCGGATCCTGACTGGTACGACTTAACGTTTTAGGCTCGCCAAAACTCAGCCCCGCCGCTTTCATCGCTTCCGCGCCTTTGCCCGCTTTCAGCTCGACCAGCAGTTTTTCCGCATCCAGCTTCGCCTGTTGTTCCGCTTTGTTATGCTTCACCAGGGCAGTGACCTGTTCCTTCACTTCTGCCAACGGCTTCACGGCTTCAGGTTTATGTTCGCTCACGCGCACGACAAAAGCCCGGTCGCCATCTACGGTGATAATGTCTGAATTCGGCCCCGGCGTACCGTTTTCGCCCACCAGACCGCCATTAAAGATAGCATCGGCTACCGGTTTGAAGTTCAGCTCTTCCGGTAAGGTGTCACGGCTAAACCAGCCGGTTTCAACGGCTTTTACGCCAGCGACCTGTTCAGCGCCTGCTAACGACTCATTGTCGTTGCTTGCCGCATCGCTCACTTTCTGCTGCAACGCATAGTAAGCATCCAGCGCTTTTTCTTGTTTCACTTTCGCGGCAATGTCGTCGCGAACCTCGCTTAACGGTTTCACTTTGGCAGGCTGAATATCATCCAGACGCGCCACCAGAAAACCGACAGACGACTTAATCACGCCAGATATCTGGCCTTTTTCTTTTAATCCGGCGTTTTTCAGTTCCGGCACCGTGGCAGACTCTTCCAGCCAGCCCATATCGCCGCCATTACGCGCAGAGATGATATCGGTAGATTTCTCTTTCGCCAGCGTGGCGAAATCTTCGCCCTTGTTCAGCGCATCCAGTACCGCTTTCGCATCATCTTCCGTTTTGGTCTGAATAATGCTGTAACGAATACGCTCCGGCTGAGTAAACTGATCTACATGCTGGTCATAATAGGCCTGAATATCCGCATCGCTGACCGGTGCCTGCATCGTCGCGGCATCCAGCTTGATATAGCTTACGCGGAACTGTTCCGGCGTCATAAAGCGGACTTTATTCTGATCGTAGTAGCTGGACACTTCCTGATCGGTCACCTGCTGCTTCGCCGCCAGCGCGTTGACATCAATAACGGCTTCACGCACCACGCGCTGTTGAGAGACTAATGCCGCCAGTTCGTCGGTTTCCCCTTTCAGCATAAAATCAGTACCGGCCACGCCGTTGATCAGTTGCTGAGTGGTAAGCTGGTTACGCAGCGCCTGAGCGTACTGATCGGCGGTCATTCCCATCTGATTCACAATCGCGTTATAGCGGTTGTTGTCAAACTTACCGTCCACCTGAAAAGCGGGAGTGGCGAAAATCGCCTGCTTTACCTGCTCATCGCTGATGCCCAGTTTCAGTTCGCGGGAATATTGATCCAACAGCGCTTCATCTATCAGACGATTCAGCACCTGCTGGCGCAGGCTTTTCATATAACCTTCGTTGGCCGCCAGTTCAGAATACCTGTCGCCCAACTGCTGCTGCATACGGTTACGTTCGTTATTAAACGCATTCTCAAACTGTGCCCGGCTGATTTCCTGGCCATTCACTTTTGCGGCGTAGTTATTGCTTCCGCCAATCAGGTAACCACTAACGCCGGTCAAAATGAACGACACGATAATGATAACGAAAATAATCTTGAGCACGAGACTGTTTGCAGCCGTGCGTAAGCTGTCCATCATGGTGTAACCACACTCCGCTGTAGGTGACTTTACACTTTATCTTTCAGGCGGCTTCTCCGCTGGCTACCGAGTGATTCGCTCAGTCGCCGCGTCGACGCAACCTGAATGATTTGCGTATAGAGACTTCACGCGCATCGCATTTTCTGAACGCGGCGCACAAAAGCCTATTGTGACAAGAAACGAGGGCAATTGTCAGCCCGCAACGCACAGAAAGTCCCGAATCGCCAATAAAAAAGGCACATCAGTTGATGCGCCCTTGTACTTTGTCACATCCCCCGAGGGGATCACGCTTAGTTTACCGCGTCTTTCAGCGCTTTACCTGCACGGAAACTCGGCACTTTGGCAGCGGCGATGGTGATCTCTTTACCTGTTTGCGGGTTGCGACCAGTACGGGCAGCACGCTCTTTAACAGCAAAAGTACCAAAGCCTACCAGTGCAACGTCATCCCCTTCTTTCAGAGATTCGGTAACAGAAGCAATAATCGCATCTAACGCACGTCCAGCCGCAGCCTTAGAGATATCAGCCCCTGCAGCAATTTTTTCGATCAGTTGAGATTTATTCACTCTTCTCTTCCTCTTTATAATTTATATCGCACCTGAATCCTTCGAAGTACGACCGCGCAGCAGTTATATCAGGCCTGCCACGCCCTTACAACACCCGTTAATGGTGGCAGACCCAATCAACCATCTAAATTAGCTATACAAAAAAAGGCTGGCAAGTCCGAAATAGCCTGCCAGCCCTGTTTTTATTAGCGCTATTTGCGCGAGGTCACTATTTTGCGGTTACAACCTGCATTCCAGACGGTTCGTTTTGCAGAGCAAGCGTCAGAACTTCCTCAATACGCTTAACCGGGTGAATATCCAGATCGGCAATGACGTTGTCCGGAATTTCCTCCAGGTCACGTTTATTTTCGAATGGAATTAAGACCGTTTTAATCCCGCCGCGATGCGCCGCCAACAGTTTTTCTTTCAGGCCGCCGATCGGCAACACCTGACCACGCAGCGTGATCTCGCCGGTCATTGCCACATCTGCGCGCACCGGATTACCGGTCAGGCAGGAAACCAGCGCGGTACACATCGCGATACCGGCGCTTGGACCGTCTTTCGGCGTTGCGCCTTCCGGCACGTGAACGTGGATATCGCGTTTTTCGTAAAAGTCCGGATTAATACCCAGTTTTTCCGCGCGCGCACGCACCACGGTCAGCGCCGCCTGAATGGATTCCTGCATCACTTCACCGAGCGAGCCGGTGTAGGTCAGCTTGCCTTTGCCCGGTACGCAGGCGGTTTCAATGGTCAACAGATCGCCGCCCACTTCCGTCCACGCCAGGCCCGTCACCTGACCTACGCGGTTTTCGCTATCCGCGCGGCCATAATCAAAGCGCTGCACACCGAGGTAGTCGTGCAGATTATCGCCGTTAATTTCGATATGTTTTAACGACTTATCGAGCAACAGTTGTTTAACCGCTTTGCGGCACAGTTTGGAGATTTCACGCTCCAGACTACGAACGCCCGCTTCACGCGTGTAATAGCGGATAATACCGATAATCGCGCTATCGTCGACCGTCAGTTCGCCTTTCTTCAGCGCGTTACGCTCGATCTGCTTCGGCAGCAGGTGACGTTTAGCAATATTCAGCTTCTCGTCTTCGGTATAACCGGACAGACGGATCACTTCCATACGATCCAGCAGCGGCGCCGGAATGTTCATGGAGTTGGAAGTGGCGACAAACATCACATCGCTGAGATCGTAATCCACTTCCAGGTAATGATCGCTGAACGCCACGTTCTGCTCCGGATCCAGCACTTCCAGCAGTGCGGAAGCCGGATCGCCGCGCATGTCAGAAGACATTTTGTCGATCTCATCGAGCAGGAACAGTGGGTTTTTAACCCCCACTTTGGCCATTTTTTGGATCAGTTTACCCGGCATAGAGCCAATGTAAGTCCGGCGATGACCGCGGATTTCCGCTTCATCACGCACGCCGCCCAGCGCCATACGGATGTATTTACGCCCTGTTGCTTTAGCGATGGACTGGCCCAACGAGGTTTTACCTACCCCCGGCGGCCCCACCAGACACAGGATCGGCCCCTTGATTTTATTTACACGGCTTTGAACCGCGAGATACTCAAGGATGCGGTCTTTCACGCGCTCCAGACCATAATGGTCAGTATCGAGGATTTCCTGCGCCTGACGCAGGTCTTTTTTGACCTTGCTACGCGCATTCCACGGCACCTGCACCATCCAGTCGATGTAGCCGCGCACCACGGTCGCTTCCGCCGACATCGGAGACATCATTTTCAGCTTCTGCAGTTCCGCTTCCGCTTTCTCTTTCGCCTCTTTCGGCATTTTCGCCGCGTCGATCTTACGCTTCAGCGCTTCGTTTTCGTCCGGCGCGTCGTCCATCTCGCCAAGCTCTTTCTGAATCGCTTTCATTTGCTCGTTCAGATAGTACTCGCGCTGGGATTTCTCCATCTGCTTTTTCACGCGGTTGCGAATGCGTTTCTCAACCTGCAGCAAATCGATTTCAGATTCCATCATCGCCATCAGATATTCCAGACGTTCGTTAACGTCGGACATCTCCAGTACGGACTGTTTATCCGCCAGTTTCAGCGGCATATGCGCGGCGATGGTGTCAGCCAGACGTGCAGGGTCGTCAATGCTATTGAGTGACGTCAGCACTTCCGGCGGAATTTTTTTGTTCAGCTTGATGTAGCCTTCGAACTGGCTGATAGCGGTACGCACCAGCACTTCTTGTTCTCGCTCATCAATGGCTGGCGAATCAAGGTACTCCGCCTTCGCGGAGAAATGTTCGCCGTTGTCAGACAGCGCGGAAATACGCGCGCGCTGTAACCCCTCGACCAGCACTTTTACGGTGCCGTCAGGCAGTTTCAACATCTGCAAAATAGAGGCCACGGTCCCGACGGTGAAAAGATCGTTTACACCCGGCTCATCCGTTGATGCTTCCTTCTGGGCGACCAGCATGATTTTTTTATCATGGTCCATAGCCGCTTCCAGACAACGGATAGATTTTTCCCGCCCTACAAATAAGGGTATGACCATGTGCGGATAAACCACCACATCGCGCAAGGGCAATACGGGGATTTCAATGCGTTCAGAACGCTCAGGATTCATAGAGCTCTCTCTTAGTTTAGTGTCCGCCAGGTAATCAGATAGTATAGCTGTGCTCCATACCACCTATAACATGTACGTCAGTATATGGGGATGTTTCCCACACATTCAACGGCGTGTTTACAGGAAAAACGAAAGGGGAGATAAAATCCCCCCTTTTTTGGCTAACTGATTGTATGAATGTTTAATTATTCGCCAGAAGCCTGCGCTTCCGGTTTGCCGTAAATCAGCAACGGCTTACTCTGACCGGCAATAACGGACTCGTCGATCACCACTTTTTCGACGTCTTCCATAGATGGCAAATCGTACATGGTATCCAGCAGCGCCGCTTCGACGATAGAACGCAGACCACGGGCACCGGTTTTACGCGCCATTGCTTTCCTGGCGATAGCGTCCAGCGCTTCGTCACGGAATTCCAGATCGACGCCTTCCAGGTTAAACAGCGCCTGATACTGCTTGGTCAGCGCATTTTTCGGCTCTTTCAGGATTTGAATCAGCGCTTCTTCGCTGAGTTCATTCAGCGTCGCTACCACTGGCAGACGACCGATAAACTCAGGAATCAGACCAAATTTGATCAAATCTTCCGGTTCAACCTGCGACAACAGCTCGCCTTCGCTGGCTTTGTCGGACTTCGCTTTCACCGTCGCGCCAAAACCAATGCCGGAGCCGGTTTCAACACGGTTAGCGATCACTTTATCCAGACCGGCAAACGCGCCGCCGCAGATAAACAGAATCTTAGAGGTATCTACCTGTAAGAACTCCTGCTGCGGATGTTTGCGACCGCCCTGCGGTGGAACCGCGGCGACGGTGCCTTCGATCAGTTTCAGCAACGCCTGCTGTACGCCTTCGCCGGAAACATCGCGGGTAATGGACGGATTGTCTGATTTACGCGAAATCTTATCGATTTCATCAATGTAGACAATCCCACGCTGCGCTTTTTGCACGTCGTAGTCGCATTTCTGCAACAGTTTCTGAATGATATTCTCGACGTCTTCACCAACGTAACCCGCTTCAGTTAGCGTGGTCGCATCCGCCATAGTGAACGGCACATCCAGCAAGCGCGCCAGCGTTTCCGCCAGCAGCGTTTTACCGGAACCGGTCGGTCCAATCAGCAGAATGTTGCTTTTGCCTAACTCGACGCCATTGCTGGTATCGCCGTTACGCAGACGCTTGTAGTGGTTATAGACCGCCACCGCCAGCACTTTTTTCGCCTGCTCCTGGCCGATAACGTAATCGTCCAGGTGGGTACGAATTTCATGCGGCGTCGGCAGCGCACTACGTTCACGGTGCGGAGCAACTTCTTTAATTTCTTCGCGAATAATGTCGTTACATAAATCGACGCATTCGTCGCAGATATACACGGATGGACCGGCAATCAGCTTGCGCACTTCATGCTGGCTTTTGCCGCAAAAAGAGCAGTACAACAATTTGCCCGAGCCATCTTTGCGTTTATCTGTCATGAGTCAAAACCTCTTCTTTGTTCTTTGTGCCGCACACGACGACGCAAATGCCATTCTCAGGCGCAAGCCGCTAATCAGCGTTGTGCCGCCCTTCATTAGTATATACACAAAATCATTCGAGCTACATCAAGGCGGCAACTCAGCGACTCCGCAGGCGCTTACATAAGTAAGTCACCGGGAGGCGCGCTGGCAACCAACACCGAGGTAGCGTGAAGGATGAAGTGTATAGCGGCACACTTGCGTCCAGGGCATCAATTACGATGGGTCAAAATTGAGTCAACCAAACCGTACTCTACCGCTTCAGGCGCGGAGAGGAAGCGATCGCGCTCAGTATCACGTTCAATCTGCTCAAGAGATTGACCCGTATGATGCGCCATAAGTTCATTCATGCGCCCTTTTACTTTCAAAATTTCGCGGGCGTGAATTTCAATATCCGTCGCCTGGCCCTGGTAGCCGCCCAGCGGCTGGTGGATCATGACGCGAGAGTTCGGCAAGCAGAAACGTTTGCCTTTCGCCCCGGCAGTCAGCAGAAACGCCCCCATAGAGGCCGCCTGTCCCATACAAATGGTGCTGACGTCTGGCTTAATAAACTGCATGGTGTCATAGATGGACATCCCCGCAGTAATTACGCCGCCAGGAGAATTAATGTACAGATAGATATCTTTTTCCGGGTTTTCCGCTTCCAGGAACAGCATCTGCGCCACGATTAGGTTAGCCATATGGTCTTCGACCTGGCCGGTCAGAAATATGACGCGTTCCTTAAGTAGACGAGAATAGATATCAAAAGAGCGCTCACCGCGTGAGGTCTGTTCAATGACCATCGGCACCAGCGCCATATGAGGGGCCAAATTATCTCGTTCTCCGCTGTATGACATTTCCGTCTCCTGGATAAAAATTGAAAAAACCTGCTGTACTGATTGTAACCTGATGGACGGATTATCAGCCAGTCCCTCTGTAATGGGTACGGCATCGCCATAATTCAAGCATAACAATCTTTTGCTCTAACGCTAACACTGAAACGCGATTTTCGCACCCTTACCATGC
Source organism: Salmonella sp. SAL00653 (assembly GCF_046552515.1). Taxonomy (NCBI): domain Bacteria; kingdom Pseudomonadati; phylum Pseudomonadota; class Gammaproteobacteria; order Enterobacterales; family Enterobacteriaceae; genus Salmonella; species Salmonella sp. SAL00653. The sequence continues at coordinate 110,952 of NZ_JBGDTY010000002.1, forward strand.
AAAATGCGTGACAAAAAAAACCCGTCACTGAAAGGTGACGGGTTTTTGTGCAAATTTCGTGCTTTTAACGCGACAAATTATGCCTGCTGGTTCATCAGCTCATTGAAGGAAGTGGCTTTTTCAGACACTTTCGCTTTTGCCAGAACCGCTTCAACAGCCTGTTCTTCCAGAGCGACGTTACGCATATTGTCCATCAGCTCTTTATTTTTGCTGTAGAACTCAATTACTTCTTTCGGATCTTCGTAAGCAGACGCCATCTCTTCGATCAGGCCTTTAACGCGTTCTTCGTCCGCTTTCAGCTCGTTGGTACGAATGACTTCGCCGAGCAGCAGACCGACAACTACACGACGCTTAGCCTGTTCTTCGAACAGTTCGCGCGGCAGCTCCAGAGCCTGTTTCTCGTTACCACCAAAACGCTGCGCAGCCTGACGACGCAGAACGTCGATTTCGCTGTCGATCAGCGCAGCCGGTACGTCGATGTCGTTAGCTTTTACCAGACCTTCGATCGCCTGAGACTTAACGCGGTTACGCACCGCGCCTTTCAGCTCGCGTTCCATGTTTTTACGTACTTCAGCGCGCAGACCGGCTACGGAACCATCTTCAACGCCGAAACGTTTGATGAATTCTTCGGTCAGTTCCGGCAGTCCGCGTTCTTCAACTTTCTTCAGGTTGATAACGAACTTAGCCGCTTTACCTTTCAGGTTTTCAGCATGGTACTCTTCCGGGAAGGTCACATCGATAGTGAACTCTTCGCCAGCTTTGTGGCCTTTAACGCCGTCTTCAAAGCCCGGAATCATACGACCCTGGCCCATCGCCAGAACAAAATCGGTCGCTTTGCCGCCTTCGAACTCTTCGCCGTCTACAGAGCCGGTGAAGTCGATGGTCACGCGGTCTTCCGCATCAGCAGCGCCGTCTTTTTCTTTCCAGGTCGCCTGCTGCTTACGCAGGGTGTCCAGCATCACATCAACGTCAGCGTCGGTGACTTCAACAACCGGTTTTTCAACTTCGATGGACTCGAGGCCGGTCAGCTCAACTTCCGGATAGACTTCAAACTCGACGGAGTAAGTGAAGTCTTCACCCACTTTGTATTCGCCCGGAACATAGTTCGGCGCGCCTGCCGGGTTAATTTTTTCTTTGATGATCGCGTCAACGAAGTTGCGGCTCATCAGATCGCCCAGCACGTCCTGGCGAACAGAAGCGCCATAACGCTGAGCGACGATATTCATCGGTACTTTGCCTTTACGGAAGCCGTCAATACGTACTTTTTTCGCTACGTTGACCAGCTCGCTTTTTACAGCGGTCTCGATGCTGTCAGCAGCGATTGTAATCGTTACACGGCGGCCAAGGCCCTGAGTGGTTTCAACTGAAACTTGCATCTTGTTACCTCAAAAAATCACAGTGCTCGGTCAACTCTACTCCGCAAGCACGTGCTATTTGCTTCGCGGAACCGGGATGTTCTCATAATCAATCACATTCCCTGTCGTCAGAATCATCCCGAAGACGTTCATATATAAGACGGCGCATTATAGCGGCATCACTTTTGTGAGTCGAGAACGGTGATTGTGCGATGCTGCGGCGGTTTTCACAATTCTCGGCTAATTTTTGTCTGAATACTGTACGACACGCTCAAAATTCAGACAAAACAAAACGGCCCGCAGGCCGTTTTCACATAATTCTGTAGCAACATACTGGAAAAGCGGAGGTAGTTGCAAATCCGTTTTGCTACGCGATGCTTCCCGCGCCGCGACAAGGAGGCGACGCGAAGATAGTATCCTGCAATCCTTCCCACTCTTTGAGGGTATAAGTATGCAGTGCCAGCGCATGTACGGTTGTGGAAAGTTCCGCCGTTAACGTACCGTAAATCATCCGATGACGATTAAGAAAACGTTCGCCTGTAAAGCGATCGCTCACCAGCACGACCTTAAAATGGCTTTCCGATCCTGCTGGAACATTGTGACGATAGCTTTCATCCACAACTTCGAGAAACACGGGGTCGAACGCTGTCCTTAATTTTTCTTCTATATTGCTCACGTATCATCATGAAAATCTCCTCCGACAACGCTGTGATGTCACCCATCCCTTTAAATACTAGCCGCTTTTACCGTTTCCATTACAGCATGACAACAAAAATTTAGCTTTCGTCTGGTTATTTCAGCCAAACGTATGAAGTTTACTGCCTTAATCATTCTTTTAGCGCTCAAAATCCCCGCTCGCGCCGTTATCAATACCAAATCGGACATTACGACGAATTTACCTGCGTTGACCACTTCCCCTCGCCGTTAGCGGTGTTATGATGGCGGGAATTTTTACCTATCACGTTTTAAGCGTCATTGAGAGCCTGAATATGTTAAAAAAACTTCTCTTTCCGTTAGTCGCTCTGTTTATGCTGGCAGGATGCGCCACACCGCCGACGACCATTGACGTCGCGCCGAAGATCACCTTGCCACAGCAGGACCCGAGCCTGATGGGCGTCACCGTTAGCATTACCGGCGCGGACCAACGCCAGGATCAAGCGTTAGCGAAAGTCACGCGTAACAACCAGCTGGTAACGTTAACCGCCTCCCGCGATTTACGCTTCCTGTTACAAGAAGTCCTGGAAAAACAGATGACGGCGCGGGGCTATATGATCGGGCCTAACGGCGCGGTTAATCTGCAGATTATTGTTAACCAACTGTATGCTGATGTTTCCCAGGGCAGCGTGCGCTACAACATCGCGACCAAAGCGGATATCGCGATTATTGCGACCGCGGCAAATGGCAACAAGATGACCAAAAACTATCGCGCCAACTACTCTATTGAAGGGGCGTTCCAAGCCTCTAACCAGAATATTGCCGACGCGGTGAACAGCGTTCTGACCGATACCATTGCTGATATGTCTCAGGACACCAGTATTCACGATTTTATCAAGCAAAATGCCCGTTAATAGCAACAACAAGACCCGGCAGAAGCCGGGTCTGTAGATGCCTATGTCAAGTCAATATTTACGTATTTTCCAGCAACCGCGCTCAGCCATTCTGCTGATATTGGGTTTTGCCTCCGGTCTCCCGCTGGCGCTCACCTCCGGTACGCTACAGGCGTGGATGACCGTCGAGAATATCGATCTTAAAACGATTGGCTTCTTCTCGCTGGTTGGTCAGGCCTATGTGTTTAAGTTTCTCTGGTCCCCGCTGATGGACCGCTACACGCCGCCTTTTTTAGGTCGTCGTCGCGGTTGGTTACTCGCCACCCAACTGTTGTTACTGGCGGCGATTGCGGCGATGGGCTTTCTTGAACCCGGCACGCAGCTACGCTGGATGGCGGCGCTGGCGGTGGTGATTGCTTTTTGCTCCGCCTCGCAGGATATCGTGTTCGACGCCTGGAAAACCGATGTTTTACCCGCAGAAGAACGCGGCGCTGGCGCGGCAATCAGCGTGCTTGGCTACCGGTTGGGGATGCTGGTTTCCGGCGGACTGGCGCTATGGCTGGCCGATCGCTGGCTCGGCTGGCAGGGCATGTACTGGCTGATGGCGGCATTGCTGATCCCCTGCATTATCGCCACCTTACTGGCGCCGGAACCGACCGATACTATCCCGTCCCCGAAATCGCTGGAACAGGCCGTCGTCGCGCCGCTACGCGATTTCTTTGGCCGTAATAACGCCTGGCTGATTTTACTGCTCATTGTGCTTTATAAACTGGGTGACGCCTTCGCCATGAGCCTGACCACCACCTTTTTGATTCGCGGCGTCGGCTTTGACGCCGGCGAAGTCGGTGTGGTCAATAAAACGCTGGGCCTGCTGGCGACGATCGTCGGCGCGTTATACGGCGGCATATTAATGCAGCGTCTTTCGCTGTTTCGCGCGCTGCTGATTTTCGGCATTTTGCAAGGCGCGTCCAACGCCGGTTACTGGTTGCTCTCCATTACCGATAAAAACATGTTCAGCATGGGCGCGGCGGTCTTTTTCGAAAATCTGTGCGGCGGGATGGGTACTGCCGCCTTTGTCGCCTTATTAATGACGCTATGTAATAAGTCGTTTTCCGCAACACAGTTTGCCCTACTGTCGGCCCTCTCCGCAGTAGGCCGCGTTTATGTTGGTCCCGTAGCGGGCTGGTTCGTTGAAGCGCACGGCTGGCCGACATTCTACCTCTTCTCGGTTGTCGCCGCCGTTCCCGGGCTGTTACTGTTGCTGGTCTGTCGGCAAACGCTGGAATATAGCTGGCAGAACGAGCGTTTCATTCCCCGCACGCAATACCGTGGCGCCTACAATTTCGCGCTTTCAATCCTGCTCGCGGGCGTCGCTTTGCTGGCGGTCTGGGTACTCCTGCTGACCATGAACGCGTTGGATTACACTAACTTCTCATTCCTGTCCGGATTGCTTGAAACTGCGGTAGCGGTTGCCGTGTGCGGCATTGTCTTTGGCGGGTTGCTGGACTACCTGGCGCTACGAAAAACACGCCTGCTCTAAAACATTATTTGCCGTTGTAATAACGACCCGGAATTATAACGGCTAAATAACCATCAATTGATAAAAAATATATTTGTCTTTTTGTGCGCAACAGAATTTTGGAAATTATTGGTAATTTCTACGCTACCTATTTTCTTTACACGATTCAGCCGATTAAATTTAAATTTCTGCCGTTGATTGTCCTTTTATTGATAATAAATTGTTAATTAATTGTTTTATTTTTACATTGGTTATACCAATTACCCCTCAACATCCCACTTACAGACCTCATCCGTTATAACGCAAAGTTTCAACAGTGTCTTAAAGTTATTTCGACATACTTGGCAACATATGTGACATGCGCGGCAGAACTTGGTAACACAGAACCAATCATGTTTACAGTAATGTAACCTTACCGTAAAATGCCCCTACACTTTAAACGCCACCAGGTCCCGTGGAATTGAGGTCGTTAAATGAGACTCAGGAAATACAATAAAAGTTTGGGATGGTTGTCATTAATTGCAGGCACTGCATTACTCAGTGGCTGTAATTCTGCGCTGCTGGATCCCAAAGGACAGATTGGACTGGAGCAACGTTCGCTGATACTGACGGCATTTGGCCTGATGTTGATCGTCGTTATTCCCGCCATCTTGATGGCTGTTGGTTTCGCCTGGAAGTATCGTGCGAGTAATAAGGATGCGAAGTATAGCCCGAACTGGTCACACTCCAATAAAGTGGAAGCCGTGGTCTGGACGGTGCCTATCTTAATCATCATTTTCCTTGCCGTACTGACCTGGAAAACCACGCACGCGCTTGAACCAAGCAAGCCGCTGGCGCATGACGAAAAACCGATCACCATCGAAGTGGTTTCCATGGACTGGAAATGGTTCTTCATCTATCCGGAGCAGGGTATCGCCACCGTCAACGAGATCGCCTTCCCGGCGAACACGCCGGTTTATTTCAAAGTGACCTCCAACTCCGTGATGAACTCCTTCTTTATCCCGCGTCTGGGTAGCCAGATTTATGCCATGGCCGGCATGCAAACACGTTTGCATCTGATCGCCAACGAACCCGGAACCTACGATGGCATCTCCGCCAGCTATAGCGGCCCGGGCTTCTCTGGTATGAAGTTTAAAGCTATCGCCACCAAAGACCGCGCAGAATTCGACCAATGGGTCGCAAAAGCGAAGCAGTCTCCGAACACCATGAATGATATGGCGGCGTTCGAGAAAGTGGCTATGCCAAGCGAGTACAACAAGGTGGAATATTTCTCCAGCGTGAAACCAGATTTGTTCAAGGACGTTATTAACAAATTCATGGACCACGGTAAGAGCATGGACATGACCCAACCTGAAGGTGAGCACAGCTCGCATGAAGGAATGGAAGGTATGGACATGAGCCACGCGGAATCCGCCAACTCCAAGGGTTGAGGAAGATAAGATGTTCGGAAAATTATCACTGGATGCAGTACCGTTCCATGAACCTATCGTCATGGTAACGATCGCTGCAATTATCGTCGGGGGACTGGCGATACTGGCAGCGATTACTTACTTCGGTAAGTGGACCTACCTATGGAAAGAGTGGTTAACGTCGGTTGACCATAAACGCCTCGGCATCATGTATATCATCGTCGCGATTGTGATGCTGTTACGTGGCTTCGCCGATGCCATCATGATGCGTAGCCAGCAGGCGCTTGCCTCCGCAGGCGAAGCGGGTTTTCTACCGCCGCACCACTACGATCAGATCTTTACCGCTCACGGCGTAATCATGATCTTCTTCGTGGCGATGCCCTTCGTTATCGGTCTGATGAACCTGGTGGTTCCGCTGCAGATCGGCGCGCGCGACGTTGCTTTCCCTTTCCTGAACAACCTGAGCTTCTGGTTCACCGTTGTCGGCGTTATTCTGGTTAACCTCTCGCTGGGCGTCGGCGAGTTTGCACAGACAGGGTGGCTGGCTTATCCGCCGCTATCGGGAATAGAGTACAGTCCCAGCGTCGGGGTCGATTACTGGATATGGGCGTTGCAACTCTCGGGTATTGGTACGACGTTAACCGGTATCAACTTCTTCGTGACGATCCTGAAGATGCGTGCGCCGGGTATGACGATGTTCAAGATGCCGGTCTTTACCTGGGCCTCTTTGTGCGCCAACGTACTGATCATCGCCTCTTTCCCGATTCTGACGGTTACCGTCGCGTTGCTGACCCTGGATCGCTATCTGGGCACCCATTTCTTTACCAACGATATGGGCGGCAACATGATGATGTACATCAACCTGATTTGGGCCTGGGGCCATCCGGAAGTGTACATTCTGATTCTGCCGGTCTTCGGGGTATTCTCCGAAATCGCAGCGACCTTCTCGCGTAAACGTCTGTTCGGCTATACCTCGCTGGTTTGGGCGACCGTCTGTATTACCGTACTGTCGTTTATCGTTTGGCTGCACCACTTCTTCACGATGGGCGCAGGCGCGAACGTTAACGCCTTCTTCGGTATCACCACCATGATTATCGCCATCCCGACCGGGGTGAAGATCTTCAACTGGTTGTTCACCATGTATCAGGGCCGTATCGTCTTCCATTCCGCAATGATGTGGACCATCGGCTTTATCGTGACCTTCTCGGTCGGCGGTATGACCGGCGTTCTGCTGGCGGTACCGGGCGCGGACTTCGTCCTGCACAACAGTCTGTTCCTGATTGCGCACTTCCATAACGTGATCATCGGCGGCGTGGTGTTTGGCTGCTTCGCGGGTATGACCTACTGGTGGCCGAAGGCGTTTGGCTTCAAGCTGAACGAAACCTGGGGTAAACGCGCCTTCTGGTTCTGGATTATCGGTTTCTTTGTAGCCTTTATGCCGCTGTACGTACTGGGCTTCATGGGCATGACCCGTCGCCTCAGCCAGCAAATTGATCCGCAGTTCCATACGATGCTGATGGTTGCCGCCGCCGGCGCCGCGCTGATTGCGCAGGGTATCCTGTGCCAACTGATTCAGATCTTCGTTTCTATTCGCGACCGCGATCAGAACCGCGATCTGACCGGCGACCCATGGGGTGGCCGTACGCTGGAGTGGTCAACCTCGTCTCCGCCGCCGTTCTATAACTTTGCCGTTGTGCCGCACGTTCACGAATGTGACGCCTTCTGGGAAATGAAAGAAAAAGGCGAAGCGTACCAACAGCCTGGACAGTATGAAGAGATTCATATGCCGAAAAATAGCGGTGCCGGTATTGTTATCGCCGCCTTCGCGACGGTATTTGGCTTCGCCATGATCTGGCATATCTGGTGGCTGGCGATAGTGGGTTTCGCAGGCATGATCATCAGCTGGATTGTAAAAAGCTTTGATGAAGATGTGGATTACTACGTGCCGGTCCCGGAAGTCGAAAAACTGGAAAACCAGCATTTCGATGAGATTACTAAGGCAGGGCTGAAAAATGGCAACTGATACTTTAACGCACGCGACTGCCCACGCGCACGAACACGGGCACCATGACGCAGGCCAGAACAAAATCTTCGGATTTTGGGTCTACCTGATGAGCGACTGTATTCTGTTCTCTATTCTGTTTGCTACCTATGCCGTTCTGGTGAACGGCACCGCTGGCGGCCCGACAGGTAAGGACATTTTCGAACTGCCGTTCGTTCTGGTTGAAACCTTCCTGCTGTTATTTAGCTCCATTACCTACGGCATGGCGGCGATCGCCATGCACAAGAACAACAAGAGCCAGGTTATCTCCTGGCTGGCGTTGACCTTCTTGTTCGGTGCCGGATTTATCGGGATGGAACTCTATGAATTCCATCACCTGATTGTTAACGGTATGGGCCCGGATCGCAGCGGCTTCCTGTCTGCGTTCTTCGCGCTGGTCGGCACGCACGGTCTGCACGTCACTTCCGGTTTGATCTGGATGGCGGTGCTGATGGTGCAAGTTGCCCGTCGCGGTCTGACCAGCACTAACCGTACCCGCATCATGTGCCTGAGCCTGTTCTGGCACTTCCTGGATGTGATTTGGATTTGCGTATTCACTGTTGTTTATCTGATGGGGGCGATGTAATGAGTCATTCTACCGAGAGCGGCGGCGCATCCCACGGCAGCGTAAAAACGTACATGACCGGCTTTATCCTGTCGGTCATCCTGACGGTTATTCCATTCTGGATGGTGATGACTGGCGCTGCCTCTCCGGCCGTTATTCTGGGATCTATCCTGGCAATGGCAGTGGTGCAGATTTTGGTGCATCTGGTGTGTTTCCTGCACATGAACACCAAATCTGATGAAGGCTGGAACATGACGGCCTTCATCTTTACCGTGCTGATCATCGCCATCCTGGTTGTGGGCTCCATCTGGATTATGTGGAACCTCAACTACAACATGATGATGCACTAAGAGCGGCGAGTATGATGTTTAAGCAATACCTGCAAGTAACGAAACCAGGCATCATCTTTGGCAACCTGATCTCGGTGATCGGGGGATTTCTGCTGGCCTCAAAGGGCAGCATTGACTATCCCCTGTTCATTTATACGCTGGTCGGGGTGTCACTGGTTGTGGCGTCGGGTTGTGTATTTAACAACTACATCGACAGGGATATCGACAGGAAGATGGAAAGGACCAAGAATCGGGTGCTGGTCAAAGGCCTGATTTCTCCTGGCGTCTCGCTGGTATACGCCACCCTGCTGGGTATTGCTGGCTTTATGCTGTTGTGGTTTGGCGCCAATCCTCTGGCCTGCTGGCTGGGGGTAATGGGCTTCGTGGTCTACGTTGGCGTGTACAGCTTGTACATGAAGCGTCACTCCGTCTACGGAACGCTGATTGGTTCTCTCTCCGGCGCAGCGCCGCCGGTGATTGGCTACTGCGCCGTAACGGGCGACTTTGACAGCGGCGCGGCGATCCTGTTGGCTATTTTCAGCCTCTGGCAGATGCCGCACTCTTACGCCATCGCCATTTTCCGCTTTAAGGACTATCAGGCGGCCAATATCCCGGTTCTGCCGGTGGTAAAAGGAATCTCAGTCGCTAAAAACCACATCACGCTGTACATCATTGCGTTTGCCGTTGCAACGCTAATGCTCACGTTGGGCGGTTATGCCGGTTACAAATACCTGGTGGTCGCCGCGGCGGTCAGCGTTTGGTGGCTCGGCATGGCGCTACGCGGTTACAAAGTGGAAGATGATAAGGTCTGGGCGCGCAAGCTGTTCGGCTTCTCTATCATTGCGATTACCGCGCTGAGTATCATGATGTCCGTTGATTTTATGGTGCCGAATTCGCAGAATCTGCTGACTTACGTCTGGTAAGACTTTTGATGGCGTATCGCTTGATACGCCATTATTTTCGCTCGCAGTTACAGAAAAACGCCTGCCTTAAGCATATCCATCTCTTTACCGTTAACCATTCCCGTCACAGCAGTCACGCTATAGCTATCAACATCGCAAAATTCCGGCTGATAGACAGGTTGTAATGTCGATTCACGGAGCGTATCAGACTTATACCCTTGTAAATTGCGGTTCTGCGTATTTAGCCCAAAAGGCTCAAATGCGATAACCTGCTGTGACATCGCCCCGGCCTTATTTTTCAGCGCCAGTGAGACGCGTAAATTCTCTATACTGCTGATTCTGTCCGTTTTGACGACAAACTCCAGCTCGCATGCATAGCCGCTGCCCTGGCTCGCACCGAAAACACGATCACGATTGAAGGTTAACTTCGGCAAATTCTTTTCACGCATTGCCACAGCTTCAGCGCGGGCCTGTCGGTCTTTTTCGCAGGTCACCTGAAAATGGGGATCGTCTGCAAAACTTGTTCGCCCCTGAGCAAACAACTCCGCTGCCTTCCGGCAATCCGTGTCGACAAACTGACCGTTGGTATACATCCAGGCAAGATAGTTTAAAGCGCGAAACTTGCCCATCTTCGCCGCCCGTTCAAAGAATTCAAATGCCCGAGCGTAATCAAGCGGAACCTGCGTCCCGGAGTAATAGATCTCACCAAGATTTATGAGCGCATCGGCATTACCCTGCGCAGCCGCCAACTCGTACCACTGCACCCCCTTCTGCAGATCGCGCTTAATCCCTCGTTTTCCATTCAAGTAGAAGTAACCGAGTATATTCTGCGCATCAGCCTGGCCCAATTCAGCAGCCTTGCGGAACCATTGCAACGAACGCGCCTCTTTATCGTCGACCTCAACAAAACCAGAGTCATAGAGGCTACCAACGATAAAGTTAAGTTCAGGGTCTCTCTCCTGCGCCCACAGCTCCGCAAGGTGCAGGATATCCTCCTTTGAATAACCCAGGCGCGTGATGAGCGCGGCCATCGCGCTCCCGCCGCTGGCATACTGGCGTAATGTTTCAATAAACCGGGAACGCTGAGTAATATCGCTTTCCGCGGCTTGCTTTGCCGTATCTATTTCGTCGGCTATCAGGCGCGTCACCGTCTGCGCATCAGTATCGGTGTCTGCTTTACTGGTTTTATCCACAAGCTCTTTTGCCAAAACGTCATCCTGCATCACCCCCAGGCCATGCAGATAAAAATAACGAGCGTTGTAGCAGCCATAGGGTTCTTCAACATGACAAGCCTGCTCATAATACTTGATAGCCTGTATCATATCTATCGGCACGGCAACGCCGTACTCATAAATAAACCCCAGTTCTGCCAGCGCCTGGGCATTATTATCTTTGGCTAACGCTTTTAGCTCATTTAGCGCCTGAATATCTTTCTGCGCAATACGGCTATACAACGCGTCAATATCATCACCTGCCTGGCATACCGATGCGAAAGAAAGCCCAAGCAGAAACAAAATATTCCATTTCCGTTTTATCATTTTTCATTCCCTTATTCTTTATCTAAAAAGCGCACACTGTCAGCTTTCAGCAAATCAACATTCTTATCGTTAATCGTTGCCGTAGCGGATTTCAGCGTAAAATGGATATCGTCAATCCCGTGACAAAAATCTTGCGTATACAACGGGAGATCGTATGGGGTAACGAGAGGATCAACATCATGATTTTGCATATCTATCCCCAGAGTATTCAAACCGAATGGCGGAATCATTAACGTTTCCTCAGTTGCCATTCCATCATCATTTTTCAGCTCAAGCGTAATATGCAAATTCGCCATGTTACGGATTTTATCTGTGCCAATCTGAAAAATTAGTGCGCATTCTTTCGGTTTAGCCGTTATCCCGCGAGAGAAAATACTCTCTTTTTTTAGGGTTACTTTGGGTAAAGCATCCGCGTTGTTTTTTCGACTCTGAATATCCGCTGCGCATTTACTTAAAAATATTTTTTCCTCAACCTTCTTACCTACATATCGAGATGCTTTCTTGTAATACGACCAGGCTTTATCACAATCAGGTGCAGTACCTAAACCGTTATAATACATCCAACTCAACGGCATCGTTGAGCGCGAATTAGTACCATCATTTTCAACCTGCGTAAATAATGCCAGCGCTTTAGCGTAATCAGTGCGCCCTGTTGCGCCAGAATAATAGATTTTACCTAACGCAATCTGTGCATCGCTGTCCCCCTGCTCAGCCGCCTGACCATACCATTTTTGTGCTTCCTGAATGTCTGGCTTAATCCCCCACTCATCGCCCTCTCCCCCCGAATAAATACCCCCCAAGAGAGATTGGGCCTCAACGACGCCTTTTTCCGCGGCGGCGCGAAACCATTTCAACGAGGCCGGCCTGGCTTTATAAGGCTCGTCCGCATAGCGACCGGAAAAGTCATTAAGGGTGAGTCGCCCCATCTGATAATCCATTTGCGGGTCGCCATCCTGCGACCATAACGTAGCCAGCCGAAATGTTTTTTCCTGGTTAAATCCAATACGGCTAAAAAAAAGCGCATCGCTCTCGGGTCTATTATTTAGAGCATGAATTAGTATACTAATAAATGCCGCCCGCTGCGATTTATCCGTATCGGCCAATGCTTTTGCCATGTAAATTTCTTGCGAAAACTTATCAATATATTCTTGCTCAATCAATAAATTATCCAGATTCATTTTCTTAGCATACTTATTGGCCTGAGCGCTATCTTTCGCCACTCCGTCGCCATACTGATAAGCATACTTCACATTATAACAGCCGTAGTTACCGCCAAGCTCACAGGCCTGCTTGTAATACTGCAACGCCCGTTCGCGATTCATCGGTACACTAAGGCCGTATTCATGGATAAACCCCAGTTCATCCAGAACCGAAGCTCTTTTTTCCACAGGCAAAGCATCAAGATCCTTCTGGGTAAGCGCAGCGTATTTTACATCATCTTTACTGTTGTTCTCTGATGCATTCACCTGGTTAGCAAATAAAACACCCGCTAAAATACATAATGATAAGAATTTAATTTTCACAACTAATTCACTCCTTGAATAATATAATAAATAAGACTGATGACGAACCTTCTGCCTGATAAACGCGCGCCATCACGCAGAAAGTTTGCTATCAGTCTCGGCGTTGTTGAATAAATCAAATTTTCAGAAGATGGGCGGATCTGATCATTGCCATCGTTTCAGAATCGGGTTCCTATGGCAAAGCAAAAGTTTAAAATCACCCACCGGCCAGCCACACTCAGGCAGCGCGGTTCGCTGACAGTCTGGCTTGACGAGTTCTGCTATTGCAACATGGAGCAACAGCGCACACCGCCTGAAGGCCGTGGCTAACCGCTACACTATACTGATACGGCTCAGATAGCCACTACAGCTCAAGGAGATCGGAATATGAATGAGCACAAGGCTATGCTGACTCTCCCGATCGCCCCTATCGTGTTAACGATTTATCTCTTTTTTAGCTCAACTGTTTCAAAAACATAATATTTGCTAATTAACCCTCTATTTACCCGGCACACTCCCCGCACTACACTACTCCCAGCTTTTATACAGAGGTGGCAATGAACGATTATAAAATGACGCCAGGGGAGCTGCGCGCCACATGGGGTTTAGGGACCGTCTTTTCGTTGCGTATGCTGGGCATGTTTATGGTTCTACCAGTACTGACCACATACGGTATGGCGCTACAGGGCGCCAGCGAAGCATTAATCGGCATTGCGATCGGCATTTACGGGCTGGCGCAGGCTATCTTTCAAATTCCCTTTGGGCTGCTGTCCGACCGCATTGGCCGTAAACCGCTGATTGTCGGCGGACTGGCGGTATTTGTCGCGGGTAGCGTCATTGCCGCGCTCTCCCACTCAATCTGGGGCATTATTCTGGGGCGAGCGCTACAAGGGTCCGGCGCTATTGCCGCCGCCGTCATGGCGCTCCTGTCTGACCTCACCCGCGAGCAAAACCGCACCAAAGCGATGGCGTTTATCGGCGTCAGCTTTGGTATCACCTTCGCGATTGCGATGGTATTAGGGCCGATCGTTACCCATAGTCTGGGATTGAACGCGTTGTTCTGGATGATCGCCGCCCTCGCCACTCTGGGCATTCTTCTGACGATCTGGGTGGTTCCCAACAGTACTAACCATGTGCTGAATCGCGAATCCGGGATGGTCAAAGGCAGCTTCAGTAAAGTGCTGGCGGAGCCGAGGCTGCTCAAGCTCAATTTCGGCATTATGTGTCTGCATATTTTATTGATGTCCACCTTTGTCGCCCTGCCCGGCCAGCTTGCCGATGCCGGTTTCCCTGCCGCCGAACACTGGAAGGTGTATCTGGCAACCATGGTGATCGCCTTTGCCGCCGTCGTGCCTTTTATTATCTATGCTGAAGTCAAACGGCGGATGAAGCAGGTATTCCTGTTCTGCGTGGGGCTCATTGTCGTCGCAGAAATCGTGTTGTGGGGAGCGGGCCAACATTTCTGGGAGCTGGTGATTGGCGTACAACTCTTTTTCCTCGCCTTTAATCTGATGGAGGCGCTGCTGCCTTCGCTTATTAGCAAAGAGTCGCCCGCGGGGTATAAAGGAACGGCGATGGGCGTCTATTCTACCAGTCAGTTTCTTGGCGTGGCGCTTGGCGGCTCGCTGGGCGGCTGGATAGACGGCACGTTTGATGGGCAAACCGTTTTCCTTGCCGGGGCCGTACTGGCGATGGTATGGCTGGCGGTGGCAAGTACCATGAAAGAGCCGCCCTATGTCAGCAGCCTGCGCGTGGAAATTCCAGCGGATATTGTTGCTGACGACAGGCTAAAACAGCGACTGTTGGCAATGAAAGGCGTAAGCGAAGCGCTGATCGTGGCGGAAGAGCATTCCGCTTACGTCAAAATCGACAGCAAAGTGACCAATCGCTTTGAAGTTGAACAGCTTATCAGCAAAGGATGAATACTGCATTGCCGGATGGCGGCGAGGCTCTATCCGGCATAACAACTTAATCGCGGAAGTTTTTGAACTGGAACGGCTGGCCCAAATCGCCGCCGCGAACCAGCGCCATTACCGATTGCAGATCGTCACGTGATTTGCCCGTCACGCGAATCTCTTCCCCCTGAATTTGCGCCTGCACCTTCAGTTTGCTGTCTTTAATCAGCTTGACGATTTTCTTCTGCACGGCGCTTTCAATGCCCTGCTTCAGCTTCGCTTCCACATACCAGGTTTTACCGCTATGCACGAACTCGTCCGGTACATCCAGCGAAGCGCCTTCAATACCGCGTTTAAGCAGCTTGGCGCGCAGAATATCGAGCAACTGATTGACCTGGAAATCGGACTCGCTCAGCACCTTGATGGTTTTATTGGCATCGTTCAGTTCAATAGTCGCCTCTACGCCACGGAAGTCAAAACGAGACTCAACCTCGCGAACCGCGTTATCCACACCGTTACGCGCTTCCTGCAGATCAACTTCAGAAACAATATCGAAAGATGGCATCTTTTCTTCTCCCTTCATTTTCGTTGCGTTGCATAATACCTGCAACGAGGCTTAACGAGAAGCTTAGCTGATGACGCTATAATTAGCGCCATAACACCTGGCGCTGTTGCAGGTGAGGAGGAACAATGAAAATTACTGTACTGGGATGCGGAGCCTTAGGACAACTTTGGCTTTCGGCACTGTGCAAACACGGACATGACGTACAGGGCTGGCTACGGGTGCCACAACCTTATTGCAGCGTAAATCTGATCGATACCGATGGTTCCTTTTTCAACGAATCACTGACGGCAAACGATCCGGATTTTTTGGCGAAGAGCGAACTGTTATTAGTCACGCTGAAAGCGTGGCAGGTTTCCGACGCAGTACGAACCCTGGCGTCAACCCTACCGGTGACGTCGCCTATCCTGCTCATTCATAATGGAATGGGAACCATAGAAGAACTGCAAAATATCCAACAGCCGATGTTGATGGGGACTATCACCCATGCTGCGCGCCGCGACGGTAATATCATTATTCATGTCGCTAACGGTACTACGCATATTGGCCCGGCGCGCGAGCAAGACGGCGATTACAGTTATCTCGCCGATATCCTGCAGGGGGTACTGCCCGATGTCGCCTGGCATAACAATATCCGCGCAGAGATGTGGCGCAAACTGGCGGTCAACTGTGTTATCAACCCGCTCACCGCGCTTTGGAACTGCCCGAACGGCGAGCTGCGCCATCATACTGATGAAATCAACGCGATTTGCGAAGAGGTCGCCGCCGTGATTGAACGTGAAGGCTACCACACATCGGCAGACGATTTACGCTATTATGTTGAGCAAGTGATTGACAGTACGGCAGAAAACATCTCATCCATGTTGCAGGACGTGCGTGCCATGCGCCATACCGAAATTGACTACATTACCGGTTATTTACTCAAGCGCGCCCGCGTGCACGGTCTCGCCGTTCCGGAAAATAGCCGCCTGTTTGAAATGGTAAAGCGAAAGGAGAGTGAGTATGAGCGCTCAGGCACTGGTATGCCTCGCCCCTGGTAGTGAAGAGACCGAAGCGGTCACCACTATCGATCTGCTGGTTCGCGGCGGAATCCACGTCACTACTGCAAGCGTCGCCAGCGATGGCAACCTGACGATTGTCTGCTCGCGCGGTGTAAAGCTACTGGCGGATGCGCCGCTGGTTGAAGTTGCCGACGGCGATTATGACATCATCGTGTTGCCCGGCGGAATTAAAGGCGCCGAGTGCTTTCGCGACAGCCCGCTGCTGGTCGAAACCGTAAAACAGTTTCACCGCTCCGGGCGCATTGTCGCAGCCATTTGCGCCGCAGCCGCTACAGTGCTCGTGCCGCACGATATCTTCCCTATCGGCAATATGACCGGTTTTCCGGCGCTGAAAGATAAGATCCCCGCCGAACAGTGGCAGGATAAGCGTGTGGTGTGGGATGCGCGGGTAAAATTATTAACCAGCCAGGGACCGGGTACCGCTATCGATTTTGGCTTGAAAATCATCGACCTGTTGGTTGGTCGTGAAAAAGCGCATGAAGTGGCTTCGCAACTGGTGATGGCGGCGGGGATTTATAACTACTACGAATAAGAATGATTGCCGGATGGCGGCGTAAACACCTTATCCGGCCTACAAAACGGTACAGTCTGTAGGCCGGATAAGCGGCAGCGCCATCCGGCAGTTATTTTACAGGCGTTCGCCCTGCGCCAGACGCGCATTAATATGCGCAATCACCTCAGGTAAATCCGCCAGTGAATCCACCACGTAATGCGCCCCGGCGGCGTACAGCTTGCTGGCCGCGTGCTCGCGGCGGACCGCAACGTCCTCTTTCGACATTGTCTGATAGGCGTCCCATGTTGCGCCGAATTCGTTACCCGATACCGCCAGCCCCACCGTCCACATCCCCGCGTTAAGCCCCTCGCTAATGCCCGGCGCGGCATCATCTACCTTCACGCAGTGCGCGACCGCATCAATGCCCAGCGCAATCACGTTTTGCAGCGCCATCCACGGCCCCGGGCGGCCACCCGCGGCCAGGTCGTCCGTTGCCACCCAATGATCCGGACAATAGCCATGCCCGGCGGCGGCGGGGACCAGGCGCTCCATCACCGCTCGTGGGTAACCGGAGCAGGAGCCTATCTTAATGCCCTCGGCTCGTAGCGCCGCGATCGTGTCGATAACTCCGGCAATAGGAGAAGAAAAATCGACAACTTTAGCAATCTGTAACGGCATGAAAGCGGCGTAGATGGCATCAATATCTGCTGCGCTCATGGAGCGGCTAAACTTTGCCTGCCAGCGCGCGTCAACAGCAGGTAATTTTCCCAGCGCTTCAATGTGTTGCCATTTACCCAGCCCCATTGGCACGCGTGCTTCGGCGAGGGTGATCTCCACATCAAATGCCTGACGGAACGCCTCGACGAAAATTTGCGTCGGCGCGAAGGAGCCAAAATCGACGGTGGTGCCCGCCCAGTCGAGAATAACAGCGTGAATACGGTTCATCATGGTTCCTTATTTCGTCCAGTACATGGCGGTACGAATGGCGGTCAGCAGGGCAGTGATATCGGCGGCATATACTTCGCCAATGTTGCCGATGCGAAAGCAGTCGCTTTGCGACACTTTGCCTGGATAGATAACAAAGCCCTGCTCTTTGAGGCGGCGATAAAATTCGCTAAAGCGATACTGCGGGTCTTCCGGTGAATAAAAGGCGGTGATAATGGGCGAGTGAAGTTCGTCATCCAGCAGCGTGTTAAAGCCCAGCGCCCGCATTCCGGCCACCAGGCTGCGCTGATTTTGCTGATAGCGTTGATGACGTGCCGCCACGCCACCTTCTTCCGCCAGCTCTTTCAACGCCTGGGCAAACGCGAGGACGGTATGAGTGGGCGAAGTAAAACGCCATTTGCCGTGGTTATCCTCCATGCAACGCCACTGGGCGTAGAGATCTAACGACAGCGAGCGGGAATGCCCTTTGCACGCGGCCAGTTTTTGCTCGCGGGCAATCACGAAGGCAAAACCCGGCACGCCCTGAATGCATTTATTGGCGGAGCTGATCAGATAGTCGATGTGTAATGCTGCAATATCCATAGGGATGCCGCCGAAGCTGCTCATGGCGTCAACGATGTAGGTTTTGTCATAGCGCTGCGCCAAAGCGCCCACCTCATCAATGGGGTTGAGCATCCCGGTGGTCGTTTCGCTATGCACCATGGCGATATGGCTGATCGTCGGGTCGGCGTTGAGGATCGCGTCGATCGCCTGCACATCCGGGCGCGCAACTTCGCCGCAGTCGTAAGCGTGATGGGCGATACCCATAAGGCCGGCCATCTCGACCATTCGTGCGCCGTATGCACCGTTGCTGACGATCAGCACCTTATCCTGCGGCCCCAATGCGCTACCCAGTACGGCTTCCACAGCATAGCTGCCGCTGCCTTGTAGCAGTACGGAGGTGTAGCCTTCGGAGGCCGTTGCCAGTGCGGTCAGCTGCTGGCGGATCTGTTCTACCACGCCGATATTGTAATCATCATCCCAGGTACAGCTATCGAACAACATCGCTTCTTTCACGGTGCGAGAGGTGGTGAGCGGGCCAGGAGTCAGCAGCAGATAGTTACGCGAAGTCATGTTATTTACCTTTGGTCTATACCAGATTACATTTATCATGACGATCTTTGCCGCGATGGGTCAAAGAGAAAATCGCGCTGCAACAAAAAATTCATCTCTGCTTGTATAATGGCGGCAGGCAAAACGGAAGCGAGTAAGCATGAAATCTATCCCGGGCGATATCCCGCAGTACCTGTTGATCAAGGCGCAGCTTCAGGAGCGTATTCAGAGCGGTGCGTTGAAAAGCGGTGATAAACTGCCGTCTGAACGCGAACTGTGCGCGATCTTCAACACCACGCGCATTACTATTCGCGAAAGCCTGGCGCAGCTGGAGTCCAGTGGGCTTATCTGGCGCGCCGATCGTCGCGGTTGGTTCGTTACGCCGGAACGCCTGTGGCTGGATCCGACCCAGAACACCAACTTCCATAAGCTTTGCCGCGAGCAGGGGCGGGAGCCAAAAACCGCGCTACTGAGCGGCGTGTTAACCACCGTGCCTGTCGAGGTCATGGAGTCCCTCCAGCTCCAGCCGTTTGATCAAATCTATCTGCTGACCCGTCTGCGTTACGCCGATGGCCGCGCCGTGTGCTACTGCGAAAACCATTGTTTGCCCGCCCGCGTGCCTGAGCTGCTGCAGTACGATCTCAACGGCAGCCTGACCGAGGTATACGAGTCGCACTACAACCTCGTCTATACCAGCATGCATCTGTCGTTCTACCCCACCGCCATGCCTGCGCAGGCCGCACAGGCGCTGGGAGTTATGGAAGGACGCCCGGCGCTGTTGCTGCGCCGTCTGAACTACGATCAACACGGGCGAGTGCTGGATCTGGATATCGAATACTGGCGTCACGACAGCCTGCGTATTGAGGTAGATACCCACTAGCGGATGCGCCGGATGTTGGCTGCGGGACTTATCCGGCCTACCAATCGTATCGTCTCACGGCTATCCGGATAAACGCAGCATCATCCGGCGTGGACTGATTTATTTCTCTTTCATCGTTTTGTCATATAAGCCGTTTAGCGTAAAAAGCAAACCTGGTATAGGCCAGAAAATGCAACGTACGCTATGAGGCTATTACGATGAAACTTTCCCGACTTGCTCTGCTGTCTGTCTTCGCTCTCGCCAGCGCCCCGTCATGGGCGGAATCGGTGGTCACGGTGTACTCCATCGACGGGCTGCATGATGGCGATAACAGCTGGTACCAGGTGCAGTTTGACGCATTCACCAAAGCGACCGGCATTACCGTACGCTATGTTGAAGGCGGTGGTGGCGTGGTAGTGGAACGTCTGGCAAAAGAGCGTACGAATCCGCAGGCCGACGTGCTGGTAACCGCGCCGCCATTCATTCAGCGCGCCGCCGCCGAAAAGCTGCTGGCGAACTTTAACACCGACGCCGCATCGGCTATCCCCGATGCCAACAACCTTTATTCGCCGCTGGTAAAGAACTATCTGAGCTTTATCTACAACAGCAAGCTGCTGAAAACTGCCCCGGCGAGCTGGCAGGATCTGCTTGACGCTAAATTCAAAAATAAACTCCAGTATTCCACGCCAGGTCAGGCCGCTGACGGCATGGCGGTGATGCTGCAGGCTTTCCACAGCTTCGGCAGTAAAGATGCCGGTTTTGCGTATCTCGGCAAGCTGTAGGCCAATAACGTCGGGCCATCTGCCTCTACCGGCAAGCTAACCGCGCTGGTTAATAAAGGTGAAATCTACGTCGCTAACGGCGACCTGCAAATGAACCTCGCGCAGATGGAACGTAACCCGAACGTGAAAATCTTCTGGCCGGCCAACGACAAAGGCGAGCGCAGCGCGCTGGCCATCCCTTATGTCATTGGCCTGGTCCAGGGGGCGCCGCAGAGTGAAAATGGTAAAAAGCTGATTAACTTCCTGCTGAGTAAAGAAGCGCAGACTCGCGTCAGCGAACTCTCCTGGGGAATGCCGGTACGCAGCGACGTGACGCCGAGCGACGAACATTACAAGGCCGCCACTGCCGCGTTGGAAGGCGTGCAGAGCTGGCAGCCAAATTGGGATGACGTAGCCGTTTCGCTGTCGGCAGATATTAGCCGTTGGCACAAAGTGACCGAAAGCGAGTAAGCCTGATGCTGATGAAAACGACCGCCGTTCACGCCCCTGCATCGCAGGGGACATCGGGGATAGTCCTCGACTCGCTGCGCGTTGCGTATCACGGCAACGTGGTGCTTAAACCGCTCTCTTTGACGATTGAACCTGGAGAAGTGCTGGCGCTGATTGGCCCATCAGGATCTGGAAAAACGACGGTGCTGCGTGCGGTTGCGGGCTTTGTGCAACCTGCAGGCGGTCGTATTCTGATTGGCGATACGGACGTCACCCATCTGCCACCCTATAAACGCGGGTTGGCGATGGTGGTGCAGAACTACGCCTTGTTCCCGCATCTGAAAGTGGAAGACAACGTCGCTTTTGGCCTGCGTGCGCAGAAGCAGCCAAAGGCGCTAATTAATGAGCGTGTAACGCAGGCGCTGAAAACGGTTGGCATGAGTGATTACGCCGCCCGTTATCCGCATCAACTTTCCGGCGGCCAGCAGCAACGCGTGGCCATCGCCCGCGCGATTGCCGTGCGCCCGCGCGTGCTGTTGCTGGATGAACCACTGTCAGCGCTGGACGCACAGATTCGTCATAATATGGTGGAAGAACTCGCCCGTCTTCACCGTGAGCTGCCGGAACTCACTATTCTCTACGTCACCCACGATCAAACGGAAGCGCTCACTCTGGCCGATAAAATCGGCATTATGAAGGATGGCTCGCTGATTGCTCACGGCGAAACCCGCGCGCTATATCAGCATCCGCCCAATCGTTTTGCCGCCGAATTCTTAGGTCGCGCCAATATTCTCTCCGCTATCGCGCTGGGGATAACGGAGGCTCCGGGGCTGGTGCACGTCAGCTGCGGCGGTGCAGTGATTCGCGC
This sequence comes from Salmonella sp. SAL00653, assembly GCF_046552515.1. Classification (NCBI taxonomy): domain Bacteria; kingdom Pseudomonadati; phylum Pseudomonadota; class Gammaproteobacteria; order Enterobacterales; family Enterobacteriaceae; genus Salmonella; species Salmonella sp. SAL00653. Next base: position 132,645 of record NZ_JBGDTY010000002.1, read on the forward strand.
GTTCAGCCGGGGCAGCCACCACGGTTACAACAAACTACTGTGCATTCGTCCTCAGCACCTCAGCCTGACGCCGCGTTCGGCCTACAGCAACCGCTTCAACGCCACACTGCAATCGGTGCACTGGCAAGGCGATTTAACCCATCTGCTGTGTGACGTTGCTGGCGAAACGGTGCGGATGGTGTTGACGCATGTCAATCCGCTGCCGCGCGTGGGCGACAAGCTGGCGCTGTGGTTCGAACCGGATGATGCGGTCCTGATTGAGGTATAACCATGTCACTCATTTTACCTCTGGAAAAACCGGCGCTTAACCTACGCCCACTGCTGTGGCTGCTGCTCCCGTTGCTGGTGCTGGCGACGCTGTTTTTCTGGCCTCTGTCGCTCATCGTTGAACAGGCGCTACGCGGTGCCAATGGCGAGATCGGGCTCGAGACCTTCCGCCAGGTGGTCGACTCGAAACGCTTTGTCGGCGCGTTGCTGAACACGTTGCAAATCGCCTTTTTCGCCACCGCCGGTTGCCTGCTGCTGGGCAGCGTGATGTCGCTGATTCTGGTGTTTATTCCTTTCCCCGGTAGCGAGTTGATTGGTCGGGTCGTCGATACTTTTATTGCGCTGCCGACCTTCCTGATTACGCTGGCGTTCACCTTTATTTATGGGTCAGCGGGTCTGCTCAACGGTACGCTGATGAGCCTGTTTGCCTTTGAGCTACCGCCGGTGGATTTTCTCTACTCGATGCAGGGCGTCATTCTGGCGGAGATCACGGTGTTCACTCCGCTGGTGATGCGGCCACTGATGGCCGCGCTGCGGCAAATTGATAAAAGCCAGCTAGAGGCAGCCAGCATTCTGGGGGCGCACCCGTTACGGGTGATTGGGCAGGTGATTTTCCCGGCGGCGCTACCGGCGCTGATGGCTGGTGGCAGCCTGTGCCTGCTGTTGACCACTAACGAGTTTGGCATCGTACTGTTTATTGGCGCGAAAGGGGTTAACACCCTGCCGATGATGGTTTACAGCAAAGCGATTCTGGAGTCCGACTATACGGTCGCCTGCATGATTGCGTTGATTAACATTGTCTTGTCGCTGGGGCTGTTCTCCCTCTATCGCCTGGCGGCATCGCGTACCGGCGTAAGGAGCTAGCCATGCCAATTTGGTCACCTAAAGGACGCGCTGCGGCGGGCGTTGTGGCTAGCGTACTGTTTATCGTGTTCTTTTTCCTGCCGCTGGCGGTGATTCTGATGTCCAGCCTTAGCCAGCAGTGGAACGGTATTCTGCCGAGTGGCTTCACGCTGAACCACTTTGTTAACGCTCTGCACGGTGCGGCATGGGATGCCCTACTTGCCAGCCTCACGATTGGCTTTTGCGCCAGCCTGTTTGCGCTGCTGTGCGGCGTTTGGGCGGCGCTGGCGCTGCGTCAATATGGGGTGAAAACGCAGAAATGGTTAAGTATGGTGTTCTATCTGCCGAGTGCGATTCCGTCAGTGTCCGTGGGCCTGGGCATTCTGGTTGCTTTCAGCCAGGGGCCATTGCAAATGAACGGCACCCTATGGATTGTGCTGACAGCGCACTTTGTGCTGATTTCCGCCTTTACCTTCAGTAACGTGTCGACCGGACTGGCGCGAATTTCCGCCGATATTGAAAACGTCGCGTCGAGTCTGGGGGCATCGCCCTGGTATCGTCTGCGTCACGTGACGTTGCCGTTATTGATGCCGTGGATGATGTCAGCGCTGGCGCTGAGTTTATCGCTCTCCATGGGGGAGTTGGGCGCGACGATGATGATTTATCCGCCGGGCTGGACGACGCTGCCGGTGGCTATCTTTAGCTTGACCGACCGTGGAAATATCGCCGACGGCGCGGCGCTGACCATTGTGCTGGTGGCCATTACGCTGCTGCTGATGATGAAGCTGGAGCGCATTGCAAAATGGTTGGGGCAGAAATAAAACGGTAGGCCGGGTAGGACATAGCCGCCACCCGGCAAAGGAATTACGGACGATACACCTTCACATTGGCAAACCCCTGCTCGCGCAGATAGAGCGCCTGCAGGCGACTCATTACGCCACGTTCGCACCATAGCAGCCAGGTTTTACTCTGATCGAGATCGCCAAATTTAGTGCTCAGCTTGTAGAAAGGCAGCGAAACGACGTCCACACCTTCCACTTTCAGCGGCTTGTCATCCTGTTCATCCACAGAACGGATATCCAGAATCACGTCGTTCGGGCCGAAACCGCTCACGGTTTCTACTTCCACCACCTCCTGCTGGGTCTGCTGGGCGATTTCACGAATATCGACGTTGTTCGCTTCTTCTACCACCTTATCGAGAATACTGAAGTCGAAGTTTTCTTCTTCGGCTTCAATTTTCGCTTTAATGGCTTTCACCGTCGGACTTTTTGAAATCACGCCACAGTATTCAGGCATCGTACGGGCAAAATCTTCCGTACCAATCTGGCGCGCCAGGTTGATAATGTGCCCTTTATCGTAAGAGATCAGCGGGCGCAAGATCAGCGTGTCAGACACGTTATCGATCAAGCGCAAATTGGTTAGCGTCTGGCTGGATACCTGGCCCAGCGCTTCGCCGGTCACCAGCGCCTGTACGCCGTAACGTTCCGCCACTTTCGACGCCGCGCGTACCATCATACGTTTGAGCACCACGCCCATCTGGCCGTCGTCAACTTTCTCCAGAATCTCGCCGACCACCGGTTCGAAGTTAATCGCCACAAAACGCACGCGATGGGAGCTGCCAAAGCGGTTCCACAGGTAATGCGCCACCTGGCGAACGCCGATTTCATGCGCCGCGCCGCCAAGGTTAAAGAAGCAGTAGTGTACGCGACAGCCGCGACGCATCAGCATATAGCTGGAGACGCCGGAGTCAAAACCGCCGGAGATCAGCGACAGCACATCTTCCTGGGTGCCAATCGGGAAACCGCCAATACCTTCATAACGCCCTTTGATCAGCAGCAGGCGATCATCTTCCACTTCCAGATGCACCGTCACATCCGGGTTAGTGAGCTTCACGCGCGCCGATTCAATATGCTGATTTAATCCGCCGCCAACATAGCGCTCCACTTCAATGGAGCTAAACTCATGCTTACCGCGACGTTTTACCCGCACGCAGAAGGTTTTGCCTTCAAGCTGTTCGCGATACTGCGCCAACGCTTTCTCGAAAATGTCGTGCATATCGGTGAACGGCACATCTTCGACTTCAAGAATATGGTGAATCCCCGGAATGCGGGTCAGCGCGTCGCGAATCGCCAGACGCTGGTTTTCATCTTTGGCGCGAACTTCAATGTTATCCCAGTGACGGACAACCGCGAGGGTCTCATCGTAGTGCTTTAAAACGTTACGGATATTCCCGGTTAAAATTTTTATAAAGCGCAAACGCACAGATTGGCTTTTGATAGTGATTTCCGGGAACAATTTAATGATAAACTTCATGGCGGCAATGGTTCTTTAGCAAGCTATCTAAGGCTTGTCGTGGAGAAATAGTACAGCAGCCCATACCTACGGCTGCATCCAGGCGCGGAAGTATATCACGATCACGGACATCTTGCGCATTTCCCCTTACCATTGCGCGTTATTTGCTTATCAGTGTGAGTCCGTTACCATAGACTTGTGCTGCCATTACAGAGAGTCAAACAGTCATCATGCCGAAGAAAAATGAGGCGCCCGCCAGCTTTGAAACTGCGCTGAGCGAGCTGGAACATATTGTTACCCGCCTGGAAAGCGGCGATTTGCCGCTGGAAGACGCGCTGAATGAATTCGAGCGCGGCGTACAACTGGCGCGTCAGGGGCAGGCAAAACTGCAGCAGGCGGAACAGCGCGTGCAAATTTTGCTGTCTGATAATGAAGAGGCTTCACCTGAGCCTTTTATCGCGGATAATGAGTAAATGGACTTTACGCAGCAGCTACAGGCTTGCGTAACGCAAGCGAATCAGGCGCTGAGCCGTTTTATCGCGCCACTGCCCTTTCAGAACACTCCCGTGGTCGAAGCCATGCAGTATGGCGCATTATTAGGCGGTAAACGCCTGCGGCCATTTCTGGTTTACGCCACCGGTCAAATGTTTGGCGTCAGTACGGCAACGCTGGATGCGCCAGCTGCGGCGGTCGAATGCATTCATGCCTATTCGCTGATCCATGACGACCTGCCAGCAATGGACGATGACGATTTGCGTCGCGGCCTGCCGACTTGCCATATTAAATTTGGCGAAGCCAACGCAATCCTGGCGGGAGACGCGTTGCAGGCGCTGGCGTTTGCTATTATCAGCGACGCGCCGATGCCGGAAGTCGCCGATCGCGATCGTATCGCGATGATCGCCGAACTGGCAAACGCCAGCGGTATCGCCGGTATGTGCGGCGGTCAGGCATTGGATCTGGCGGCAGAAGGCCAGCGGATCACTCTGGACGCGCTGGAACGCATTCATCGCCATAAGACCGGCGCGCTCATTCGCGCCGCCGTTAGACTTGGCGCATTGAGCGCGGGCGATAAAGGACGGAATACTCTGCCGATACTTGACCGCTATGCAGAGAGTATCGGCCTTGCCTTCCAGGTTCAGGATGACATTCTGGATGTGGTGGGCGATACTGCAACGTTAGGTAAACGTCAGGGCGCAGACCAGCAGCTTGGCAAAAGTACCTACCCTGCACTTCTGGGTCTTGAGCAAGCCCGGAATAAAGCCCGGGACCTGATAGAGGACGCCCGTCAGTCGTTACATCAGCTGGCCGCGCAATCACTGGACACCTCGGCACTGGAAGCGCTAGCGAACTACATAATCCAGCGTGATAAATAAACCCCATATCCAATGAGCTTGCGATGAGTTTTGATATAGCCAAATACCCTACCCTGGCATTGGTCGACTCCACCCAGGAGTTACGACTGTTACCGAAAGAGAGTCTGCCGAAACTCTGCGACGAGCTACGCCGCTACTTACTCGACAGCGTAAGCCGTTCCAGCGGGCATTTCGCTTCCGGGCTGGGCACGGTAGAACTTACCGTGGCGCTGCATTATGTCTACAACACCCCGTTTGACCAGCTAATCTGGGATGTTGGACACCAGGCTTATCCACATAAAATCCTTACCGGTCGTCGCGACAAAATCGGCACCATTCGCCAGAAAGGCGGTCTGCACCCGTTCCCGTGGCGCGGAGAAAGCGAATACGATGTGCTGAGCGTTGGGCATTCCTCCACCTCCATCAGCGCCGGTATCGGTATTGCCGTAGCGGCGGAGAAAGAAGGCAAAGATCGCCGCACCGTCTGTGTGATTGGCGACGGCGCCATCACCGCCGGTATGGCGTTTGAAGCAATGAATCACGCAGGCGATATCCGGCCCGACATGCTGGTCATTCTGAACGACAATGAAATGTCGATTTCGGAAAACGTCGGCGCGCTCAACAACCATCTGGCGCAGCTACTTTCCGGTAAGCTTTACTCTTCTCTGCGCGAAGGCGGAAAAAAGGTCTTCTCCGGCGTACCGCCAATTAAAGAACTGCTCAAGCGTACCGAAGAACATATTAAAGGCATGGTTGTGCCGGGAACACTGTTCGAAGAGCTGGGCTTTAACTACATCGGGCCGGTCGATGGTCACGATGTCATGGGGCTTATCAGCACATTGAAGAACATGCGCGACCTGAAAGGCCCGCAGTTCCTGCATATCATGACCAAGAAAGGCCGCGGCTATGAGCCCGCGGAAAAAGATCCGATCACTTTCCATGCGGTGCCTAAATTTGATCCTTCCAGCAGATGTTTGCCGAAAAGCAGCGGCGGTCTGCCAGGTTATTCAAAAATCTTCGGTGACTGGCTGTGTGAAACCGCCGCCAAAGACAGCAAGCTGATGGCGATCACCCCGGCAATGCGCGAAGGTTCCGGCATGGTGGAATTTTCACGTAAATTCCCGGATCGCTATTTTGACGTCGCCATCGCCGAGCAGCATGCCGTCACCTTCGCCGCAGGCCTGGCGATTGGCGGCTATAAGCCCGTCGTGGCGATCTACTCTACTTTCCTGCAACGCGCCTACGATCAGGTTATCCATGACGTCGCTATCCAGAAACTGCCTGTCATGTTCGCCATCGATCGCGCCGGTATCGTTGGCGCGGATGGGCAAACGCACCAGGGCGCGTTCGATCTCTCTTATCTGCGCTGCATCCCGGATATGGTGATCATGACGCCAAGCGACGAGAACGAATGTCGCCAGATGTTATTTACCGGGTATCACTATAACGACGGCCCGACGGCAGTACGTTATCCACGCGGTAATGCGCAGGGCGTGGCGCTAACCCCGCTGGAAAAACTGCCTATTGGTAAAGGTCTTGTGAAGCGTCATGGCGAAAAACTGGCGATTCTGAACTTTGGCACCTTAATGCCTGAGGCGGCGAAAGTCGCCGAAGCGCTGAACGCCACGCTGGTCGACATGCGCTTTGTTAAGCCGCTGGACGACACGTTAATTCTGGAGATGGCCGCGCAGCATGACGCGCTGGTGACGCTGGAAGAAAACGCCATTATGGGCGGCGCTGGCAGCGGCGTAAACGAAGTGCTAATGGCCCATCGTAAACCTGTACCTGTGCTGAATATCGGTCTTCCGGATTTCTTTATCCCGCAAGGAACGCAGGAAGAAGCCCGCGCGGAACTGGGGCTTGACGCCGCAGGCATTGAAGCCAAAATCAAGGCCTGGCTGGCATAATCCCCTCTTTGCTCCTGCTATGCTTGAAGAGTGACGGGTATAACAGGAGCGGAGTCATGCAATACAACACGTTAGGAAATACAGATCTTCAGGTGTCCCGCCTTTGTCTGGGCTGTATGACGTTCGGCGAGCCGAGTCGCGGCAATCACGCCTGGACGCTTCCCGAAGAGAGCAGCCGTCCCATCATCAAGCGCGCCCTTGAGGGCGGCATTAACTTTTTTGATACCGCCAACAGCTACTCCGACGGCAGCAGCGAAGAGATTGTCGGCCGCGCGCTGCGTGATTTCGCCCGGCGCGACGAGGTGGTGGTAGCGACGAAAGTCTTCCATCGCGTCGGCGATCTGCCGGAAGGATTGTCCCGCGCGCAAATCCTGCGCTCTATTGACGATAGCCTCACCCGTCTGGGAATGGAGTATGTCGATATCCTGCAAATCCACCGCTGGGATTACACCACGCCGATAGAAGAAACTCTGGAAGCGCTAAACGACGTGGTGAAGGCGGGTAAAGCCCGCTATATCGGCGCTTCCTCAATGCACGCCTCACAATTTGCCCAGGCACTGGCGCTACAAAAACAACACGGCTGGGCGCCGTTTGTCACCATGCAGGATCACTATAACCTGATCTACCGCGAGGAAGAGCGAGAGATGCTACCGCTGTGCTGGCAGGAAGGCGTTGCCGTGATTCCGTGGAGTCCGCTGGCGCGCGGGCGCTTAACTCGCCCCTGGGGAGAAACCACGGCCCGGCTGGTCTCGGATGACGTGGGTAAAAATTTATACGATGAAAGCGATAAAAATGATGCGCAAATAGCGGAACGGCTGGCTGGCGTCAGCGAGGCGCTTGGCGCAACGCGAGCGCAGGTTGCGCTGGCCTGGCTACTCAGTAAACGAGGCGTCGCCGCGCCGATTATCGGCACTTCGCGTGAAGAGCAGTTAGATGAGTTGCTGAATGCCGTTGATTTAACGCTCAAACCGGAGCAGATTGCTGAACTCGAAACGCCGTACAAACAGCATCCGGTGGTGGGATTTAAATAATCTGCCATTGCCCGATGGCGCGGCGCTTATCGGGCCTGCGAAATCGACATATTGTTCGGGGATAGGCCGGATAAGGCGTTTACGCCGCCATCCGGCAAACCCTTTAAATAATACCGAGCGGCCAGTGATGACCGATAAAATACAGTATGCCGGCGGATATCACGCCGGCGACGATATCATCGATCATAATCCCCATGCCGCCGTGCACGTTGCGATCAAACCAACGGATCGGCCAGGGTTTCCACATATCCAGAATGCGGAAAATAACGAACCCGGCAGCCACCCACTGCCAGTCCGTCGTCGGCAACGCCATTAGCGTTATCCACATACCGATAAATTCATCCCAGACAATACTGCCGTGGTCGTGTACGCCCATATCTTTCGCCGTCTGATGGCAAAGATAAACGCCAATGCAGATCCCAAACATCACGACCAGCGAATAAAGCTGCCACGGCAGAAACGTCATCAAATACCAGAAGGGGATCGCCGCCAGCGAGCCCATCGTGCCCGGCACCACAGGGCTCAGCCCGCTGCCAAAGCCGGTAGCGAGCAGGTGCCACGGATTGCGCAAATTCAGGCAGCTTTTCGCAACATCTTTATGGCGTGGCAAAATGGTCATATCCTTTCCAGTCAAAAGTGACAGGTTCTCCGTCACGCACAAAGGCGATCCCTTCGATATCCGCCGTCATTTGCCCGATACAGGTAAACGGCACGCCCAGATGACCAAGCGCGACATCCAGCGCGCCACGGTTCAGCTCCGGGACGGTAAAGCACAGTTCATAATCTTCGCCGCCGGATAACATCCAGCGAAGCTTTTGTTCGGGATCATTGGCATGTCCCCACAGTTCTTCGGAGTCAGGCAGCGCCTCCAAATCGATTCGCGCGCCGCAGTTGCTGGCTTGCAGAATGTGACCAAGATCGGAGATCAAACCGTCGGAAAGATCGATCGCTGAACTGGCGAGATCGCGTAGCGCCTGCCCTTGTAAAATACGCGGCGTCGGGCGCAGATGGCGTTTGACCAGATAGTCGGCATCCCCCCAGCTTCCCACGCGAAAATCACCCCGTAGAATCGCCAGACCGGCAGCGCTATCGCCCAACGTGCCAGTAACATAAATCCAGTCGCCCGGTTTTGCGCCAGAACGTTTCAGCGCCCGACCGGCTGGCACAAGGCCATGAATACCCAGCGTCATCGACAGCGGTCCACGCGTGGTGTCGCCGCCAATGAGCTGCATGTCGTAGTAATCCAGTTGTTCAAACAGGCTGTCGCTGAACGCGGCAAGCCACGCCTCATCGACGTCAGGAAGCGTGAGCGCCAGCGTTAACCATGCCGGATCGGCGCCCATCGCCGCCAGATCGCTTAAATTCACCGCCAGCGCTTTATACGCCAGATCGGCAGGATCGATATCGGGTAAGAAATGGATGCCCGCCACCAGCGTATCGGTACTGATCGCCAGGGTCTGTTTTTCAGGAATATTCAGGAGCGCGCAATCGTCGCCAATACCGGTTTCAACATCAAGACGAGAGCTTCTTACACGGTCAAAATAACGGGCAATCAGGGAAAACTCGCCACATGCCATACGTTATGCCTCAGCAGAAAAAAAGAAAAGGCCGGAGACGGCGGGTATCGATCGCCCGCTATCTTTCCGGCCTGTGAATCACTTTTTGTTGGGACGAATCACCGGAGCTGCTTTATCCAGTACGCCGTTGACGAATTTGTGGCTGTCTTCAGCGCCAAAGGTTTTCGCCAGTTCAATCGCTTCGTTGATGGCCACTTTATAAGGCACATCGCTGCGTTTTGACAGCTCAAACAACGCAATACGCAGCACGGCTTTTTCAACCTGTCCCAGCTCTTCAAGCAGGCGGGACAGATACGGTTTCATTAAACCATCCAGGTACGCGCTGTTAGTCGCCACCCCGGATAGCAGTTCACGGAAATAGAGAACGTCGACGTCTTTTACGTCCTGTTCCGCCAGGAACTGGTATTCAACATCAGCGATGTCGTTCTGGGACAACTGCCAGGAGTAAAGCGCCTGAACGGCACACTCACGGGCGCGGCGACGAGCAGCAGGTTTCACGGAATTCCCCTTACAAAAAATCAGGCCTTAATGGCTTTCAATACATTAATCATTTCAAGCGCGGTCAGCGCAGCTTCTGCGCCTTTATTACCGGCTTTTGTACCAGCACGTTCGATGGCTTGTTCAATACTCTCGGTGGTCAGAACACCAAAGGCTACCGGCACGCCGCTGTCCTGGGCAACGCTTGCCAGGCCATTGCTGGCGCCGCCTGCCACATATTCAAAGTGCGCAGTCCCCCCGCGAATCACGGTTCCCAGCGCAACCACGGCGTCGTATTTACCGCTTTTCGCCAGCGCTTCGGTCGCCAGCGGCAGTTCATAGGCGCCAGGCACCCACACTACGGTAATATTATCATCTTTTACCTGACCAATACGCGTCAGGGCATCAACCGCGCCATCCAGCAGGCTGTCGTTGATAAACTGATTGAAACGCGCAATAGTGATGGCGACACGAGCGTCAGGGGCTGCAACGTTAGCTTTAATAATGTTCATATTCTCTCTTCCAGGGTTCATTTGGCCCCGCAGGGGGGCGGATTTTATCATAATAATTTGAGCGCTGCTCCCCTTTCGACGGGAGAACTCATGCGCTCACCATATGCAGGCAAACATCCGGGCCGACATGACGTATTTCGCTGAAGGTAAATTGCGGCGCGTCGGCGAGCTTCTCAAGCCCCGGCAATTCGCATAATCCCCGCGCCTGGGTTCCCAACAATTTAGGCGCGACATAGACAATCAGTTCATCCACCAGCCCGGCTTGCAACAACGCGCCTGCCAGTCCCGGTCCGGCTTCAACCCATATGCTATTAATCTGCTGCCTGCCTAACTGCATCATCAGTACAACCAGATCCAAATGTCCGTTGTGCGCCGGCACGCTGATAGTACGAACCGCATCGGGCCACGCGCGGCTATCTTCCTGGGTACGCGCAATCCACGTTTCGCCAGGCTGCTGCACAATACGATGCGCAGGCGTTACCCGGTTTTGGCTGTCGATAACAATTCGCACCGGCTGGCGCAGATTTTCCTGCGGGTAAGACGCCTGCGTAGAGGCGTCTAACTCCGCCCAACGCACCGTCAAGGCCGGATCGTCAGCCAATACCGTCGCGCTACTGGTTAAAATAGCGTGGCTTTGCGCACGCAAGCGCTGAACGTCGCGCCGGGCCTGCGGCGAGGTGATCCACTGGCTTTCGCCGCTGGCCATCGCCGTCCGTCCATCCACGGAGGCGCCCAGTTTAAGCTGAAGATAAGGGAATCCGGTACGCATCCGCTTGAGGAAGCCTTTATTGAGCGCCTCCGCTTCACTCATCATTAACCCGTGGCTGACCGCAATACCCGCCTGTTGCAGGCGATACAGCCCGCGCCCGGCGACCTGTGGGTTCGGGTCCTGCATCGCGGCGACCACGCGCGCGACGCCGGCCGCAATCAGCGCATCGCAACATGGCGGCGTTCGCCCATGATGGCTACAGGGTTCAAGCGTGACATAGGCGGTTGCGCCTTTGGCTTTTGCGCCCGCCATCCGCAGCGCATGGACCTCGGCGTGCGGCTCTCCGGCGCGATGGTGATAACCTTCGCCGACGATGTCGCCATTGTTAACAATGACACAGCCGACATTAGGGTTCGGGTGAGTGGTGAAACGTCCACGCTGCGCCAGTTTGAGCGCTCGCGCCATGTAAAACTCATCCTGCATGGCTTAGTCCTGTAGGCGAGCGATTTCTTCGCCAAAGTCTTTGATATCTTCGAAACTGCGATAGACGGAGGCAAAGCGAATATACGCGACTTTATCGAGTTTTTTCAGCTGCTCCATGACCAGGTTGCCAATCATCTTGCTGGGAACTTCACGCTCCCCAGTGGCACGTAATTGTGACTTAATATGGTTCAATGCCATTTCAACATCATCTGCGCTGACTGGTCTTTTTTCCAGCGCTCTCAACATGCCGCTACGCAGCTTATCCTCATTAAAGGGTTCGCGCACATCGTTGCTTTTTATCACGCGCGGCATGACCAGTTCAGCCACTTCAAAGGTCGTAAAGCGTTCATTACACACCAGGCACTGCCGACGGCGGCGCACGGACGAGCCCTCGCCTACAAGACGAGAGTCAATGACTTTGGTATCTACGGCGAAACAAAATGGGCAATGCATACGGCGTCCTGACCAGATGATTTAGGAAATGCTATTTTACCCTGAACTGGCGCGACAACAAAGGCGGAGCGCTTTTGAGATAAAGGATCGGTGCCTTTGTGCGTATAGCGCACTACCATTACGCTATCGAACCATGAAGGAAATGATCGACATGACAAGACGTTACCTAAGAATTCTCCTGGTGGGAAGTCTCTTGAGCCTGACCGCCTGCGCGCCGCAGAGCGAAGTTCGCCAGATGCATCAAAGCATTAGCACCCTGAATAAAGAGATGACCCAACTGAATCAGGAAACGGTAAAAATTACCCAACAAAATAAGCTGAATGCGGAGTCAACCCGCGGCGTCTATTTGTTGCCTGGCGCCAATACGCCTGCCCGGCTGGAGAGCCAGATCGGTACGCTACGTATGACATTGCTGGAAATTACGCCTGTCGCAGACGGCGCTCACGCAACGTTACACATTCAGGGCGAGTCCCGCGATCCGCTGCCGGCATTCAGCGCTACCGTAGAGTACGGGCAACTTCAGGGCACTACGGAGAACTATCAGGAGGTGAATGCACAGAGCCTTCTGGTAAATGCCCCAGCCAGCTTGCTGGCGCCCAGTGATGTCAATATTTCGTTACCGTTGAAGGGGATCACTCCGGCGCAGTTAGGCTTCATTCGCATCCATGATATTCAGCCTGTTAATCAATAAACGTTCTGGCGGAGCGTTTTGTGCGTTCCGCAACATCCCCCGCGCGACTTTTGTTGCCCTACTGACATTCCCGTCATTTATGACATGGATTGGTAATATTCATGAAAGATAGTACTGTCGCCGCGTCTAAAATGCGCAAACGTGAACGCAATCGATTACGTAAATGATAGATATGTGAAACAAGACATATTTTTGTGAGCAATGATTTTTATAATAGGCTCCGCAGAAACACGAAATATTTAGAAACGCAAATTGCGTTCTTTTCACTCCCGCAAGGGATTTCAAACAGTGGCATACATATGAAAAAAACTTTACTCGCAGTCAGCGCAGCGCTGGCGCTCACCTCATCTTTTACTGCTAACGCAGCAGAAAATGATCAGCCGCAGTATTTGTCCGACTGGTGGCACCAGAGCGTAAACGTGGTAGGCAGCTACCATACCCGTTTCTCGCCGAAATTGAACAACGACGTCTATCTGGAATATGAAGCATTTGCTAAAAAAGACTGGTTTGATTTCTACGGCTATATCGATATTCCCAAAACCTTTGATTGGGGTAACGGCAACGATAAAGGTATCTGGTCCGACGGTTCTCCGCTGTTCATGGAAATCGAACCGCGTTTCTCAATTGATAAGCTGACCGGCGCAGACCTGAGCTTCGGCCCGTTTAAAGAGTGGTATTTCGCCAACAACTACATCTACGATATGGGCGATAACAAAGCCAGCCGCCAGAGCACGTGGTATATGGGTCTGGGGACCGATATCGACACCGGCCTGCCGATGGGCCTGTCGCTGAACGTGTATGCGAAATATCAGTGGCAAAACTACGGTGCTTCCAATGAAAACGAATGGGACGGCTACCGTTTCAAAGTGAAATACTTCGTCCCCATCACCGATCTGTGGGGCGGTAAACTGAGCTATATCGGCTTTACCAACTTTGACTGGGGATCTGATTTAGGCGACGATCCGAACCGTACCAGCAATTCCATCGCTTCCAGCCATATCCTGGCGCTGAACTACGATCACTGGCACTACTCGGTCGTTGCGCGTTACTTCCATAACGGCGGACAGTGGCAGAATGGCGCAAAACTGAACTGGGGCGACGGCGATTTCAGCGCGAAATCTACCGGCTGGGGCGGCTACCTGGTCGTGGGTTACAACTTCTAAACCTGCAAAAAAGGCCAGAGGTCGCCCTCTGGCCCGTTTCGGGCGCATGCTGCCATCCGGCGGCGAGTCGCGCCCACTTCACATTACTTCCGGCGATGCCACCAGCCTAAAAACAGACCTGTCGCAATCCCGACCAGCGTTGGTGCCGCCAGATCGTGCCAGATAGTAATGCTCAACTCTGTGAGCGTCATATTGCCGCCTTTGTTGCAATGGCAACGGTTCGCGGCTATCCTCAACTTGTCTGGAGTCAAGTTAGCCCCCGCAACATTGCGCCTCACCGGGTTGCCCCGGCTTACCGCTGATTCTATTCTGCTCGCCAGTATCGGCAGGACTTAAAAACAAAAAAATCCCAACCTTGCGATCGGGATTCCAGTGACAATGTATGCGTTACAGGACGTTTGGGGGCTGACGACAAACTCCGGGGCTGAAAAAATGTCGGATTGCATCCGACCTACGAAAACCAATAATTCATTTATATTGCGGATTCCGTTGTGTGGAGCGAAGCGTAACCTAACATTCAACAGCACCAACAGCTTTGTCAGCAGTCTGCTTATTTCTTTTTGTTCATCATCGCTTTCAGATCGGCAAACGGGTTATAAGTCGCCTCGCCGACATCTTTTTGCGCATCTTCCCCGGCAATGACCGTCGAACCGTACTGATCGGCTTCGGTATATTTGGAATGCTCGTGATCGTGGCAGTAGAGGCACAATAGCTCCCAGTTGCTGCCGTCTTCCGGGTTATTGGTGTGGTCATGATCGATATGATGCACCGTCAGCTCACGCAGATTTGAATACACAAACTCACGGGAACAACGTCCGCACACCCACGGAAACAGCTTCAGCGCTTTTTCACGATAGCCGCTTTCCAGGCGCGCGTAGTTTTTTGGGATGATAGCCATAATTAACAGGTACCTGAATAATACAAAGGGTTATGCGCAGTTTCCCGCGAAGCCGGGCTTTTAGCAATGATTCTGTGCAACTTATATATCCAGGTAAGCAAGGCTATTTCAGGCAAACTGATGACCAATCAACCCGTTTTACAAGCGTTAGAGGTATCGCTATCACATCTTACGGCATTTTTTCGTGCTCGACTTTTCGCAAAAAATCACGCAAAGAACGGTCGATTGTTTCACGAAATCGCCGGTTAAGCGGAGTAATTTGTAAACAGCGATCGAGGAGAAAACACCGATAGTCTTCCCGTCTCTCACACCAGGCAACCAGCAGCCAGTGCTCTCCCCAGAAAAACAATCCCAGCGGTTGTATATCCCGCGAAGAGAGATGCCCCGCTTCATCACGATAATGTAGCGCCAACACCTGCTGCGCCGAAACGGCCTGATGGATAAGATCAAACGCGCTGCGCGAATGTGGAGATGTACCCAAATCCGGAGCGTAAATCCGTGTCTGCTCCGCTTTACGGCGGCTCTCTTCCGGCAAAATGGCCAACACTTTTTCCTGGGCGGATTCAAGCTCGCGCGATAGCGAATCGCCGCCCCAGGTTTTCAATAACCGTATAGCCACCATCAGTGCTTCCGATTCACGATGGGTAAGCATCAAGGGTGGCAGATCAAAACCTGCCATTAAACGGTATCCGCTCCCCGCTTCACCTTCGACAGGCACACCGGATAACGACAGATCGCGAATATCGCGATAAATCGTCCGTTCAGAAACCGCAAGCCGCTGTGCCAACAGCGCTGCCGTCGTCAGTCGTCTACCCCGCAAAATTTGCACGATCTGAAACAAACGGTCAGCGCGTCTGGTCATATTGACTCTCTACATTTAGCAAATATCACGCAGGTTGATGTAAACCTATTCGGTTGCCTTCGCTGTCAATAAACAACGCGATGGTTCCAATGTCATCTCCGGGAACCATGGGTTCCAGAACACACTTGCCACCGGCAAGGACGACACGTTCAATCGAGGCTAACAAATCGGCGGTATGCAGATAAATAACGACTCCCTGCGCAACTGGAGCGACATCATCCTGCTTTATCAGCGCTCCGCCGGGTCCGGGTTCAGCATACGGGAATACGGCCAGGTCCGCCCCATCCATGGTTTCCCGACGTAACGATATCTGCATCACTTGCTCATAAAAGGCGATTGCACGCGCCATATCAGTAACTGGAATTTCAAACCAGTTAATCAAGTTTTTCATACATCCTCCTGCGTGTGTGGATTAATTCATGAGGAGTGTATGACAGGGCTCCTGACAGCATACTGTCAGTAATGTTTATCGTCATGGTACATAAAAAAAATCCCGATCGTATGACCGGGATTCAGATAACACTTAAATACGTGTTTACGGCAGAATGGACGGCTGATCCGCCCCTTCTTTTTCGACTTTCTGCTGCAGCATATGCTCGCGCTTCATACCGAGTTTCAGCGCCAGCGCCGATGCGACATAGATAGAAGATGCCGTACCAATAGAGACACCGATCAGCATCGTCAGCGAGAAGCCTTCCAGTACCGGACCACCGAAGAGGTACAGCATCAGAATTACCACTAACGTCGTACCGGAGGTAATCAACGTACGGTGTAGCGTCTGGGTCAGCGACACGTTAAAAATTTCGTAAGGCGTCCCGCGACGGATTTTGCGGAAGTTTTCACGAATACGGTCGGAGACCACGATACTGTCGTTCAGCGAGTAACCGATCACCGACATCAACGATGCCACAATGGTCAGGTCAATCTCGATATGGAAAAGCGACAGTATCCCCAGCGTAATGATCACGTCGTGCGCCAGCGCGATGACCACCCCTGCCGCCAGTCGCCACTCAAAGCGGAAACCGACATAAACGAGGATAGAGATCAACGCCACCAGCAGCGCCATGGCGCCGGTTTGCGCCAGATCGGCGCCCACGCTTGGCCCCACGAATTCAATACGCTTCACGGCCGCGTTCTGGTTGGTGGCTTCATTAATGATCGTCACCACTTTGCTACCCAGTACCTGACCGCCGGTTTCACCTTCGGTTGGCGGCATACGCACCATAATGTCGTGACTGCAGCCAAAGTTCTGCAACTGCGGCTCTTCATAGCCCGCTTTTTGCAGCGCTTCGCGCATCACGTCCATTTCAGCCGGTTTTTCCAGTGTGATTTCAATTACCGTACCACCGGTGAAATCCAGCCCCCAGTTAAACCCGCGTACGCCCATAATGACAATGGCCGCGATCAGCAACAGCCCGGAGATGCCGAATGCCCAGAAGTCCCAGCGCATAAAGTCATAGACTTTACGGCCGTGGTTTAGTTGTTCAACAGTGTATTCCTGTGCCACATCGCACTCCTCAGATTGACAGCTTAGTGACGCGCTTGCCGCCATATAGCAGGTTTACGATAGCACGCGTACCGATAATCGCGGTAAACATCGACGTCGCCACACCGATACCGGTCGTAATCGCGAACCCTTTAATTGCCCCGGTACCGACAGCATACAGAATGATGACTTTAATCAGCGTCGTGATGTTCGCATCGAAGATGGAACTGAACGCGCCGGCATAGCCTTCGTTTATCGCCTGCTGTACCGTGCGGCCATTACTCAACTCTTCTTTGATACGTTCGTTAATCAGAACGTTGGCGTCGACCGCCACCGCAAGGGTTAACACGATACCCGCAATCCCCGGCATACTGAGCGTTGCCCCCGGCAACAGCGACATGATACCGACAATCAACACCAGGTTAGCCACTAACGCGCTGGTCGCAATCAGACCAAACTTCTTATAGAAGAAGATCATGAACAGGATGGAGACCACCAGACCGGCCAGACAGGCTTCCAGGCCCTGCTTGATGTTCTGCATACCCAGAGTCGGGCCAATGGTGCGCTCTTCAACGATCTGAATCGGCGCAATCAGGGCGCCCGCACGCAGCAACAACGAGAGCTGACGCGCTTCGTTCGGGTTGCTGATACCGGTAATACGGAAGCTGTTACCCAGCCGGGACTGGATGTTGGCAATGTTAATCACTTCTTCCTGTTTCACCAGTACGGCGCGACCGTTAGCGTCTTTCTTACCGCTGTCTTTATACTCCACAAACAGGGTCGCCATCGGTTTGCCGATATTGTCCTTAGTGAAGTTAGACATGATATTGCCGCCTGCGCTATCCAGCGAGATGTTAACCTGCGGTTGGTTATATTCATCCTGGCTGGACGTCGAGTCGGTGATATGGTCGCCGGTGAGGATCACGCGTTTGTACAATACCACCGGCTGACCTTCGCGGGTCTGTTTCACTTCGGAATCACCCGGTACGCGCCCGGCAGCAGCGGCGGCCTGGTCAACGTTGGTATTCACCAGACGGAATTCCAGCGTCGCGGTCGCGCCGAGAATTTCTTTCGCGCGAGCGGTATCCTGGATACCCGGCAGCTCAACCACAATACGGTCTGCGCCCTGGCGTTGTACGACAGGCTCCGCGACGCCCAGTTGGTTAACACGGTTACGCAGAATATTAATGTTCTGCTGAACGGCGTATTCACGCGCTTCGCTCAGGCGCGCATCGGTCATTACCGCGCGAAGTTGATTGCCGCTCTGGCTGGAAATCACCAGGTCACGATGACGCGGCGTCAGATAGGCGATCGCCTCATCACGCGCTTTGCTGTCACGGAACGTGATGCTCAACCCATAATTATTTTCTTTACGAACGGTGGTATAAGGAATGCCTTTTTCACGCAGATCGCTGCGCAGGCTATCGATATTTTGTTCCTGGAGTTTACCTAACGCGGTATCCATATCCACTTCCATCAGGAAGTGAACGCCGCCGCGCAGATCAAGACCGAGCTTCATCGGATCGGCGTGAATAGCCGCCAACCAGCGCGGCGTAGCCGGCGCAAGGTTAAGCGCCACGACATATTTATCCCCCAGCACGCTCATCAGCGCTTCACGGGCGCGTAGCTGGGTATCGGTGGTGTCGAAGCGCGCAAGAATAGCGCCCTCTTCCAGTGCCACAGACTTAGCGGGAATTTTTTCTTCTTGTAACGTTTTCTGGACCTGGATCAGCGTTTGCTCACTGGCGGCGACGCCGCGCACGCCAGTGATTTGAACAGCCGGATCCTCACCATACAGGTTGGGAAGTGCGTAAAGCAGGCCGACGATAATCACGACGACCAGCATGATGTACTTCCACAAAGGATAACGGTTTAACACGGCAGTTCCCTTTGGGAAAACGAAATATTACAGCGCCTTCATGGTGCCTTTCGGCAGAACGGCAGCTACGAAGTCACGTTTGATAACCACTTCCGTGGTGTCATTCAGCGCGATGGCAATGTAGCCGGCTTCCGCTACTTTGGTCACTCGACCGACCAGACCGCCATTCGTCAGAACTTCATCACCTTTCGCAATGGAGTCCATCAGCTTTTTGTGCTCTTTGGTGCGCTTCTGCTGCGGGCGCAGGATCATGAAATAGAAAATCAGACCAAACACCACCAGCATTAAAATCAGAGACATCGGGCTGCCCTGCGCTGGAGCACCTGTTGCCGCTACCGCATCAGAAATAAAAAAGCTCATTCAAATTCCCTCATTATTAAAATTAATCAACGTTCAAAGGTGGAACGGGTCGCCCCTGACGTTGGTAAAACTTGGTTACGAAGCTCTCTAATTTACCCTCTTCAATAGCCTTGCGTAAACCCGCCATCAAACGCTGGTAGTAACGCAAGTTATGAATGGTATTGAGACGCGCACCTAATATTTCGTTGCAACGGTCGAGATGATGCAAGTAAGCGCGTGAATAATTGCGACAGGTGTAGCAATCGCACTCGGCGTCAAGCGGGGTGGTGTCGCTTTTATGCTTTGCATTACGAATCTTCACCACGCCGTCGGTCACAAACAGATGACCATTACGGGCATTTCGCGTTGGCATGACACAGTCAAACATATCAATACCGCGACGTACCCCTTCCACCAGATCTTCCGGTTTACCCACGCCCATCAGGTAACGCGGTTTGTCAGCCGGGATCTGCGGGCAAACGTGCTCCAGAATGCGGTGCATATCTGCTTTCGGCTCACCGACAGCCAAACCGCCGACAGCGTAGCCATCAAAGCCAATCTCTACCAGACCTTTCACCGAGATATCGCGTAAATCTTCGTAAACGCTGCCCTGAATGATGCCAAAAAGCGCATTCTTATTGCCAAGGCTATCAAAACAGTCGCGGCTACGCTTTGCCCAACGCAACGACATCTCCATCGAGCGTTTAGCATAGTCCCAGTCTGCCGGATACGGCGTACATTCATCAAAGATCATCACGATATCGGAACCGAGATCGTACTGGATCTCCATCGACTTTTCCGGATCGAGGAAAATCGGATCGCCGTTGATCGGGTTACGGAAGTGCACGCCTTGCTCGGTAATCTTACGAATATCGCCGAGGCTGAAGACCTGGAAGCCGCCGGAATCGGTGAGAATCGGCCCTTTCCACTGCATAAAATCGTGCAGATCGCCATGCAGCTTCATGATTTCCTGACCCGGGCGCAGCCACAGGTGGAAAGTGTTGCCGAGAATAATCTGCGCGCCGGTCGCTTCCACTTCTTCCGGCGTCATGCCTTTTACCGTACCGTAAGTACCCACAGGCATAAAAGCAGGCGTTTCCACTACGCCACGATCAAACACCAGACGACCGCGACGCGCGCGACCATCGGTGGTATCTAACTCAAATTTCATTATCACTCCTGCGTCAGAAAAACAGTCCGACGTTTAACGACTCGCTACGGAATGATTCCATAGCTAATAAATTCCCGAAGGCGTCATCGGCGCAGCCAGTTTGGGGTCGACCAGCGCACAACCACCGGAGCGTACACGCAGTACGTGAGGATGGCGAGCACTGCCCGGCGTCAAAATGGCAAGTGAGATAGCCTTCTTACGGACGCTCAGAAATAGCCTGCGGATTGTACGTGATAAACATCGCGTCCCCGTAGCTAAAAAAGCGATATTTTTGTTCTACCGCAGTCTTATAGGCATTCATGGTGTGTTGATAACCGGCAAATGCGGAAACCAGCATAATCAACGTCGATTCCGGCAGATGGAAGTTGGTGATCAGCGCATCAATCACTTTGTATTGATAACCTGGATAAATAAATATTTGCGTATCGCCGAAGAACGGCTCTATCAAATCGCTTTTTGCCGCCTGCGCCGCGCTTTCCAGTGAGCGTACCGAGGTGGTGCCGACCGCAATCACCCGGTTGCCGCGCGCTTTCGCCGCCAGCACCGCGTCGACCACCTCTTGCGGCACCTCAGCATATTCGGAGTGCATGATGTGATCTTCAATGGTATCGACACGCACCGGCTGGAAAGTGCCCGCGCCGACGTGTAGCGTAACAAACGCCATTTCGACACCTTTCTCACGAAGCGCCGCCAGCAGCGGCTCGTCAAAGTGCAGCCCGGCGGTCGGCGCGGCGACGGCGCCCGGTTTTTCACTGTAGACCGTCTGGTACAGTTCGCGATCGGCGTCCTCGTCCGGACGGTCGATGTACTGCGGCAACGGCATATGGCCGATGGCGTTGAGAATATCCAGCACCGGACGCGGGTCATTAAACTCAACTTCAAACAGAGCGCCGTGACGCGCGGTCATGGTCGCGTGGATACTTTCGTCGTCGCCCAGTAGCAGTTCCGTGCCCGGTTTTGGCGCTTTAGAAGCGCGAATATGCGCCAGGATGCGTTTATCATCGAGCATACGTTCGACCAGCACTTCTATCTTGCCGCCGCTGGCTTTACGGCCAAAGAGCCGCGCCGGGATTACGCGGGTATTATTGAAGACCAGCAAATCGCCAGGGTTGAGCTTATCGAGCAGATCGGTGAAAGTACCGTGCGTCAGCGCGCCCGTCGGCCCCTCTAATGACAGCAAACGGCAGCGACTGCGTTCCGGCTGTGGGTAGTGGGCAATCAGGGATTCGGGTAGTTCAAAGGAAAAATCGGTAACGCGCATGACTCTGACTCAGACTAAAATAAGAGGCGGGTAGTCTAGTGCCGGGGCGTTCCCGCTGCAACCGTTACCCGCTTTTTGGACAGAGAATCAATAATGAATTTTCTTGCTCACCTGCATCTGGCGCACCTTGCCGACAGCTCGCTTTCCGGTAATCTTCTGGCCGATTTTGTCCGCGGTAACCCGGCAACGCATTATCCTCCTGACGTGGTAGAGGGTATTTATATGCATCGGCGTATTGACGTCATGACCGACAACCTGCCGGAAGTTCGTGAGGCGCGAGAGTGGTTCCGCCATGAAACGCGGCGCGTGGCGCCCATTACGCTGGACGTCATGTGGGATCATTTTTTATCGCGTCACTGGACGCAAATCTCTCCCGATTTTCCACTTCAGGCGTTTGTCGGCTACGCCCATGCGCAGGTCGCGACGATTCTGCCCGACTCCCCGCCGCGCTTTGTCAACCTGAATGATTATCTTTGGTCAGAAAAATGGTTAGAGCGGTATCGCGATATGGATTTCATTCAAAACGTGCTGAATGGCATGGCGAATCGCCGTCCCCGGCTGGATGCCTTGCGTGATTCCTGGTACGATCTGGACGCGCACTACGACGCGTTAGAAGAGCGCTTCTGGCATTTTTATCCGCGTATGATGGCACAGGCCGCCCGCAAAGCGCTGTGACGGCCTGATAGCGAGGGCGTGCGTCAGATCCGCCGTTGGCAGAAAGATCGTTCGCTGTCATAAAAGGGTCATCATTACGATTTATAATGACCCGATCGATAGGCAAAAGCTGTCTCATTGATTGTCAAGACCGCATTGTTTTGTCGCTTCGCCCTCCCTATACTGCCCGCGTTGCGTTCTAAAACCCTTAATATTGCAGGAGAATTATTATGGTACTGGTTACTCGTCAGGCCCCGGATTTCACCGCTGCGGCGGTACTGGGTAGCGGTGAGATTGTTGATAAATTCAACTTCAAACAGCACACCAATGGTAAAACGACCGTTCTGTTCTTCTGGCCGATGGACTTCACTTTTGTTTGCCCGTCTGAGCTGATCGCCTTTGATAAACGTTATGAAGAATTCCAGAAGCGCGGCGTTGAAGTGGTCGGCGTTTCTTTCGACTCTGAGTTCGTTCACAACGCATGGCGTAACACCCCTGTCGATAAAGGCGGCATTGGCCCGGTGAAATACGCAATGGTCGCCGACGTGAAGCGTGAAATTCAGAAAGCTTACGGTATCGAACACCCGGACGAAGGCGTTGCGCTGCGCGGCTCTTTCCTGATTGACGCTAACGGTATTGTTCGCCACCAGGTCGTAAACGATCTGCCGCTGGGTCGTAATATCGACGAAATGCTGCGTATGGTCGACGCGCTGCAGTTCCACGAAGAGCACGGTGATGTCTGCCCGGCGCAGTGGGAAAAAGGCAAAGAAGGCATGAACGCCTCTCCGGACGGCGTGGCTAAATACCTGGCTGAGAACATTTCCAGCCTGTAAGTCAGTGCATTGATAAAAGGCTCGCGAATGCGAGCCTTTTTTATGCGTAAGGTGTTACGAACCACCTCGCCTCAACGATTCATCCATACCGTCGCGGAAATCGCGGGTAAACTAAGTCTTCCCTCACGGATGTCACCGCTTCCCGTTTTACATTGCCATCCAGCCACGTTCAGCAACGGCAACGCTTCCAGCGCCACTTCACAGGCCTCGCCCCGGTTAATAGCCACCAGCGCCCGCTGCTGCTGATAAACTCGCACGAATACCACTACGTCACCTTCGGCATACAGCGCCTGGCATCCGCCACGACGCAGCGCCAGACTGCGCTGACGCAGTTTCGCCATACGCTGGTACAGCGCCAGCAAGTTGCCGTCCTGCTTGCGTTCATCCCACGGGAACGGTTTGCGGCACATGGGGTCATTTGCGCCGTCCACGCCGACTTCATCGCCGTAATAAATACATGGCACGCCGGGCCAGGTAAACAGCCAGACCACCGCCAGCGGCAGGCGCGCCGCGTCTTTACCCAGCAGGGTTTTAAAGCGCGCAGTATCATGACTGTCGAGTTGATTAAACATACGCAGTTGTTGCTGATGTGACAGCCCGGCGCGGTAGTTATCCATCCACGTGATACAGGTCCGGGCATCAATATGCTGTGGTTCGTAAGCGATATCAGTATTGGCGAGAAATCCCCACAGCGGGAAGGTGAAGCCGCGATAATTCATGGCGGCATCTTCCGCATCGGCCTGTAGCCACTGCCGCGCATCGCCGAAATGTTCCCCCACAATATAGGCTTCGGGCTGCGCTTCTTTTGCCGCCCGGGTAATGCCGGCGACGTGCTGCAAATTGTGGCGCGCCCCGCCCGCCTCGCCCAGCATATGTACGACATCCAGCCGCCAGCCGTCCATATTCCACGGTGCCTTTAGCCAGTGACGAACGATACTGTCCTCACCGCGATAGATCTCATCCACCAGCGTTTCTGATTGATAATCGAGTTTCGGCAGGCTCGGATAACCCAGCCAGTCCAGCGCCACGCCTTGTGGTGAAAAGGAGTACCAGTCGCGCCACGGCGAGTCCGGGTGATGGCACGCGCCGCCAGTGCTGCGGTTATGCCTGTCAAACCACGCATGCGAGTCGCCGCTATGATTAAACACGCCATCCAGCACCAGCCTCATGCCCTGCGCCTGGGTTTCACGCCGCAGGCGTAGCAGCGCCCGATCGCCGCCAAATTGCGGATCGACATGGCGATAATCTTCCGTGTCGTACTTATGGACGCTCGGCGCGGTAAATACCGGATTCAGATATAGCGCTGTGACGCCCAGTGTTTTCAGATACGGCAGCTTCTCACAAATGCCATTCAGACAGCCGCCGTAAAAGGTGGAACCGCCCGCCTGGAGGGTTAAAGGATCGTCCCAGTCGCGCAGCACAATCTCCTGACCTGCGGCATGATGGTGGTACACCCGGTCCTGATCGGCTTCACACGTCGCGCTGCGGGCAAAACGATCCGGGAAGATCTGATAAAAAATTTGATCGGCGACCCACTGCGGGCCGCTGTCCGGAACATCAACGGCAAATTGTTCCAGACGCGCCGGTGGGAAGCGGTTAAATCCCTGCGGCGTAAACCAAAGCTGGCGGTCGTGCCAAAGCAATTTAAAGCTGTAACGGCGACGGGGTTGCCCTAACGCGATATTGAGCGTCGCTCGCCACGCCGTCACGCCCGGCTGCGGCTGGCGGCGCTGTTTGCGCATCGCCAGTGAGATTTCTTCATTATCGAATTCTGAGCGCAACGTCACGCGAGACGGCGGATTTTCTCCGCTCAGCCACAGCGTAATGGTTAATTTATCGTTATGTTGCTTCACAAATGGGGCAACCGGTAAGTGCCAGGCATTCAACATCTCGTATCCCCTCTACTGAAAATGGGGCCACCTTGCCACAGAGATTTAAAGGATAACTCATCATCCAGGGGTTTATTAGGGGAGGAGGCTCCAGGAGGAGAAGCGGCTCCGCTTATCCGGTCTACCGTTGCCTGCAGACCGGATAAGGCAGAGAAAAACGACTACGCCTGCGCCAATTGACGGTCGCGACGGCGTTTAAATATCCAGCCAATCAACAGCAGAACTATCCAGGCGAAGCCCACATACAGTGAGATGCGGGTATCCGGATGGTAGCCGATAAGCGCAATAATGAAGACCAGGAAAATCAGACCCGCTATCGTCGTTACGACACCGCCCGGCACCTTAAACTTCAGCGCTTTTACCTCTTCCGGCGGTAAACGACGGCGGAAGGCGATTTGTGACAGCAGGATCATGATCCATACCCATACCGTCGCAAACGTCGCCAGCGAGGCAATCACCAGGAAGACGTTTTCCGGCATGATGTAGTTCAGGTAAACCGCAAACAGCAGCGCAATCGTCATCACCAGCACAGTAACCCACGGAATACCACGGCGTGACGTTTTGGCAAAGACTTTCGGCGCGCTCCCCTGCTCCGCCATACCATGCAGCATACGGCCTACGCCAAACACATCGGAGTTGATAGCGGAAAGCGAGGCGGTCAATACCACAAAGTTCAGAATGCTGGCGGCAAAGGTAATCCCCATATGCTGGAACGTCAGCACAAATGGGCTGCCGTTTGTGCCGACCTGATTCCACGGATAGATAGACATAATGACGAACAGCGTGCCGACATAAAATACCAGGATACGCATCGGTACTGAGTTAATGGCGCGCGGAATGGATTTCTCCGGGTCTTTCGCTTCCCCGGCGGTGATACCGATAATCTCAATCCCGCCGTAAGCGAACATCACCATTTGCAGCGACATGATCATTCCCAGCCAGCCATTGCTGAAGAAGCCGCCGTTGCTCCACAGGTTATGAATGCCGGTCGGCTGCCCGCCGTTGCCAACTCCCCACACAATGATGCCGATACCCGCGACAATCATGATAATAATGGTGGCGACTTTGAAGAAGGAGAACCAAAACTCCAGCTCGCCGAACACCTTGACGCTCATCAGGTTGATGGCGCAAATGATCAGCACCACGCTAAGCACCCAAATCCAGTGCGGCACGGCGGGGAACCAGACCCCCATATAAATGCCGAACGCGGTCACGTCAGCAATGGCGACGATCAGGATCTCAAAACAGTAGGTCCAGCCGGTAATGTAGCCCGCAAGCGGGCCGAGGTTTTCCTGCGCATAGCGCGAAAATGAGCTGGCGGCAGGGTTGTGAACGGACATTTCCCCCAATGCGCGCATAATGATATATGCCGCGACCCCGCCAATAATATAGGCCAACAGCACGCTCGGCCCCGCCATTTTGATGGCGTCCGCCGAGCCGTAAAACAGGCCGGTGCCGATTGCCGAACCTAATGCCATAAAGCGAATGTGCCGGGTGCTCAGCCCACGCTTTAGCTTATTATTG
Source organism: Salmonella sp. SAL00653 (assembly GCF_046552515.1). Classification (NCBI taxonomy): domain Bacteria; kingdom Pseudomonadati; phylum Pseudomonadota; class Gammaproteobacteria; order Enterobacterales; family Enterobacteriaceae; genus Salmonella; species Salmonella sp. SAL00653. The sequence goes on from NZ_JBGDTY010000002.1 coordinate 159,198, forward strand.
CTTTCCATCAATTTCTGACCTATCAACACAATAAAAAACCACGGGGCGTTAAGCCCCGTGGTGTACACATATGTCAGCGATTTTAGTGAGCGCTGGAGGTCACCTGCCGACCCGCCGCGCGATCCCAGATAATCGCCAGGATCACCATCACCACCGTTGGCATCAACCACGCCAGTCCCTGTTCCGCCAGCGGCAAACGCTGACTCCAGGCTGGCAGCATATCGCCGAAGGCAGATGCTTTGATGCCGTCAAGGATACCAAAAAGCAGACTGATAAACATGGCCGGCGCGATGATACGGGTGGAATTATGCCACCATGAGCGGGTAAAACTTAATACAACCAGTGCGATACACGGCGGATAGATAGCCGTCAGCACCGGAATGGAGATTTGAATCAGATGGCTCAGTCCGAGATTTGACACCACCATAGAGAAGCCGCCGAGAATAAAGACCAGCGTGCGGTAAGACAGCGGAATATACTGCGCGAAAAACTCAGCGCAGGCGCAGGTCAGCCCCACCGCCGTCACCAGACACGCGATAAAGATCAGCGCCGCCAGCAGGAAGCTTCCCGCGCCGCCAAAGGTATGCTGAACGTAGGCATGAAGAATCGCCGCGCCGTTCGCTGACTGATCGACCAGCGTCGCGCTGTCAGAACCTAAGCGGAACAAGGCAAGGTAAAGCAGCGTCAGCCCCACGCCCGCCATCAGGCCGGCCCAGACCGTGTAACGCGTCAACAGGCGCGCTTCGGTCACGCCGCGAGAACGCGCCGCGTTCACAATAACGATACCAAACACCATCGCGCCCAGCGTATCCATCGTCAGATAGCCGTTCACAAATCCGTTAGAAAAGGCCGCATTCTGATAAGCGTCCAGGGCGTTGCTGATTGGACCGGCAGGCCAAACGATAGCCGCGACGGAAAGGATGACCAGCGCAATAATTTTCAACGGCGCCAGGAAATTCCCTACCGTATCCAGCAGCTTACCCGGATAGAGGGAAACCAGAATAACAATAGCGAAATAGACCACGCTGTAAATCAGCAACGGCATTGCAGAATCGCCGGTCAACGGAGCGATACCGACCTCAAACGACACCGTCGCGGTACGCGGCGTCGCAAATAACGGCCCGACGGCCAGATAGCAAACGGTCGCCAGCAGGAGTCCCGCCACTTTACCAATCGGCGTACTGAGGCTGTCTACGCCGCCGCCGACTTTCGCCAGCGCCACAACAGTAAGAACCGGTAGCCCTACGGCGGTAATCAGAAAGCCAATAGCGGCTGTCCAGACGTGTTCACCCGCCTGCAAACCGACCATAGGAGGAAAGATAATATTGCCTGCGCCAACGAACAGCGCAAATGTCATAAAGCCCAGGGCGATGATATCGCGCGATTTTAACTGATGGGTCATAAAGTCTTACTGCCTGTGGATGGTGATGTTGTAAACATTAAAATTTTTGCCTTTCCCGGAGGATTATAAAGCGGCGTTTTTTATCAATTTCAGCGGGAAAAGCTCCCGGACCGATGCGGCGAAGAATTGTTTTTCGATTTACCGCGCAAATGCAGTCGTAATGACAGCACCTGAAGCGCAATTTAAACGCTTATAACGTTTTAAAGCAAGGTGGGATCTAAAAACCAGATGAATATAGCGATATGAAATTTACAACCAGAATAAAACACCATTCTCATGAAAAAGTTATGGCTAATCATGCGAACAAAAAATCACCAAACGTTGAATGTTTCAATGAGCCCGTCTTAACTGCAAAGAAAATAAGCCAGCATCCGCTGGCTTATGGAAAGTTATACTTACGAAAGGCAATTAATCGCTATTTTTGGCAATTAAACGTTCCGGCAGCACAAAGCTAAATCGCGTTCCTTTGCCAGGCGAACTGTCGATTTCAAGGCGGCTTTCATGGTGATTCAACGCATGTTTCACAATCGCCAATCCCAGGCCGCTGCCGCCCGTTTGCCGCGAACGCGCTTTATCGACGCGGTAGAAGCGTTCGGTCAGACGAGGAATATGCTCGGCAGCAATCCCCGGACCGTTATCTTGAATGCAAAACTCAGCGCCATGCGCGACACGTCGCCAGCTCACCGTAATATGCGTTCCCGCCGGCGTATGGTTTACCGCGTTATACACCAGGTTTGAGATCGCGCTACGTAGCTGCTCTTCATTACCCAGAACGCTAAGACTATCGTCGACCTCAAACGTAAAGGTATGTTTCTGCTGGCTGAGCGTCTGCGCTTCACGCTCCACGACCCGCAGCATCATCGGTACATCCACTTTTTCATTTAATAACAGCGCCGGAGCCGCCTCAATTTTAGACAGCGTAAGCAGTTGTTTTACCAGCCCTTCCATACGATACGTTTGCTCGCGCATCGTATGCAGCGCTTTCTCTCGCGTCGCCCCTTCCAGCGCCTGTTCCTGCATCATTTCCAGATAGCCTTGCAATACCGTCAAGGGCGTACGCAACTCATGGCTAACGTTGGCGAAAAAGTTACGTCTGGCGCCTTCAAGCTGATGCATTTGCGTCACATCGCGCGCCACCATCAGGAGTTGTTTATCGGTATAAGGCATGACGCGGATCTCCAGATGCCGCCCGGTATTGAGCACCAAATGAAGCGGACGGGTGAAATCACGCGTTTTTAAATACTGGGTAAACTCCGGATAACGCAGTAGATTGAGAATATTCTGCCCGTTGTCATCCGGCCAGCGTAGCCCCAGTATCTGTTGCGCCAAACCGTTACACCAAAAAATGCCGCCCTCTTCTGTGGTCAGTACCACGGCATCAGGCAGCGACTCCGCGCCGCTGCGAAAACGTTTAATCAGGTTCCCCAGCTCGCGGCGACGCTTCTTATTTCGCAACTGCATCTGGTGTAAACCGTATAACAGCGGTTCCCAACTTCCCCGCCCCGGCGGCGGCGTCATACTTCTGTCGACCCAAAGCCACCAGGAGAGGCGTAACAAATTCCAGAAATGCCAGACAAGCAGTCCCGTCACCGCCGCCAGTAAAAACCACGGCAGATAACCAAAAAAAGCGCTAAGGATAAGCGCGGGGATGCAACAGAGCACCAGCTCCAGCACCAGCCTTTTCCATGACAGCCGTTCCAGCACGCGTCATACTCCCTCAAGAATGGAAAGCCTTCTCCGCCAGAAACCTGTGTTCTACTGGCGGAAAAGGCATTAAAAGCGGGTCGAAAAACGATACCCTGTCCCGCGTACCGTTTGCACCATCCGGTCGTGGCCGCTGTGCTCCAGCGCCTTACGCAAACGGCGAATATGCACGTCGACCGTCCGGTCTTCAACGTACACATTGGTGCCCCAGACATGATTGAGTAGCTGTTCGCGGCTGTAAACCCGTTCCGGGTGCGTCATAAAGAAATGGAGTAATTTAAATTCGGTCGGCCCCATATCCAGCGGGCTGTCGCCGGTCATCACGCGGTGAGAGCCAGGATCAAGGCTCAGTCCCTGCATCTCGATCACCTCTTCGACCGCCATCGGCGAGATGCGCCGCATAACGGCTTTAATGCGCGCCACCAACTCCTTGGGGGAAAACGGCTTGGTAATGTAATCGTCAGCGCCGGTTTCCAGCCCGCGCACACGATCTTCTTCCTCACCTCTCGCGGTCAGCATAACCACAGGAATATCCCGGGTCATGGCCTCACGTTTGAGATGTTTAATAAACTGTAACCCTGACCCGCCGGGCAACATCCAGTCAAGAAGGATGAGATCCGGCCAGGGTTCATTAAGTTTATTCACCGCACTGTCATAATCTTCGGCTTCTACGGGCTGAAAGCCATTTTGTTCGAGCACGAAGCACACCATTTCACGGATCGGCGCCTCATCTTCTACGACCAGAATACGTCTCGCCATAATTTGCCCTGTTAGTCGTTAGTTATCAATGCCGCGCCATTATGCGTCAGATTTATGACAGATTTATGAAAAAAAAAGGCGGCATTGACAGCATGTTGATGATTTATGACACCGGTGAAACCGTGCATTACCGTGTACCAGCGGTAAATTACGCCCAAAAATGGAGGGGATGACGTGTATAATCCCGTTCACGCTTTTTTTGCATGGAACAATTATGCGCATCCTCCACACCTCTGACTGGCATCTGGGACAAAATTTCTACAGTAAAAGCCGCGCCGCGGAGCATCAGGCTTTTCTGGACTGGCTGCTGGAGACCGCGCAGGCCCATCAGGTGGATGCCATTATTGTCGCTGGCGATATTTTTGATACCGGTTCGCCGCCAAGCTATGCCCGAGAACTTTATAACCGTTTCGTCGTTAATTTACAGCAAACGGGCTGTCATCTGGTGGTGCTGGCCGGTAATCATGATTCCGTCGCCACACTAAACGAGTCACGCGACATTCTGGCGTTTCTCAATACAACCGTGATCGCCAGCGCGGGCTATACGCCGCGGCTACTTCATCGTCGCGACGGTTCTCCGGGCGCCGTACTGTGCCCCATTCCCTTTTTGCGCCCGCGCGACATTATTACCAGTCAGGCGGGGTTATCCGGCAGCGAGAAACAGCAGCAACTTCTTCATGCGATTGCCGATTATTATCAACAGCAGTATCAGGAAGCGTGCCTGCTACGCGGCGAACGAAAGCTGCCGGTTATCGCGACGGGACATTTAACCACCGTCGGCGCCAGCAAAAGCGATGCGGTTCGCGACATTTATATCGGTACGCTGGATGCCTTTCCGGCGCAGCATTTCCCCCCCGCGGATTATATCGCATTAGGACACATTCACCGCGCGCAATGTGTCGGCGGCACGGAGCATATCCGCTATTGCGGCTCGCCCATCGCCCTCAGCTTTGATGAGTGCGGCAAAAGCAAATGCGTGCATCTGGTGACCTTCGACCAGGGAAAATGGCAAAGTACCGAAAGTCTGGCTATCCCCGTGACTCAACCGTTGGCGGTTTTAAAAGGCGACCTGGCGTCAATTACCGAACAGCTTGAGCAGTGGCGCGGCGTTGAGCAATCGCCCCCCGTCTGGCTGGATATTGAAATCACCACCGATGATTATCTGCACGATATCCAACGCAGAATACAGACATTAACGGAGTCACTCCCCGTAGAGGTATTACTGGTGCGCCGTAGCCGCGAACAGCGCGAGCGCTCGCTGGCGAACGAGCGGCGGGAAACATTAAGCGAGCTTAGCGTGGAGGAGGTTTTTGCGCGGCGTCTGGCGCTGGAAGCGTTAGATCCCCCGCAGCGCGAGCGCCTGAATCAGCTCTTTTCCAGCACGCTCTACGCGTTGAATGAGGAGCATGAGGCATGAAAATTCTCAGTTTGCGTCTGAAAAACCTGAACTCGCTGAAAGGAGAATGGAAGGTCGACTTTACCGCCGAACCGTTTGCCAGTAACGGGTTATTCGCCATTACCGGCCCGACCGGCGCGGGAAAAACCACCTTGCTTGACGCCATCTGCCTGGCGCTGTACCACGAAACGCCGCGCCTGAATACGGTATCGCAATCGCAAAACGATTTGATGACGCGCGATACAGCGGAATGTCTGGCCGAAGTGGAGTTCGAGGTAAAAGGCGAAGCCTGGCGCGCGTTCTGGAGCCAGAACCGAGCCCGAAATCAGCCTGACGGCAATCTCCAGTCCCCACGCGTGGAGCTGGCGCGGTGTTCAGACGGAAAGATCTTTGCCGATAAGGTAAAGGATAAACTGGAGATGATCGCCACGTTGACCGGGCTGGACTACGGGCGCTTCACCCGTTCGATGTTGTTATCACAGGGGCAGTTCGCCGCCTTTCTTAACGCCAAAGCGAAAGAGCGCGCAGAGCTTCTGGAGGAGCTCACCGGCACTGAGATTTACGGGCAGATCTCCGCACAGGTATTTGAAAAACATAAATCAGCCCGTCTCGAACTGGAAAAGTTACAAGCGCAGGCCAGCGGCGTCGCCCTATTGGCGGACGAACAGTTACAGCAACTGGAAGCCAGTTTGCAGGCGCTTACTGACGAAGAGAAACGCCTGCTGGCCGACCAGCAAGGACAGCAGCAGCACCTTCACTGGCTGACCCGAAAAAACGAGCTCCACACTGAATTACACGCCCGGCAGCAGGCGCTGTACGCGGCGCAAGAGGCGCGAGAAAAAGCGCAGCCGCAGCTCGCGGCGCTGACGCTGGCGCAACCTGCTCGCCAGTTGCGCCCGCATTGGGAGCGCATTCAGGAACAAACCCGCGCCGTTGAGCGTGTTCGCCAGCACAGTGATGAAGTGAATGCTCGCTTACAAAGCGCGTATCGCCTGCGCCAGCGTATCCGCGCCTGCGCGCATCGACAATTCACGCAACTGAACGCCACAGGGCAGCGGTTGAAGACATGGCTGGCGGAACATGACGGCATCCGCGTCTGGCGCAGCGAACTGGCGGGGTGGCGAGCATTATTAACACAACAATCCCACGATCGGGCGCAACTGAGCCAATGGCAACAGCAGTTGCTGAGCGATACGCGTCAGCGTGATGCGCTACCGCCGCTCACGCTCGACCTCACGCCACAGGCGCTGGCGGAAGCCAGAGCATTGCATACCCGGCAGCGTCCGCTACGCCATCGTCTCGCCGCGCTTCAGGGGCAAATTCTCCCGAAACAAAAGCGTCAGGCGCAGCTACAGGCAGCTATCGCGCGTCATCATCAGGAGCAGGCGCAATACACCCAACGTCTGGCGGATAAGCGTCTGAGTTATAAGACTAAAGCGCAGGAGCTTGCGGACGTTCGCACTATTTGCGAGCAGGAGGCGCGCATCAAAGATCTGGAAAGCCAGCGGGCGCACTTACAGTCCGGCCAGCCGTGTCCGCTTTGCGGCTCGACGACGCACCCCGCCATCGCCGCCTATCAGGCGCTGGAACTGAGCGCGAATCAAACCCGCCGCGACGCGCTGGAAAAAGAGGTCAAAACGCTGGCGGAAGAAGGCGCGGCGCTGCGAGGACAGTTAGATGCCTTAACGCAACAATTACAGCGGGATGAAAGCGAGGCGCAGTCGTTGTTGCAGGAGGAGCAAGCGCTTACTGAGGAATGGCAAACGCTGTGCGCTACGCTGGGCGTTCAGCTCCAGCCGCAAGAAGACCTCGCGGGCTGGCTGACCGCCGCGGAAGAGCATGAGCAACAGTTGGATCAGCTCAGCCAGCGTCATGCTCTACAAACGCAAATCGCGGCGCATACTGAACAGGTAGCGCGCTTTACCGCGCAGATTGCGCAGCGTCAGGCGTCGCTGACGGCTGATTTGGCGCAGTATACGCTTTCCCTTCCTGCGCCAGAAGACGAGGCCGCATGGCTGAATGAGCGCGCCGACGAAGCGAAAATATGGCAACAGCGTCAGACTGAGTTCGCGGATTTGCAAACGCAGATCGACAGGCTTGCCCCGTTGCTGGAGACGCTACCGCAAACGGATACCGCGGATTCCGACGACGACGTGCCGCTGGATAACTGGCGGCAGGCGCATGATGAGTGCGTGTCATTACAAAGCCAGTTGCAAACCCTGCAGGAACAGACGACGCAGGAACAGCAGCGCGCCGCCGAGGCAATAGCGCACTTTGATGCGGCGTTAAAAAATAGCCCGTTTGACAGCCAGGCAACGTTCCTGGCGGCGTTGCTGGATGAAGAGACCGTGACCCGTCTGGAAAAACAACAACAAACGCTGGAAAGTCAGCTACAACAAGCGAAGGCGTTAAGCGCGCAGTCCGCGCAGGCGCTGGCTGACCATCAGCAACAGCCGCCCGCCGGTCTGGACCCAACGTGTACGGCGGAGCAGCTCGCGCAGCGGCTGACGCAGTTGGCGCAACAACTGCGCGAAAACACGACACGCCAGGGGGAAATCCGCCAGCAAATTAAACAGGATGCAGATAATCGGCAGCGCCAACGCGCGCTGATGGCGGAAATGAAGCAAACCTCTCAGCAAGTGGAAGACTGGGGCTATCTCAATGCGCTGATCGGCTCTAAAGAAGGTGATAAGTTCCGCAAATTCGCCCAGGGACTGACGCTGGATAATCTGGTCTGGCTGGCGAATCATCAGCTCACCCGCCTGCATGGCCGCTATTTATTGCAGCGCAAAGCCAGCGACGCGCTGGAACTGGAGGTTGTCGATACCTGGCAGGCCGACGCCGTGCGCGATACGCGAACGTTATCAGGCGGCGAAAGTTTCCTGGTCAGCCTGGCGCTGGCGCTGGCGTTATCAGATTTGGTCAGCCATAAAACGCGCATTGATTCTTTGTTCCTCGACGAAGGCTTCGGCACGCTTGATAGCGAAACGCTGGACGCCGCGCTGGATGCGCTCGACGCGCTGAATGCCAGCGGGAAGACCATCGGTGTGATTAGCCATGTGGAAGCCATGAAAGAACGTATCCCCGTGCAGATAAAAGTGAAAAAAATCAATGGACTTGGTTATAGCAAACTGGACAAAGCGTTTGCTGTGGAGTAACGCGAGTGTCATCCTGCGCACAGCATACTGTCATGACATAGCATAATAATGAATACACAAAGACGGATAAGGAATGGTATTACCTCGCGCTTATCCGCAAGCTATACGTTGATTGGCTGTGACAATTCACAGCCACAGCGCGCAACATGCGCCTTTATTTTCGGCAGGTGGTATGAAAAAAGTTATTTTTTCTTTGGCGCTGGGTACGTTCGGACTGGGGATGGCCGAGTTTGGCATTATGGGCGTGCTGACGGAGCTGGCACGCGATGTCGGGATAACGATTCCCGCCGCCGGGCATATGATCTCGTTTTACGCCTTCGGCGTCGTGCTGGGCGCGCCTGTTATGGCGCTCTTTTCCAGCCGCTTTTCGCTTAAACATATACTGCTGTTTCTGGTCACGCTGTGCGTGATGGGCAATGCCATATTTACCTTTTCCTCGTCATATCTGATGCTCGCCGTCGGCAGACTGGTTTCCGGCTTTCCGCACGGCGCCTTTTTTGGCGTCGGCGCCATTGTCCTGTCAAAGATTATCCGCCCCGGGAAAGTCACCGCCGCCGTCGCGGGTATGGTTTCAGGAATGACGGTGGCGAATCTGGTGGGCATTCCGGTCGGCACTTACCTGAGCCAGGAATTTAGCTGGCGCTACACCTTTTTATTGATCGCGGTTTTCAACATCGCTGTGCTCACCGCAATTTTCTTCTGGGTGCCGGATATCCGTGACAAAGCCCAAGGCAGCCTGCGCGAACAGTTTCACTTCTTGCGTAGCCCCGCGCCGTGGCTCATTTTCGCCGCCACGATGTTCGGCAATGCGGGCGTTTTTGCCTGGTTCAGCTATATCAAGCCATTTATGATGTACATCTCCGGTTTTTCGGAGACGAGCATGACGTTTATTATGATGCTGGTCGGGCTGGGGATGGTGTTAGGCAATCTGTTAAGCGGCAAACTCTCCGGCAGATATACTCCGCTGCGCATCGCGGTAGTGACTGACCTCGTTATCGTGCTCTCTCTCATGGCGCTCTTTTTCTTCAGCGGATACAAAACGGCATCGCTGACTTTCGCGTTTATCTGCTGTGCTGGTCTGTTTGCGCTCTCTGCGCCGCTGCAAATCCTGCTGCTGCAAAACGCCAAAGGCGGCGAACTGCTGGGCGCGGCGGGAGGACAAATCGCGTTTAATCTCGGTAGCGCGATTGGCGCCTGGTGCGGCGGGCTGATGCTGACGCTAGGTTTTGCGTACCACTACGTGGCGCTTCCCGCCGCCCTGCTCTCGTTTTCCGCCATGTCGTCGTTGCTGGTATACGGACGTCTAAAACACAAGCAGCCATCGGTCACGCCGGTTGCCGGATGACGTCATCCGGCTAGAAACGTTACGCCAGCGGCCACAGCCAGGCCGCGCCGCGCACGCCGCTTGAATCGCCATGCCGCGCCTTACGTACCGGCGTCTCGCACTCGCCGCCAAAAACAAACGATTTCATCAGCGACGGAACCGTCTTGTACAGGCGCTCAACATTGCTCATACCGCCGCCCAGCACAATGACATCCGGATCCAGAATATTCACGACATGAGATAATGCTTTCGCCAGCCGTAGCTCATAACGGCTTAACGCCAGTTCCGCCACGGCGTCCTGCGCGTCGACCAGACGAATAATCTCATCGCCTTTTAGCGCGTTACCGCTCAAATGCTGGTAATCCGTGGCAAATCCCGTACCGGAAATAAAGGTTTCGATACAGCCTTGTTTACCGCAATAACAGGGAATTTCTTCGCGGTAACGCAACTCATCGTCATCCATCCACGGCAACGGATTGTGGCCCCATTCGCCTGCCGTACCGTTGCCGCCGATGTGCGTCCGGCCATTTAGCGCTACGCCCGCGCCGCACCCGGTACCGATAATCACCGCAAACACCGTTTGCGCCCCCGCCGCAGCGCCATCTACCGCCTCTGATACCGCCAGGCAATTGGCATCGTTGGCTAACCGCACTGCACGCTTCAGACGACGGCTCACATCGCTATCGAACGGCTGGCCGTTAAGCCACGTAGAGTTAGCGTTTTTTACCACGCCGGTGTAAGGCGAGAGAGAACCGGGAATGCCAATGCCAACGCTACCGGTCTGGCCGGTCGCCTGTTCCGCCATGTCGACCAGCGTAGCGATGGTTTCTATCGTTTGCTGATAATCCTCCCGCGGCGTAGGCAGACGATGGCGAAACCGCTGCTCTCCTGCATCATCAAGCGCAATGACTTCCGTTTTTGTGCCGCCTAAATCGATACCAATACGCACATACCGCTCCTCATTTTTTGGGAATATCAACAGGGTAGAATTCACCGTTCTGATTGGCAATGCAAGCCTGCCGACAATTCGTTACTATACCGCCTGGATTTAACGACAAGGCCGTGGAAATTATCATGCTGTGGTTCAAAAATTTAATGGTTTACCGTCTTAGCCGCGATATTACATTACGCGCCGAAGAGATGGAGAAACAGCTCGCCTCAATGACGTTTACCCCATGCGGTAGCCAGGATATGGCCAAAATGGGCTGGGTTCCGCCGATGGGCTCTCACAGCGATGCGTTAACGCACACCGCCAATGGCCAAATTATTATTTGCGCGCGCAAAGAAGAGAAAATCCTGCCATCGCCAGTGATCAAACAGGCTCTGGAGGCGAAAATCCAGAAACTGGAAGCCGATCAGGGACGCAAGCTGAAGAAGACGGAAAAAGATTCCCTGAAGGATGAAGTGTTGCATTCGTTGCTGCCGCGCGCGTTTAGCCGCTTCAGTCAGACAATGATGTGGATTGATACCGTTAACGGCCTGATTATGGTTGACTGCGCCAGCGCGAAAAAAGCGGAAGATACTTTGGCGCTACTGCGTAAAAGTCTTGGCTCGCTGCCAGTCGTCCCGCTGGCGCTGGAAAATCCGATTGAGCTGACGCTCACCGAGTGGGTGCGCTCCGGTACGGTCGCTCAGGGTTTCCAGTTGCTGGACGAAGCCGAATTGAAAGCGATGCTGGAAGATGGCGGCGTGATCCGCGCGAAAAAGCAGGATCTGGTCAGCGACGAGATCGCCGTTCATATTGAAGCGGGTAAAGTGGTCACGAAGCTGGCGCTCGACTGGCAGCAGCGTATTCAATTCGTCATGTGCGACGACGGCTCCATTAAGCGTCTGAAATTCTGCGATGAGCTGCGCGATCAGAACGAAGATATCGACCGGGAAGATTTTGCCCAACGTTTTGACGCGGACTTTATCCTGATGACCGGCGAGCTGGCGGCGCTGATTCAAAGCCTGGTGGAAGGATTAGGCGGCGAAGCGCAGCGCTAACCAGAGGGTCCCTCTCCGCCGGAGAGGGGACTCACCGTTACAAATAGCGGCACAGATACGAGGTGGGCTCAGCAACCTGGAGATGAAACTCGCTGTGGACAGGCACGTTAAACACCTCACCGGCTGTATACACTTTCCATTCGACAGTTCCCGGCAACAGTACCTTCAACGCGCCGCTCACAACCGTCATCTCTTCGGGTTCGGCGGTGCCAAAGGTATACTCCCCTTCCGCCATCACACCAACGCTGGCCCGGCCGGTGCTACTGCTGGTAAATCCAATAGACTTCACTTTCCCGGAAAAGTATTCATTGCTTTGTAGCATAATCAGGCCCCGTCTCATTATTAAATTAACACCCAATATAGAGTCCTGACGTTCGGCCTGTCACGTAAAATTAGACAAGCAGTTCTGAAGCTAACCGCGCAATCAAAACATTAGAGAGTAAAACCGGCACATCCAGCGCTTGCTGTAAAATATCCCGATGACGCTGATGAAAACCCAGACAATCCAGCATAATGACGTCCGCGCCTTGATCCAATAGCGCCTGCCCGGCATCAATTAACTGTTGCTCAGAACCGTGAACCGGATTCGCCAGCGAATACACCGGCGGCATTTGCAATACCTGCCATTTTTTCTCCTGGGCCGCCAGAAGTTCTGCAACAGGCACAATCACGCCCACCTGATGTCCATCCACAATAGAGGCGACAAGCGGTGGAATAATACGCAGCGGTTCAAGCAAAATAGAATTACGGGCAGCCATACTTTTAATCGCCGCGGTGCTCATCAGTATAATGACATCATAACCCTGGTTATCCAGTACCTCGACAACGCTCTGTAAATCTCGCTCCACCTTCTGGCGGGAAACATGGGCTATCTGGTTATCATTCAGCAACGTCAAAAGCGGATCATCGCCAGGCTCTACAGCGTAATCCGCCATAACGTCTTCCCGGCTCATTTTTCCCAGCAGGCTATGATGGGTGATGTGTTGTTCGTCGATGTATTCCGTCAGAAGCGGTAACACTTCGCTCATTGGCACAACGCCGATTGTGAGGATTGCCAACGACGCACTCATTTTTATTCCACCTTATTACTTCGTCGTAATTCCCGGGCAAATATTCACACGCTCACCGCGCTACCTGCCCTACAAATCTCAGAAAGCGTAGCAGCAGATGAGCAACGTATTGTGTAAAGATTCCAAATAACTCCAATATTGTATTGTTATCGCTTAATTTACGGTTTTAGTTGCCAGTATAAATGTTTCAAGAATGTGATGGAGATACAATTTAGGGGTACTCAGAATCCCTTCCGAGTGGTTCATGCGTCTATGATTTATCCGGATCTTCGTAACGTTTTTTCGCATCCATCGCTTCTTCTGCGGTCGGATGCTCGCTGATGAGCGAATCAGGTTTCGGATGGTCAGCCCGTAGCTGATACCACGTCACCGTCTGGCCCGGCGTGCCTTTTTCAATGGTGACGATATAAGCTTCCCGCGGATAAGGTGGTCTGGTTGGCATAGCGTTTCCTTTATTCTGGGTGAGCGTTAAGTATAGACATCTCCCTGTAACCGTTGCGTCGACGGCGGCAGCGCCGCAATAATTTCAGAAACGACCTGGGCCGGCGCTTTCGTCGCGTCAATAATGTAATGCGCCGTTTCGCGATACAACGCGTCACGCTGCTCAAGCACTTCCCGAACCTCTTCGCTCAACGGCTTGCCGGTGAGGGTCGGGCGCAGATCCGCTTCAGGTTCAGCCTCAAGCCGATTAACCAGCGTGGATACCGGCGCGCACAGATAAATCACTACGCCAACACGGTGCATATAACGTCGGTTATAATCCGTGAGAATAATACCGCCTCCCGTCGCCACGACAGTCGAAGGCGCGCTTACCGCCTCCAGGGCCGCGGTTTCCCGGGCGCGGAACCCTCCCCAGCCTTCTTTTTCAACGATATCAGCGACGCTCATCTGCACGTGCGATTGCAGCCAGCGGTCGGTATCTGCAAACCGGAAACCGGTTGCCTGCGCCAGCGCCATACCGATGGTGGTTTTCCCACAGCCCCGCGGGCCAACAAGATAAAGAGGTTGCATCATAGCAGGCGTTCCCCCAGGAGCTGCGCATACGCAGGATTTGATATCAGCAATGTTATAATCATATCATCTAACTAGTACAACGCATAAATGTAAATAATAATTTACACAAAGGTACTAAAGTCACAATATTAGTACTATAGCAAGAATCAGAAATGAATAAACTGTAAATTTTTCATTACAGAATTTATTTTTTACGCTGGCTTTCCAGCCACCACTTATCCAGCTCGGCGGCAAAATGCTGACGATCGCGCGGCGAGAGAGTGTTTGGCCCCCCCGTTTGTACGCTGCTGGCGCGTAGCGTGTCCATAAAGTCACACATCGTCAGACGTTCGCGAATCGTGGCGTCGCTATAGCGTTCTCCCCGGGGATTAAGAGCCGCAGCGCCTTTTTCCAGCACTTCAGCCGCCAGCGGAATATCCGCGGTAATCACCAGATCGCCCGCTTCGCATTGACGCACGATTTCGTTATCCGCCACGTCAAACCCGGCGGCCACGCGAAGCGTGCGGATAAAACGCGAAGGCGGCACGCGCAAGGCCTGATTGGCAACCAGAATAAGCGGCAACTGCATCCGCTCGGCGGCGCGGTACAAAATTTCTTTAATGACATTCGGACACGCATCCGCATCCACCCAGATGGTCATAATGTCTCCCGTACGGTATACAATCTTTTATTGTCTCGCGCTTTTGCCTTTCATCAAAGTGCTGTTTCTCCTTCTGCCCGTTTTCAATCCGCGTTAAGCTAACCATTCCCCATAACACACAAACATAGGGAGTGACGAGATGGAGAAGAAAATCGGTTTTATTGGCTGCGGTAATATGGGCAAGGCTATTCTTGGCGGACTGATTGCCAGCGGTCAGGTACTTCCCGGCCAGATCTGGGTCTACACCCCCTCCCCCGATAAAGTTGCCGCCCTGCATGACCAGTACGGCATTAATGCAGCGCAAAGCGCGCAGGAGGTCGCTCAGGTCGCGGATATCGTTTTCGGCGCGGTAAAACCGGGCATTATGGTGAAAGTGCTCAGTGAAATCTCCTCCAGCCTGAACAAAGACTCGCTGGTGGTCTCTATCGCCGCAGGCGTAACGCTTGATCAGCTTGCGCGCGCGCTGGGACACGACCGTAAAATCATTCGCGCTATGCCGAATACGCCGTCGCTGGTCAACGCAGGAATGACCTCCGTCACGCCCAACGCGCTGGTCACACCGGAAGATACGGCTGATGTCCTGAATATTTTCCGCTGCTTTGGCGAGGCGGAAGTGATTGCTGAGCCGATGATCCATCCGGTGGTTGGCGTGAGCGGATCTTCGCCGGCCTATGTCTTTATGTTTATCGAGGCGATGGCGGACGCAGCCGTTCTTGGCGGTATGCCTCGCGCTCAGGCTTATAAATTCGCCGCGCAGGCCGTCATGGGGTCGGCGAAAATGGTACTCGAAACCGGAAAGCATCCCGGCGAACTGAAAGATATGGTGTGCTCGCCTGGCGGAACGACAATTGAAGCCGTACGCGTTCTGGAAGAACGTGGCTTCCGCGCTGCGGTAATAGAAGCGATGACGAAGTGTATGGAAAAATCAGAGGCGCTCAGTAAATCCTGAAGCCCGGCTGGACGTCATGCCGCCACTTCGGTGCGGTTACGTCCGGCATTCTTTGCTTTGTAAAGCGCCATATCCGCAGACTTTAGCCATTCCCGATAATGACCGATTTGTGGCGTTAACGGCGCCACGCCCACGCTGATACGTAACATGACCTGCGGCGCGCCCGGCAAGCGTAAGGTATTTAGCCGTTCATGCACTCGCGACATGGCGGTAATCGCGCTGTCTGCCGGCGTTCCGCACATAATCACCGCAAATTCGTCGCCGCCAAAGCGCCCGATAATATCACTCCCGCGTAGCGTTATCTGTAATTGACGCGTCAGGGCGATAATAGCCTCATCCCCAACATCATGTCCCCAGGTGTCGTTAATGCTCTTAAAATGATCGATATCGATAATCAACAATGTCGCCTCCCGATGGTGGCGTCGGCTGTGATCGAATTCATTACGTAATAAAATTTCCCAGTGGCGTCGGTTATAGACGCCGGTCATGCCATCCCGCGAGCTCATCGCCTGCAAGCGTCGCTTATGTTCCGCTAATTTAATGGCCGTTTGGTAACTTACCCAGGCGAACAGAAGCGGATACAACATAATGACGGGCAAAGAGAGCGTGACTTCCAGCGACGAGCTTCGCATCGCGACGGGTAGCCCGGTAAGCTGCAACGTCACCAGACATGACGCCAGCAAAAGGCCCATTCCGACAGTGAATAGCCGCCGCCCGCCAGCGCCCATCAGATTCATGCTCATCATCATAAACAGCGCGGCGGCAGGCAACATATTGACGCCCATCAGCGCGATCCACATGCCGGAGAGGATCGCATCCACTTTCAGGTTGTAAATTTCCTGGCGTAGCGGATCAAGGGCTTTCGCCGCCCACTGCCATGCCAGATGCGGCCAGACAAAAGACCAGCCGACCAGCAATAGCCACCAGCCGCCAAAGACAGGTTGCGACACTAACACGGCGGCCACCGGTAAAAACATCCCCCCTAACCCCACTGCGCGCGGTAGCCTGATGCGCCGGGCGAAGCGCAACCCGGAGCGCTGACGATCATCAAGAGGGTCAGGCGGCGCTACCGCCTGTTCAACCGCTTTTCGGTAAAAATTTTCATCATTCATTATTTTTGGGAACATTTAGAAACAATTTTCCCAAATTATAGAAACAGAGCGCATGGAGGAAGTATGAAATTTCGGGTGAGTGTTTTTCAGGGCTCACCCGATAGCACTACGCCGCTTTTTTCAGGCAGGCGCTCATAAACTTACTACGGTCATCGCCTTTCAGGGATTGTTCCGTCGCCTGAACATTGCATTCACGCATTTTCTGCTGTTGCGGCGTCAGGCTTTTCTCTCCAGGGGCTGACTGGCTGTTTTTTAGACAGTCGCTAAGGTAAGTTTTACGCGCATCGCCTTTCAACGCTTGCGCTGTCGCCTGCTGATTACAGGTCGTCATGCGCTGCTGTTGCGGTGTTAACGGTTTTTCGGTTGCGCCGACGGCGGTTAAAAAGACCAGGCCAAAAAGTAAAGTCACCAGTAATGTTATTTTCATAGCACCATCCTTTTGTCAGTGTACGCATTACACGTTGTCCCTTTGGGAAATATCCCAGGGACTTTATATAAGTCTGGCTGTTACTGGCAAAAATACCACCCGGCAGTAAAAGTATTACTTACCGTTAGCAATATATGTTTTATTGATTGACAAACCGTAGGCTAATGTGCAACTCGATTATCCACAGTCACGCAGGATGCAGAAGAACAACGCATAACGTTACACTGTTATTACCATAGCCGCTTCGTTTTTATTTTCTTCTGGTTAATACAGAGCAAAATAAAAACGAAGCGGCCAGGGCTATTTTATAAAAGTAACGTTATAACAACTGTGTTGTTTTAAATACGATTAGTGCCGGGGGTGTCTCAGCAACTTTTTTACATATTGGCGCAGCAATTCCGTATCGTGATCAGGAACGCTGGCATCCGGCTTTACGCCTTCAAGTGCCCCCTCTACCTGACGTATCAACATCTCCTGCTCGTTTTGCGCCATGTTACGTAACATTGCTGTGACGATAATCTCTAACGCTTCTACCTGAGCAACCAGTTCTTTCGACTCTTCTTCTTTTTGGGCTAGCTTAAGCAACAACTCTGCTATGAGATTTTTCATGACCATATTTCCTTATTAGTTCCAGGGTGACGTTATCACTATGAAGAACCACTGCCTAGAGGCTGAAAGTACTATTTTTATGATACAGGAAGAACTTTACACAAATAATTATCACTGTCGCCGCAGCGAAACGTTTCTCAGGCCGTAAACGAGACGATAATAAACCATCAAAAAACAATAATCACGCTATATCATAATTTAAGGTTATGCCATCTATAGAAAAACTTCACGGATAAAGAATATATCTTTTAATTTAAACCATATCGTAACGGCAGAAGCGCCGTTACGATGCACCGCTATTGGCCTTTCGCTTTTTGCGCGTTACGCCGACGACGTAACGCCAGGGTCAGTTGCCCGATATTGATCAACACGATCGCCGCCGTAGCGATAAAAACCCAGCGGAAACCGGCCATCGCCGATACCGTCGCGCCCATCAACGGCCCAACCACGTTGCCCAGGTACATAAATGACTGGTTGTAGCCAAAAATACGTCCGGTAATTTGATCGCTGGAGTATTTCACCAATAACGTTTGTACGGCGGGTAACATCGCGCCATCGGCAAAGCCTAACAAGAAACGTAACAGCCCCAGCTGGAACGGCGTGGTGACCCAGGACATCGCGAAGAAAAGCAGCACTGCGCAGATAAGCGTGGCCATCAGAATTCTTTCCGTGCCGATTCTGTCGCCAAGTTTTCCCAGGCGAGGCGCGGAGATAAGCGCAGAGATACCGGGCACCGAGGCGATTAACCCGCTAAGAAAGGCGATGTTATTACTGTCCGGCATCATTGATTTGATAAACAGCGCCAGGATTGGACTGATGGAACCATTACAGAGTTGAATGACCATCGTGGTAAAAAACAAACTGATCACC
This sequence comes from Salmonella sp. SAL00653, assembly GCF_046552515.1. Classification (NCBI taxonomy): domain Bacteria; kingdom Pseudomonadati; phylum Pseudomonadota; class Gammaproteobacteria; order Enterobacterales; family Enterobacteriaceae; genus Salmonella; species Salmonella sp. SAL00653. The sequence continues at coordinate 177,618 of NZ_JBGDTY010000002.1, forward strand.
AGCGCAGGATAAGGTAACGACACAAAAACGGCTTTACCGCTCAGGCGTTCGCTTTTCTTGATGACCGGACGCACGCCTTCTTTAATTAAAAATAGCGTGACCAGAAAGCTCACCACCAACAGCATGGCGGTAATCAGAAATACCGCCCGCAGCCCGATATGATCCGCGACAAAGCCGCCCATTAACGGCCCGCCGATAACGCCGCTGATCTGCGCGGTAGAAAGCGTACTGAGCGCCCAGCCGCTACGTTCGCGCGGTACCTGAGAGGCTACCAGCGCCATAGCATTGGGGATATAACCTGACGTTAACCCCATGATTCCGCGCAGCAGGAAAAGTTGCCAGGCATGGGTCGCGAATGCCTGCAGTAGAATAGCTATCGCCATCCCGAGCGACGCGCGCAATAGCATCAGTTTACGCCCTTTGCGATCGGCGAGACTGCCCCACATCGGCGACACAATGGCGGACGGAAATAAGAAACGTGATGCTAAACGTTAACCCGGACCACATTGATAACGCTTCATGGGAAGAGACGCCAAGCTGGGAAATATAAAGGGGTAAGAATGGCAGGATTTGGCTGATTGCTAGCCCGGTAAAAAAACATCCAAACCAAACGGAAATTAGATTAACTTTCCAGGATTCCATAAGACTCGTAACGGTAAGTAGCTGAAAATACGCGTTAGCTTAGCAAGTTCTCTTTTTCCTGGTGGTTCCAGAGGTGCGATACGTCACACTTTGCTATTTTGTCTCCCCGTTCATCATTTTTGTGAAACATGTCACATTATATAGCCGCGCAAGGCAGACGTTTATGCTTTAACGACACACGCCGTAGCCCCGCATTCCAAGATGAAAATGGTTAGCATGAGCAGCGTTATAGTCAGGCCCGAGCCCATTGCCATAATAATGGCAACTGGCGTTTAACATAGCGCGTAACCAGGGCCCCGTCTCCTGACGCCCCCAGCCGCGCAGAACAGTGATTTTTCGGCCATCTGATAGCTGAAACCCGCTGACATCCAGCGCTTCTGCGCTGGCATGTTCACTGCGACGCGCATCCGGGCGGTGATAAATATTACGGCAGGCATAGCTACCCAGATGTTCGATGCGGGTCAGGCGGCGCTTCATCCACGTTTCTGTTAAAGGTTTTGCCTGCTGTTCGACAAACAGCGCGGAGCGCAGCGCCAACGGGCAGGAGGCTAAAAAACTGCTGCTCAGTTTGACCTGGCCAAAATCTCTGACGCGCATAACATGGGACAAGGGACATTCACCAGCGCTATCCGCAACAGGTTGTGATGAAATTAATCCCTGTTGATTGGCCGCCGTCAACAGCTCCCGACACTGCGACGGCGTCAGGCGCTGTAGTTTGAAGGTAGTGATCCAGCCTGGCGGATCGGCAAGTTGTTGCGGAGCAAAAGGATTATAATAAGAGGGAAGATAACGATATCCCAGCCCGCCAATACCGCCCAACAGCACAATAATCAGAAAACCCTTACCTCTCACGCGGCCTCCGTTCTCACATCCCATAAACATTATGGCAGAACCCCGCGAAACCCGCGTTTTGTCGTGGTAATGTATACGCTTTGCATTCGATGGAATGGGTTTTTAAGATGGCGAAATTGCGGGTAGGAATAGTATTTGGCGGTAAGTCGGCGGAACATGAAGTGTCTTTGCAATCAGCGAAAAATATCGTTGATGCGATCGATAAAACCCGCTTCGACGTGGTGCTGTTAGGGATAGATAAGGCGGGACAATGGCATGTTAACGATGCGGAAAATTATTTGCAGAATGCAGACGATCCGGCACATATCGCGCTACGTCCTTCGGCAATCAGTCTGGCCCAGGTGCCTGGCAAACATCAACACCAATTGATTAACGCCCAAAACGGGCAGCCGCTACCGACGGTAGATGTTATTTTTCCTATCGTCCACGGTACGCTGGGCGAAGACGGCTCATTGCAGGGGATGCTGCGCGTCGCAAACTTACCGTTTGTCGGTTCAGACGTGCTGAGCTCCGCAGCCTGCATGGATAAAGACGTAGCCAAACGACTGCTACGCGATGCAGGACTGAATATCGCCCCGTTTATTACACTCACCCGAACGAATCGTCACGCGTTTAGTTTTGCCGAGGTTGAATCCCGTCTGGGACTGCCGCTGTTCGTTAAGCCCGCCAATCAGGGCTCTTCGGTCGGCGTCAGTAAAGTCGCTAACGAAGCGCAATATCAGCAGGCGGTCGCGCTGGCTTTCGAATTCGATCATAAAGTGGTGGTGGAGCAAGGGATCAAAGGGCGCGAGATCGAATGCGCCGTATTAGGTAACGATAACCCACAGGCCAGTACCTGCGGCGAAATCGTACTGAACAGCGAATTTTACGCCTACGATACTAAGTATATTGATGATAATGGCGCACAAGTTGTCGTGCCTGCGCAGATCCCTTCCGAGGTGAATGACAAGATCCGCGCGATCGCGATCCAGGCTTATCAGACGCTGGGATGCGCGGGTATGGCGCGTGTCGATGTCTTCTTAACGGCAGACAATGAGGTCGTGATTAACGAGATTAATACGCTGCCAGGTTTTACCAATATCAGTATGTATCCAAAACTCTGGCAGGCGAGCGGACTGGGCTATACCGATTTGATCAGCCGCCTGATTGAGCTGGCGCTGGAACGCCATGCGGCGAATAACGCCTTAAAAACCACGATGTAATAGCGCACGCCCGATAGCGCAACGTTTATCGGGCGTCTTTTACCTCATCCTCTTCGCGCCGGCGAATGATGAACCCCGCCAGCCAGAAGCTAATAATCCACGTTACCAGCCCAACGCCATAGGTTTGCCATCCTTTCGCCTCAAAACCCAGCAATCCTACGACACCATTCAAAATAAAGATAAGGCCAATAGAGAAGGCATAGTAGTGCCAGTCACGACGAATTTTTACAGGCAAACGCATAACGACTCCGACGTATTAACAGCAACAAAAACGTATTTTTGCATACTTCTGGCGAGCGAGTCTGTGGGGGATACGGAATTTCTTAAATGTTAATTGATTTTGATAAAAGTGATCGTTTTGTGACAACTAACAAAAATTTACGCGATGGATACATTCCGTATGTGAAATTACCATGATTCTGATATTGACAAACACAATGACCTGTCAGACTTCACAGTAAGCCGATGGCATAACGCCAGATCGTAGCCGATCATCCTGGAGGTCTTTATGGCTGATTTCACTCTCTCAAAATCGCTGTTCAGCGGGAAGCATCGAGAAACCTCCTCTACGCCCGGAAATATTGCTTACGCCATATTTGTACTGTTTTGCTTCTGGGCCGGAGCGCAACTCTTAAACCTGCTGGTTCATGCGCCAGGCATCTATGAGCATCTGATGCAGGTACAGGATACAGGTCGACCGCGGGTAGAGATTGGGCTGGGCGTCGGGACGATTTTTGGCCTGGTGCCCTTCCTCACGGGCTGCCTCATTTTTGCCGTTATCGCCGCGTTTTTACGCTGGCGTCACCGTCACCAATAAACCTTAGCGCGCTGGAGAAAATATCCCAGCGCGAAATTTATCGCCCCATACACCGCGCCCGCCGCTCATCAACTCGTTTAGCAAACCAGGCGGTCGTCAGCTTGCGCGTGATCTTCGGACTTTCCAGTTGAATACCGGGCAACATTTCCCGCGCAAGCGTCTTGCCCGTTTTGGCCTCGGCCAGTTTATAGACTTTCTTGTAGAGCGCCGTTTTTTCAAACGCCAGGCTATCGCCTTTCTCCAGTTGGCTGCGAATTTCACGCTCACTCATTCCCAACTGCCCTGCCAGTTTGCGTACCGCTAACTCTGTTTTGCCCGGTTCCTTGCTGTTATAACGAATCAGATCGCCATCCAGCGCCAGTTTTACCCCACTGGCTTTACTGACGGCATTCTGGAACGCAGCGTTACGGCTGGCGTACCATCCCGCGTTGAAGTCGGCGAAGCGGAAAACAGGCGCGCTGTAGTTCGCCGGGTAATTCAGCAAATGGTAAGTTCCAAACCACAACCCGCCACGGCGCGTAAAGACCTCCTGACGTACCGTACCCGCCATCTTCCACGGATAACCTTTCGCGTGCTGTTCGGCAAAGGCAATGCTGACCTGCATCGGGCCGCCCGTATGCACCGGGTTATATGAGCCAAATAGCGTCTGCCCCATAGGAACCATATTGATAAAATCATCAAAAATAGCGCTAAGCTGTTTTTCGGTTTTTACCGTGTCCAGGCGTTCGCTATAGCTCTTGCCGTTGGGGGAGTTAATTTTCAGCGCGGTGTGCACCAGAAACAGCGGAATGTGTAGTCGTTCAGCGCGGCGATCAATCTCCTGCCAGGCGATTTTACTTAGCCCCGGCACGACAGGATCCGCCTGATAACCGGACTCCTGCTGGGCGACAGCCAGCACCGAACAGATATTTTCTACCGTCGGCGCCAGCCCCTGGCTCTTAAACGTTGTCGCGATATCTTTCGCCCAGGCCTCTCTGTCTTTGACACTGGCCGGCATTTTCTGACGTACTACGCTTGCCACGTCGACAGGCTTCTCGCCCTTGCTCACCGGCTGCCCGGATTGACTACTACAGCCAGCCAATATGGCAACCGCCAGAAAAGGCAGAGGATAAAGACGGGACGCCGCCGACATAACGTTTCCTTCTGTTAGCTAAAAGAGTGGGTCACTTCCTGAACTGGCTGACCATCCAACTGGCGTTCAAAGCTACGTAAACGTTTATAAATAGACATCAGCTCCACCAGCGTCGTCCAGGAGTTAATCAAATACTGGAACGAACCGCGCACCTGGCCAAACACGTTGGTGATTTGCGTCATCAGCCCCAGCGTAATCGTACCGGCAACAATGGAAGGAAACAGCAGGAACAAACCGAAAACGTTATCGACCTGCAAATAGAGAATGCGCGCGATGTTGAAATACATATAGTGAAAGTAGAGACGAAAGTAGTTATGGCGCACCGCGCTAAACAGTTCACGGACGGTGGGCGGCGTGGCGCGGCTGGCGTCATCTTCACCGTAGACCAGCTCCTTACGATAAGCGGCTTCCACTCGCTGATTTTTAAATTCCAGCCCCGGCAATTTGATCCCGACGACCGCCAGCAGGCCCGTCCCCATTAATGACCAGACTATGGCGGCAATGACCAGGCCGTAAGGGATATGCCCTACGATGGGTAAATTCGGCACATGCGCTGACAGGGTGACTAACACCGGCAGAAAGGCGATGAGCGTCATGATGGCATTGATAAAACTCACGCCCATGTTCTCCAGTGTAGAGGCAAAACGCATGGTGTCTTCCTGCACACGCTGGGCAGCCCCTTCGATATGGCGCAGGTACTGCCAGTGCGCCATATAGTGCTCATTCATTGCGGTACGCCAGCGAAATACATAGTGGCTGACAAAGAAGTTGTTCAGCACGCCGATCACCACGGCGATAAGCGCAATACCGAGAAACCCCCCCACTTCATGATAAAATTGACCAAGAGTGACCTTGTGCGGCGAGCTGAGCGCCGTTTGAATCAAATCATAGAACGGCGCGTACCAGGCGTTAACCGCGACGCCAACCTCCACCAAAAACCAGGTGACAAAAATAATGAGCGAGGTGCCAAGTATCGACCAGTACTGCCAGCGGTGCGGGCTATAGATGAACCAGAACGTTGCAAATAACCCCACGCAAATCAGGTAATAAGCATAAAAAATCAGATAGTCCAGCGACCAGAAGCGCGCTGCGCTGATAGGCACTTCATCGGATGCCCCCACAAGTCGCGCCACCCAATCTCCTCCTCCCGCCTGCCAGAAAATGACGGCGATCAGCGCCCAAACAAACGCCGACATGAAAAACGGCCCTGGCTTTGGGAAAAAAGATTTAAACATCATGCTCTCCTGCTAACTTCTTATCTTTATTACGGCTGCTGTGACGGCGGCAATAGCACGCCATGCCCACGCAAATGAAAGGGCTAAACCAGGCATTGTGACCTACGTTGTGACGCTTAGTTCGCATTTCTGCTCAACAGAATTGTTTCGACGAGTTTCATCCTAAGCAGGCACGCTGACGCTATCAGGTTATCACAAGCGCTCTATCACAAAAGTAAACATTCTCCATCACGAAAACCCGCCGTTACGTTTTTTCACCCACTTTTTTCTCTTTAACGTTTTGCAATGTGCCGCCGGGTAGTATAAATACGCATAACCACCGTTATTTCACTTATGGGCATCACCGTTGAAACGTAGTCTGCTTTTTACTGCCATGCTGTTTGCGGCATCACTTACTTCTGTCCAGGCGGCTCAGCCGATTGCCGATCCGGTTTTTGCCTCTGATATCGTTGATCGTTATGCCGAGCATATCTTTTATGGTAGCGGCGCCACGGGCATGGCGCTGGTGGTGATCGACGGCAATCAACGCGTGTTTCGTAGTTTCGGTGACACCAGACCGGGCAATAATGTTCGTCCACAGCTTGATTCGGTCATTCGTATCGCTTCGCTCACCAAGCTAATGACCAGTGAAATGTTGGTAAAATTGCTCGATCAGGGAATGGTAAAATTAAACGATCCTCTCAGCAAATATGCGCCTCCCGGCGCGCATGTCCCGACGTATCAAGGCACGCCGATTACGTTGGTCAACTTAGCGACCCATACCAGCGCGCTTCCGCGAGAACAGCCCGGCGGCGCGGCGCATCGTCCGGTATTTGTCTGGCCAACCCGCGAACAACGCTGGAGCTGGCTCTCCACAGTAACGTTAAAAGTCGCGCCAGGCTCGCAGGCGGCCTATTCCAATCTGGCGTTCGACCTGTTAGCCGACACGCTGGCGACCGCCTCCGGCAAACCTTATACGCAACTGTTTGAAGAAAAGATTACCCGCCCGCTGGGAATGAAAGACACCACGTTTACCCCCTCTCCCGATCAGTGTAAGCGTCTGATGGTGGCAGAAAAAGGCGCAAGCCCCTGTAATAATACGCTGGCAGCCATTGGCAGCGGCGGAGTCTATTCTACGCCAGGAGATATGATGCGCTGGATGCAACAGTATCTGTCGTCAGATTTCTATCACCGTAGCCAACAGGCCGATCGTATGCAAACGTTGATTTATCAGCGCACACAGTTAAAGAAAATCATTGGGATGGACGTACCGGGTAAAGCCGACGCGCTCGGTCTGGGTTGGGTCTATATGGCGCCAAAAGACGGACGTCCTGGCATTATCCAGAAAACAGGAGGCGGCGGCGGTTTTATTACCTATATGGCGATGATCCCACAATATAATATTGGCGCTTTTGTGGTCGTAACCCGTTCCCCCCTCACGCGTTTTACCAATATAAGCGACGGGATTAACGATTTGGTTACTGAGCTAAGCGGCAATAAACCGATTGCTATTCCTGCATCCTGAGTCGTCGCGCCTCGCGCTATATCAGACGAGGCGCAACCTTTTTGTTAATATTCGGAGGGCAAACGGTTAATACTGATCAGTTTGCCTTTATTCATTTCAATGTAATTACCCTTACGCAGGGCCGCGAGGACTTCCGCCACCACCGATCGCGATACGCGCGTTCGTTGATGGATATAATTCATAACACCAATACGTGAGCGAAGTTCTTCATCCCACTCAATCATTGTCATTAACGTCGCACGAATCTGGTCGTAAGAATTATTACCAATGAGCTGCTTGTCACGAAGCTCCAGTACCTGACTTTTCCATACTATCCAACAGAAGGCTTCACGCCACAGTTGGTTCTGCTCAATGATGGCGAGAGTTTGTGATGATGAGAGGCGATAACCGATGCAACCGCTCTCCGCAATTAATTTATATTGTGCCTCTTTTTTCGCCACACCATCGGCTAAGCCGAAAATAAAGGGGGCCTGCACAATACCAATAAGAACTTTATCACCCCGAACTAACGAAACAACCCCCTCTAAAATAACAAAGGTATGGGTATTACTTTCATCAGGTGAACAGATAATCTCTTTATCATTAACAAACTCGAAACGCGTACCATGCTTAGAAAGGCATTTATCGAGTCTGTAGAATTCCTGTAGTGGCTTGCTTAAAGATAACATATGCATTCCTTGCAATAATGCCCGTCAAGTCCTTGACGGGCATTTTTCAGTTTAAATTACCTTTATTTCTCCTGAGAGAAAATGATTACCAGGTATATTTAACACCAACGTTTGCAGACCAGTCTTGATCAACATCACCGCCGCCGAGGTAGTTAGCATCGGTGTAGGCGCTGAAGTTCTTCGTGAAGCTGAACTGAGTACCCAGACCAACACGTACCGCAGAACCTTCTACGCCGTTGTCGATAGAGTCGCCGTTTACGTCAGCATCGTTGTTGGAGTCGTCGTAAACGTAAGCCAGTTTGAAGTACGGGGTCAGCGCCTGATCTTCGCTGTAAGTGAAGGTATAACCTGCATCTACACCGAGTTCATAACGCATGCTGTCGTAAGACTGACCGTCAACTTTCATGTCGTTGCTCAGCTGGTAGTCGTCGCCGGACTGGAACAGACCGGATACGCTGCCGTAAGGCGTTACGTAGCCTGCATCACCCAGCTTCAGATCATAACCCAGTTTCAAGCCGAAGCCCCAGGCGTCAGAAGAGGTGTTGCCGTCAACGTAAGTACCGTCGCTCATGTTAGCAGACAAATCGTTGTTGAAGTGAGAGTAGCTTAAGTTACCGTCAACAAAGATGTTGTTTGCGAAACGAGCGGAAGAGTAGATGTAGGCAGACTGGCTGTCCTGATCCACCTGACCGGTACGATCGCTCAGATCGCCTTTCGCGAAGCCTGCTGCCGCACCAACGATCCACTTAGCGTTGTTACCGTCAACTTTGGTATCAACACCGACCATGATGCCATTAACATCCTGATCGTAGTTAATGGTGCCGTTGTCGCCGTTGAAGTTACCGCCGAAGTAGCTTACCCATGCGCCGCCGTTATCCGCCAGGCCATGACGAGCGTTGGTCAGACGAGTACCAACGGTGTCTTGTTCCAGGTTCCAGATATTGGTGTTCGCAGAAGGAATGCTCAGCGCCATGTTAGCGTAGTCGGTCAGTTCCATCTGTTCCAGCACGACAGTGTTGCCTTCCTGCTTAGCCTGATAGGTGTAAGCACCCAGGTCAGCTTTGTTTGCTGCAGAGAAGGTAGCGTCGGTGTTTATGTCATTGACATAAATCAGCTCGTTACCTTTGTAATCCGCAACAGAACCGGCACCAGTAGCGTTGTCGATGCGCACTTTATAATTACCAGTGGCCGCTACAACGTTGTCAGTGGTGCTACTTGCATCAGTCTCGTCACCATTGTTGATATCGCCGTTACCGTTGATAGTCAGATGACCATCAGAGTTCATCGCGACAACGCCGTAACCGTAGTTAGCCTGAGTGGTATCCCAGGTACGGTCGTTCACCAAATCGGCATTTAGGGTATAGTCATTGCTATGAATGTTGAACACACCAGCATAAACATTGCCATTATTATCCGCAACGTTACTGCTAGTCAGTTCTAACGTATCAGTATCAATGACGCTATCTGCGTTTGTATTGTTGGTTTGAATATCTAACATACCACCGTGAGTTACGGTAATAGTATTAGCATACAGTGCATCATCACTCCATGCACTGCTGACATCATCAGCCGAAGTAACTGTACTGAAAGTATCAACGGTCAGGTGATCAGTATCAACGTAGCCACCTTCCCCGATGTTCATAGCTGAACCACCGTTTAGAGTAATGGTATCAGCGGTTAAATTGGAGCCATTAGCGACATCAACCTGAGAGCCGCTATTTACTGCTAAGGTATCTATTACAGATGTTTTTGTGGTATCCCACTCAGATCCATTATTCAAGCTGACGTCAAAGATACCGCTCTGGAAGGAAGCAGCACTATTAACACGTCCCCAGGCATCATAATTAGTCGAGTCTGGATCTAAGCTATTGGCATCAACATCATAGAATTGCACTGGATCCATTGACTGTGAATAATTAACCGCCGCACCAACTCATTTAGTGTTATTCAGGGTCAATGTCAGGTGATCAACGTTTTGATCATCATCTGCCCAACCACCATTCGTATAGACAGTAGTGGAATCATCGACTAAACGGCCATTAGAATAGAAATTATAATTCCAGGAGCTCTCAAGGACGACATCCCCCAGTAACTGCGAGTCGGTAAACGTAACGTTGTTTACCATACGGTAATTTGAATAAGGATCGTCAACAAAAGCTAAAGCAACATCATCTTTATTCCAACCATTGCCATTATAATCGCTTGGTTCACTTGAATTGCCAAAATGGCCTTGTTCCTCATCTTCGGACCAGGAGCCTGAAGTTACAGTTGAATTCGCTACGTTAATAGTGTTATCCCACTGATGTGCTTCGGTTGTATATGTTGAATTGCCAAGATCATTTTGGTAAAGAGCAATACCAGCCACATGAGAATTGTTAGTAATATTAATATTACTTTCAACATCAAGGGTTATAGCAGTGCCTAAACCAGCAGTAACCAATTTGTCATAATCGGTTTTGACTGTTTTTCCATCAGAATCGAGATAGGTATCAGTGAAGTAAAACGCCTCAAAGTCATCATCGATTGTAGAATTAGAAATATTTAGATTAAAAGTATCATCATCAACCCAATCATGGGTCGTATAATCACTACCGTTAGTCCAAACATATTGACCGTAGCCCATCTGGTAAGAAGTAATCATACCATGAATGGTTGAGTTGGTAACATCCAATGTATTCGCAGTATCATTGGCGTAATCATGATTCAGATAATAAGTTGAAATAACGCCATTTACAGTGTCACCAGTAAATTTTGTATCAAAATAGCCGCTATCACTAGCTGGGGTGTTGTAGACATAACCACCATAAGTTAGATAGTCATGGTCGTTGGTATCATCCCAGCCAAAAACAGTGGCCGCATCGTCATGGTACCCAAAAGTATCGTATGTAGTAGCATTCGCCTGAGAAGTGATTGCCAGAGTGCAAGCCAATGCTAATTGTGAGACTACAAGTTTCTTTTTCCAGGAGTGCATTTGTCATCCCTCCTCAGGGACGTAATATAGTTGATCCATCAATTATCAATGCATAAAAACATATAGATGTTTAGCAAGGAGGATTATGCGGTGTCATTGCTAAAAGGTTCAATTATTCTTTATCCTCAGTCCGGATTCGGACATGAATTAAAAGGACGTAATAAAAGGAAAATTTATAATTGAAAAGCATTCTTTTTCATGGCCTTACAAGAAAATAAAAAAACAAAACACATATAAGATAAATATGGATTAAAGAAAAACAAAATAAACATGAATAATGTTGAAACCCACATTTACTTAAATGACGATGAAATAAAACTAAAAACAACGTAAAACTAATTCTTATTTAAAATGATATAGTGCCTGAGGTATTAATCTTCGGTATATAAAAGAAGCGCCATGTTCTGCCGCCGCCGGGGCTGCGCCTGCTACGTTAAGGACCGTTTTCGTAAAACATCTGCCTGCAGATTCAGGTATACTGGGCCTTCGATTCCACAAACATCAGGCAGACCATGACAGACCTTATCCATCGCCCTCGCCGCCTGCGCAAATCCGCTGCGCTGCGCGCTATGTTTGAAGAGACAACACTTAGCCTGAACGACCTGGTGTTGCCGATCTTTGTTGAAGAAGAACTCGACGATTACAAAGCTATTGATGCCATGCCCGGCGTAATGCGTATCCCGGAAAAGCAGCTGGCGCGAGAGATTGAACGTGTCGCAAATGCTGGCATTCGTTCCGTTATGACCTTCGGCATTTCTCACCATACTGATGACACCGGCAGCGATACCTGGAAAGAAGACGGCCTGGTGGCAAGAATGTCCCGCATCTGTAAGCAAACCGTGCCGGAGATGATCGTTATGTCCGACACCTGCTTCTGCGAATACACCTCGCACGGCCACTGCGGCGTATTGTGCGAACACGGTGTGGATAACGATGCGACGCTGGCCAACCTCGGCAAGCAGGCCGTTATCGCGGCGGCGGCTGGAGCAGATTTTATTGCGCCCTCCGCGGCCATGGATGGACAAGTCCAGGCTATCCGCCAGGCGCTGGATGCCGCCGGTTTTACCGATACGGCAATAATGTCCTACTCCACCAAGTTCGCCTCTTCTTTCTACGGCCCCTTCCGTGAAGCAGCGGGCACCGCGTTAAAAGGCGACCGCAAGACGTATCAAATGAATCCGATGAACCGCCGTGAAGCGATTCGCGAATCACTGCTCGACGAAGCCCAGGGCGCGGATTGCTTAATGGTGAAACCGGCCGGCGCGTATCTGGACGTGCTGCGTGAAATCCGCGAACGCACAGAGTTGCCGCTTGGCGCTTACCAGGTGAGCGGTGAATACGCCATGATTAAATTTGCTGCTATGGCTGGCGCCATCGATGAAGAAAAGGTCGTGCTGGAAAGTCTGGGCTCGATTAAACGCGCCGGCGCCGATTTGATTTTCAGCTACTTCGCACTGGATCTGGCTGAGAAAAATATTCTGCGTTAATTCTGTTACAGGGCGGCGCGCTGCCGCCGCCCTTTCCCGACTTTACACCCCACTATTCAGTCGCTGAGCCTGACCCGTTGCCGAACGCGGCTTATACGGCTTACGGCTATTCCTCGATCGCCTGGCGAATTTGCTGCAACGACGCGGGATCGTCAATGGTTGTCAGATCGCCCGGATCGCGGCCTTCGCAGATCGCCTGGATCGTGCGGCGAAGCATCTTTCCGGAACGCGTTTTGGGGAGCTGCGAGACAAACCAGACATGCGCCGGACGACCAAAGTGACCGATCTGGTTGTCCACCAGCGCCATAATCGCGTTTTCCTCGTCGCGCGCCGCCTCGCGATCCGCCAGCGTATCGCTCTGCTTCGGAATGACAAACGCCACCGCTACCTGCCCTTTCAGAGCGTCTTTTATCCCCACTACCGCCACTTCCGCTACGTTCGGGTAGCTGGAGATACTTTCTTCTATTTCTCGCGTCCCCAGCCGATGACCCGCAATATTAATCACATCATCGGTACGGCCCAGAATAAAGTAATACCCCTCGGCGTCGCGGATTCCCCAGTCGAAGGTGGCATAAACCTGACGGGCAAACAGCGACCAGTAAGTCTTCACAAAACGCGCATCATCGCCCCAGATAGTCTGAATACAGCCCGGCGGCAGCGGCCCTTCGATCACCAGCATGCCTTTTTCATTTATGCCGCAGGGCTCGCCGGTGACCTCATTGAGTAACTGGACGTTATAACCGTACATCGGCACACCGGGACTTCCCAGACGCGACGGCCTGTCATCCAGCGCGCGGGCCAGCGCCATGATCGGCCATCCGGACTCCGTCTGCCAATAATTGTCGATAACCGGTACGCCCAGCGTCTCCGTCACCCAACTGGCCGTCGGCTCGTCCAGCGGCTCACCGGCCAGATAAAGCGCCTCCAGCGAGGAGAGATCGTGATTGCGGATTTGCGCCGTCGGGAATTTTTTCAGCACGCGAATCGCGGTCGGGGCGGAAAACATCCGGTTAACCTGGTATTTCTCGACAATTTTCCACCAGACCCCGCAGTCCGGGTACGTCGGCAGTCCTTCGTAAACAATAGTCGCCATGCCTGCCAGCAGCGGCGCGTAAACGATATAGGAGTGGCCGACGACCCAGCCGATATCCGATGCGCAAAAGAATACGCCGCCCGCCTTGCCGCCAAAAATGGTGTCCATCGAGGTTGCCAGCGCCACCGCATAACCGCCGACGTCGCGCTGGACGCCTTTCGGTTTGCCGGTAGTGCCGGAGGTGTAAAGAATGCACGAGGTTTCATTGGATTCCAGCCACGCCACCGGCACGCTCGCGCCGAGATGCTGCTGGCGCAACGTGGCAAAATCCAGATCGCGCCCATCCACCCACGCCATTTTCGCCAGCCCTCTGTCCACCAGCAGAACGTGTTTCGGCTGATGCTGCGCCTGCGCAATAGCGTCATCAAGCAGCTTTTTATACGGCAGGATTTTACCGCCCCGCGCTCCAGCATCCGCCGACACAATCAGCGCCGGTCTGGCATCGTCAATGCGCGCCGCCACGCTGTGCGAGGCAAAACCGCCAAAGACCACCGAATGGATCGCGCCAATGCGCGCACAGGCCAGCAGGGTTATCTGCGCTTCGGCAATCATCGGCATATAGACCAATACGCGATCGCCACGCTGCACGCCCAGCGACAGCAGCATGGCGGCCACAGCGTTGACTTCATCATGCAACTGGCTGAAGGTAAATGTGCGCTCTTCATCGGTCTCTGATGAGACGGCAATCAGCGCCAGCGCCTCCGGCTGTTTATCCAGCCAGCGGTCAACGGCGTTATGACATAAGTTAGTGGTGCCGCCGCAAAACCAGCGGGCAAACGGTGGACGGCTATGATCCAGCGTCTGCGTAAACGGCTGTCGCCAGTCGATACGTCGGGCCTGCTCGGCCCAGAACGCCTCCGGTTCGTTAATGGAACGCTGATAAAATTCGCTAAAAGACATCACGCTCTCCTGTTGAACTTACGCCTTACTGCTGGCTGGTTCAGATGACATATAAATCGAGGTATTCGTTAACCGGCATCTGCTCCAGGCGGGCTCTGTCCAGGGAGACATCCAGAATGCGTTGCTGCTGGCGAGTCGGGAACTGACGCGCCAGGTTAATTTTAAATTTTTCGATAAGCTTCGGAATACCGTCGGCGCGGCGACGCGCATGACCAATCGGATACTCCACGACAACCTCGCCAAAGCGTGAGCCATCAGTAAACTCCACGGTGATCGCATTGCCGATAGCACGTTTTTCCGGGTCGTGATAGTCGGCGGTAAAAGCCGGGTCCTCATAACACACGATTTTCTCGCGCAGGGCGTCAATACGCTTGTCCTGCGCCACCTCGTCTTCATAATCCGCCGCGGTTAACCGTCCGAACAGCAACGGCACGGCGACCATATACTGGATACAGTGATCGCGGTCCGCCGGGTTATTGAGCGGGCCTTTTTTATCGATAATGCGAAGACAGGCTTCGTGGGTGCGGATGGTCACTTTCTCGATATCCGCTGCCGTTTTACCCGCGGCCTGCATCTGCTCATACAGCGTCATCGCCGCTTCGACGGCGGTTTGCGAGTGGAATTCTGCCGGGAAAGAAATTTTGAATAGCACGTTTTCCATCACGTAGGAGCCGTAAGGGCGCTGGAAACGGAACGTTTCACCTTTGAATGAAACGTCGTAGAAGCCCCAGGTTTTGGCGGTGAGCGCCGAGGGATAGCCCATCTCGCCGGTTTTCGCCATCAGCGCCAGACGTGCCGCGCGCGAAGTCGCATCGCCCGCCGCCCAGGATTTGCGCGTACCGGTATTCGGCGCATGACGATAAGTGCGCAACGACTGGCCATCCACCCACGCCAGCGATACCGCGTTGAGGATCTCATCGCGCGTCAGCCCCAGCATTTCAGCGACCACCGCGGTCGAGGCCACTTTGACCAGCAGCACATGATCAAGCCCGACACGGTTGAAGGCGTTTTCCAGCGCGATGCAGCCCTGAATTTCATGGGCTTTGATCATCCCGCTCAATACCTGTTTCATGGTCAGCGGCGCTTTGCCGGCGGCGACGGCGTTGCGTGACAGCCAGTCCGCAATCGCCAGAATACCGCCGAGGTTGTCAGAAGGATGGCCCCATTCGGCGGCAAGCCAGGTATCGTTAAAATCGAGCCAGCGGATCATCGCGCCAATGTTAAAGGCTGCCTGTACCGGATCGAGCTGGAACTGGGTGCCCGGCACGCGTGCGCCGTTGGGCACCACCGTGCCTGGCACGATCGGCCCAAGCAATTTTTTACAGGCCGGGTATTCCAGCGCTTCCAGACCACAGCCAAGCGTGTCGAGCAGGCAGTAATGCGCAGTGTCGTACGCCACCTTTGAGGTGATCTCGTAATTCATAACGTAATCAACGATATCAACGATTTCACGGTCAAAGTCTGGGCGAACGTTCGAAATATGTGCGGACATAGGGTACAACTCCTGTTTTTATATTTAGAGGTTTTAATTAGCAACGCTTTTCGATCGGCACAAATACGCGATCTTCCGGGCCGGTATAATTGGCGGAAGGACGAATAATCTTGTTGTCCTGACGCTGTTCAATAATGTGCGCCGCCCAGCCGGTAACGCGGGCGATGACAAACAGCGGGGTGAACATTTCGGTAGGGACGCCCATCATGTTGTAGGAGACCGCCGAAAACCAGTCGAGATTCGGGAACATCTTTTTGGTCTCCCACATCACCGTTTCCAGACGGTCGGCGATGTGGTACATCTTCAGCGAGCCGCCTTCTTCTGAAAGCTGTTTCGCCACCCGTTTGATCACCTGGTGGCGCGGGTCGGCGATGGTGTAAACCGGATGTCCAAAGCCAATCACCACCTCTTTGTTTTCCACGCGTTTACGGATATCCGCCTCTGCCTCGTCCGGTGTTTCATAACGCTGTTGAATTTCCAGCGACACCTCATTCGCCCCGCCGTGTTTCGGGCCGCGCAGCGCGCCAATCGCACCGATAATCGCGGAGTAGACATCCGAGCCGGTCCCGGCAATCACCCGACTGGTAAACGTCGAGGCGTTGAACTCATGCTCGGCGTACAGCACCAGCGAAATATGCATCGCCTTTTCCCAGCTTTGGGTTGGCTTTTCACCATGCAGCAGATGCAGGAAATGGCCGCCGATGGAATCATCGTCGGTTTCCGGCTGAATACGTTCGCCGTTGTGGCTGTAGTGATACCAGTAAAGAAGGATAGAGCTGAGCGAGGCCAACAGCTTATCGGCAATATCGCGCGCGCCGGAAACGGTATGTCCCTCTTTTTCCGGCAGGGTGCAGCCCAGCGCGGAAACTCCGGTACGCATCACGTCCATCGGGTGCGAGGCCGCCGGTAACGCTTCCAGAACGGTACGGACATTGGCGGGTAATCCGCGCAGCGCTTTTAACTTGCTTTTATACGCGTTCAGCTCGTCGCGGGTCGGTAATTTTCCGTGGATCAGTAAATGCGCGACTTCTTCAAATTCGCAGTGCTCCGCCAGATCGAGAATGTCGTAACCGCGATAGTGCAGATCGTTACCGCTTTTTCCCACGGTACACAGAGCGGTATTTCCGGCAGGTACGCCGGAAAGCGCGACCGATTTTTTAGGCTTAATGACATGCGTGTTGTTTTGCAGGATCGTCGTGTCTGTCATATTGTCCTCGTCATTATTGTAATGTGTAGGGTATTGAGGCGTGTAGGCCGTACCGTAGGCGGGATAAACGTAGTGCCATCCGGCATTGCCTGATGGCGGCTTCGCCTTATCAGGCCTACAGGCTACGATTTTTTATTCCTGTACAGCGCGTCCAGCTTCTCTTCGAACTGGTAGTAATTGATGCTTTCGTACAGCTCGTTGCGGGTCTGCATGATGTCGATCACGTTCTTTTGCGTCCCTTCCTGGCGCAGCACGGTATAGACTTTTTCTGCGGCGCGGTTCATGGCGCGAAACGCCGACAGCGGATAGAGCGCCATCGCCACGTGTGCGCTACGCAACTCGTCGGTCGTAAACAGCGGCGTCGCGCCAAACTCAGTGATGTTGGCGAGGATCGGCACCTGCGCCACGTCGGCGAACTGGCGGTACATCGACAGTTCGGTGATCGCCTCCGGGAACAGCATGTCTGCCCCCGCGTCCACGTAAGCCTGCGCGCGATCGAGAGCCGCCTCCAGCCCTTCCACCGCCAGCGCATCGGTACGCGCCATGATCACAAAGTTCGGATCGGTGCGCGCATCCACTGCCGCCCGAATTCGGTCTACCATCTCCTCTTTCGAGACGATCGCTTTGTTTGGACGGTGTCCACAGCGCTTAGCGCCAACCTGGTCTTCAATATGCAGCGCGGCGGCACCCGCTTTGGCTATGGACTTTACCGTCCGCGCGACATTAAAGGCGGAGGAGCCAAAGCCAATATCCGCATCTACCAACAGCGGCAGCGGACAAACATCCGTGATGCGCCGGATATCGGTTAACACATCATCCAGCGTCGAAATCCCCAGATCCGGCAGTCCGAGCGAGCCCGCCGCTACGCCGCCGCCAGAAAGATAGATAGCCTGATACCCGGCCCGTTGGGCCAACAGAGCATGGTTGGCATTAATAGCGCCGACAATTTGTAATGGATTCTCTTTAGAGAGCGCGGCGCGAAATGCCTGCCCCGGCGAATGTAAAGACATACCTCGTCCTCATGTTAGTAAATTGTTATTCAAGATGTATTCACCAAAGCAAAGGCTATGCCAGGCAAAGAGGCAGCGAGAAAATTAAATACAATGAGATTTAAAAACAGGTAATTACAGTAATGCCTGTTATGAATAAGCGCGATTAAGGGAAAAGAAAAACGTGTCAGCTAACGTTTCATGAAACGAATCCCCCCGTTTCATTGCAACATTTATGAAACACGTTTAAAACAAAAAATCGCCCCTTAAAGATGAGCCTACTGCGATGACGACTGCTCACAGCGCTCCGCGCGATAATAGCGATAAACCGGTGATCTGGACGGTCTCCGTAACGCGTCTGTTCGAACTGTTTCGGGATATCAGCCTGGAATTCGATCATCTGGCGACCATCACGCCTATTCAACTCGGCTTTGAAAAGGCGGTGACCTACATTCGCAAAAAACTGGCGACCGAGCGCTGCGACGCGATTATCGCGGCGGGTTCGAACGGGGCCTATTTAAAAAGTCGCCTGTCAATACCGGTGATCCTCATCAAGCCCAGCGGATTCGATGTATTACAGGCGCTGGCGAAAGCGGGAAAGCTCACCTCGTCTATCGGTATCGTGACCTATCAGGAGAGCATTCCGGCTTTACTTGCCTTTCAGAAAACGTTTCACCTCCGTCTTGAACAGCGAAGCTATGTCACCGAAGAGGACGCGCGCGGGCAAATTAACGAACTTAAGGCCAACGGTATTGAGGCCGTCGTCGGCGCGGGATTAATTACCGATCTGGCGGAAGAGGCAGGAATGACCGCCATCTTTATTTATTCCGCGGCGACCGTTCGTCAGGCTTTTCATGATGCGCTGGATATGACCCGTCTGACACGGCGCCAGCGCGTGGATTACTCATCCGGCAAGGGATTACAAACCCGGTATGAACTGGGCGATATACGCGGCCAGTCGCCGCAAATGGAGCAGCTCCGCCAGACGATTACGCTCTATGCCCGCTCCCGTGCGGCAGTGCTGATTCAGGGGGAAACAGGGACCGGAAAAGAGCTGGCGGCGCAGGCGATTCACCAGACGTTTTTTCACCGCCAGCCTCACCGTCAGAATAAGCCATCCCCTCCCTTTGTCGCCGTCAATTGCGGCGCGATTACCGAGTCGTTGCTGGAAGCGGAACTGTTTGGTTATGAAGAGGGTGCGTTTACCGGTTCACGACGAGGAGGCCGGGCGGGGCTGTTTGAAATCGCACACGGCGGCACGCTGCTTCTGGATGAAATCGGCGAAATGCCCTTGCCGTTACAAACCCGACTTTTACGCGTACTGGAGGAAAAAGCCGTCACTCGCGTCGGCGGACACCAGCCGATCCCGGTGGATGTCCGGGTGATCAGCGCTACGCATTGCGATCTGGATCGGGAGATAATGCAAGGACGTTTTCGCCCCGATCTCTTTTATCGCCTGAGTATTCTGCGTCTGACGCTTCCTCCTTTGCGCGAGCGGCAGGCTGATATTTTGCCGCTCGCGGAAAGCTTTTTAAAACAGTCGCTGGCAGCGATGGAAATTCCGTTTACCGAATCGATACGTCATGGATTGACACAGTGTCAGCCGCTTTTGCTGGCCTGGCGCTGGCCCGGTAATATTCGCGAACTGCGTAATATGATGGAGCGCCTGGCGCTTTTTTTAAGCGTCGATCCCGCGCCAACGCTGGACAGGCAATTTATGCGGCAGTTATTACCTGAGCTTATGGTGAACACAGCAGAGCTGACGCCTTCAACCGTGGATGCGAACGCGTTACAGGATGTACTGGCGCGCTTTAAGGGCGATAAGAGCGCCGCGGCGCGTTATCTGGGGATTAGCCGCACCACTCTGTGGCGTCGTTTAAAAGCTGGTGCCAAAGACCAGTCGGATAATTAAGACAAATGACCGCGTCCTGAATGCCTGATGGCGCTACGTTTACTGCAGGCCGTCATCCGGCAAAACGGATGCCGGTTGCCAAGAATAAATATACCCGCCGGAAACCCAGGCGGGTATTTTTATGATGCAACGCTTTTATTTCTTTTTATAAATATCAGCCGTACCATGAATTTTATTTTCTGTCTGCCCGGACGTCAGCACCACCACATCCGCCCCTTTTTCATCCGCCTTTTTGATTAAATCTTCTCTGGCGTCCAGCGGCGACATTTCCCCGGTGGTGGAAATCGTGCCAATTTTCGTGTATTCGGAGGCGACTTTATCAAAGTCCGTTTTTTTCATGATTTCTGCGGCATAAACGTTTGTCACGACAAACGCTAATGCGCCAAGCATAACCTTGTAGCCAGTTTTCATAGCAAAACCCTCGTTTTATTATTACGCCATCATCGCTTTATCAGAACAAAAAGGCCGTTCGGACTGATTAAATAAGTAGTGTAGATTGCTGGAAAAATCCAGTCAGCCCCCGCTCAGTCGGCGTAACAACGCGGATTAAAACGCCCCTGCTTTGTGATCTCACTCGCAATCATCTGGTTTGACTATTAATAAGATGAACGTTATTTCTTGAGGCTATGGGAAGAGTTGTCTATGGAGCCGTTTCATGCCGTTGTGCTTACCGTCAGTCTGTTTGTGTTAACCTTTTTTAATCCCGGCGCGAATCTGTTTGTGGTGGTGCAAACCAGCCTCGCATCAGGACGCCGGGCGGGAGTCATCACCGGCCTGGGCGTCGCCACGGGAGACGCCTTTTATTCCGGGCTGGGGCTTTTCGGTCTGGCGACGCTCATTACGCAATGCGAAGCGGTATTTTCTCTTATCAAAATTGTCGGCGGCGCCTATTTATTATGGTTCGCCTGGAACAGTATTCGTCACCAGGCGACGCCGCAAATGAGCACGCTCCAGACGCCAATTGCCGCCCCGTGGACAATTTTCTTTCGCCGGGGATTAATGACCGATTTATCCAATCCGCAAACCGTACTGTTTTTTATCAGTATTTTTTCCGTAACGCTTAGCGCAGAAACACCCACATGGGCAAGATTAATGGCCTGGGCCGGAATTGTGCTGTCATCCGTTATCTGGCGTATTTTTCTCAGCCAGGCCTTTTCGCTTCCCGCAGTCCGCCGCGCTTATGGGCGTATACAGCGCATTGCCAGCCGTGTTATCGGCGCCATTATCGGGATGTTTGCGCTCAGACTTCTCTATGAAGGCGTGACGCACCGCTAATGTTTGCCCGGTAGCCTTTGCTACCGGACGATAAGCGTTATCAAAACGCCCATGACACGCTGCCTACAATGCTACGCTCGGCGCCAAAATAACAATAAGAGAGCGAATTACAGGCAGCGACATAGCGTTTGTCCGTCAGGTATTTACGTTGAGCTGGGCGCTCAAGCCATTTAACCCAATGCTGGATAAATCATACCCAACTACCATGTCGACCAGTGTATAGGACGGCAACGTGTGGGTATTCAGGCGATCGCTGGTCACGCCGTTGACGTACCTGATGCCGGAGCCCAAAGTCAGCCCCTCTAACAGACCGCTTTTCACATCGTAGCTTAGCCAGGCGCTGGCCTGGTTCCGTGGAGCATAAACCGCGCGCTTACCCTGCTCTTGCGGGCTACTTTTCTTATAACGGATATCAGTATAGGTATACGCCGCCTGCAAACGGACGCTATCCGACAAATGGCTAATGGCCTCCAGTTCCACCCCTTTAGACTCAATTTCACCAATCGAGCGGTACGGATCGGTAGGTTCTTCTTTGGTCGCGATATTGGTCTGGTTAATACGATACACGGCGGCGCTAAACTGGCTGTTCCCCCCCAGCGGTTCGTATTTTACCCCCGCCTCCCACTGCTTGCCTTTCATCGGTTCCAGCACATTGCCGTTTTCGTCGGCGAAGCTGGTCGGCGTAAACGCGGTAGAATAACTGAGATAGGGGGCGACGCCATTGTCGAACAGATAAAGCAACGCGGCACGGGTGCTGACGTTGTTTTTATCGAGATCGCTGCGTGAATCATGAAGTTTGTCGATGTTAGACACGCTGACCCGATCGTAACGACCGCCCAACGTAAAGCGCCAGCGATCCCATGACATCTGATCCTGTAAATAGTATCCGGTCTGCCGCAGCTTATGTTTTTCACGGCTATACAACGTAATGTAATCCGGCTGAGCGCCATAAACAGGGTTGAAAGCGTCAATCGGCGGAAACGCGCCATAATAGCCAGTAGTATGATTACTGCGATCCTGATAATCGATCCCCACCAGCAGACGATGATTAATCGCCCCGGTATCCACGCTGCCGTCGAGCTGATTATCCAGCGCGATAGCCGACATTTTCTCCCCAGAGCCGGAATAGCCGCGATTCAGCGCCGTTTCATTCAACCAACCTGCGGCATAGACCTGATTCAACGTCACTTTGGTATGCAAATAACGCAATTTTTGCCGTACCGACCAGCCGTTATCGAACAGATGCTCAATGTTATAACCCACCATATTTTCACGGCGATCGTATTTGTCGTAGTCATCTTCACCTTCAAAGAAAGTGTTAGAAATTTTTCTGCCGTTATAAGGTACAACCGTGCCTTGATAAGGCAGTCCGGAGTGGCTACCGCCTTCCGGATCACGGTGCAGATAGGCCATAAGATCAAGACGCGTCCGATCGGTAATTCGCCAGGTCAGGCTCGGCATCAGCGCATAACGTTCCTCTTTCAAGGGGGTAAACTGCGAATCGGCGTAACGTGTCATACCGCTAAGACGCGCCGCCACACGTTCATTGTCATCCAGTGGGCCGGTCACATCAAAAGCCGCCCCGCGCTGGTTGTGATTGCCGGCAAACAGCTTCACTTCTCCCCCGGCATCAAACGCCGGTTTTCGCGACGTCAGCGCGACAATGCCGCCTGGCGATGAACGTCCATACAGAACGGACGCCGGGCCGCGTACCACCTCGATATCTTCCAGAAACCAGGGGTCAACCACCAACGAACTGTGCGAATTGGTGTCGCCCATCATTTTTAACCCGTCGAGATAGACGTTATCCAGACTACCGTCCGAAAAACCACGCAATACGATGTAATCAAAGCGGTTAGAGGCGCCTATCTGGTTACTGTATACGCCAGGGGTGTAGCTTACCGCCTGACGCACGCTGGTTGCGCCCTGCTCTTCAAACTGCTGGCGGGTAATAATGGATACCGACTGCGGCGTTTCAATATCTGGCGTCGCCAGCTTGGTCGCGCCACTCTGAACGGGCGAGGTGACAATGACGGTATCATTTTTTGTGGTTTCCTGGGCAGAAAGAGGAAAAGTCGCGCCGCCGATAGCTCCGCCTATCAATAGCGCCATACGCGTTGTCGCAAACATGAACATCTCCAAAGGCATCTTTATTGTAAATAAGAATTATTACCTTTTAGAGATAACGGACTACTATGCGTAACGCCAGATTGCCTATGCGCAATGATAAAAAATCACCCAAAGCGGCAGAAAACCGGGTTAGCGGCGGATATTACCGTTCTGGCGGGGCGCGTTACGCACAGTGGCGGGACGCCGTCAGAGACGCGTCACGCAGCTCGCCGGGCGAGCAACCATAACGCCGACGAAATGCCGTCGCAAAGTTTGTGGCATGTTGATAGCCTGACATCCAGGCGGCCTGCTGCACGCTGTATCCCTCCATCAGATAACGACGCGCGCGCGCCAGGCGGCAATCGCGCAGATAATCAAACACGGTACACCCATAGGCATGGCGAAACTTGCACCGCAGGCTACTTGGACTCATTGCCGCCCGACGCGCCAGTTCGTTCAGCGTGTAGGCTTTTTCCGGCGTCTGCTCCAGTAAACGCCGAATGAGCTCCAGCCGCTGATATTCACCGGTGACGGGAAGCCCGCGTTTTTGCGTTGCGGGCTGACATAGATTTAGCGCATAGCCCAGTAATTGCAGCATGATGCCTTCCAGCATTAACTGGCGTGACGCCGCATGAGGTCCGGGCTGCTGCGCATAACGTAGCCCCGAAAGCAGAAACTCCGGCACCTGCCAGACCCTCGCCGAGGCCGCGCTATTTTCCCACTCGTCTGCCAGCGAGACAGGCAAACGCTCCCGCCATCCGCCGTCCGGGTACATTCCCAGCGACAAGGTGCGCAATTTACTGTCTGCGCCGTGATGGGCGCGTATCGTCTGCTGCTCACTCAGTTGCGAGCAAAACGCCATCCCCGCGCTCAACAAAAAGGTCTGCTCATTGACAGCCAGCGCGACGTTACCTTCCAGCACCACCAGCATATACAGCGGACTGCTATGGCGAGAGGTGGTTTCATAAGGTTGTAACACGTGAACATCCGAGCGTGTAATGCAAATCCCGCCGGGAAGCGCTATCTCTTCGATATCGCCATGAAGTACGGGACTACTCTGCGTATACTGCGGTAACGCAGGGAAGCGGTAATCAATGCCATAACGCTCGCCAAACGCGATGAAATCGCTGACGGAAAAGATCTTTTTCATCGCCGGGGCGGCGGAAGAGTGACAGGAGATCGGAGACATTATCAATACCGTTTATCTGCATTATACCAGAGCGTTAGCCACTGTGTAACCATATCACTGCGGCCCGGGAACGACAATAAAGATGAGAATAATTATCAACCGCTATTGAGGGGAGAGATAAGACGAGCAAAGGTGATCGATAAACGCCGATCTGTCGATAAAAACGCGCTTTCGCCAGCGACGAAAGCGCGTCCGGGGGTATCAGTCAGGAGCGAAATCCTGCGGAGGTCATGAGCAGTCTGAACAACATTCCGACGCCCGCCAGCAGAAGCACGCTGGCGCACCATATCGCGACCATCCATACGACTCGCCGCGACCATTTTTTCACTTTAACCATCAGTGATATCCCTCTCCGTGTCGCACTTTTCCACGGAAGACGTAGTAGCTCCAGAAGGTATAAGCCAGGATAATCGGGATGATTATCAGCGCCCCAACCAGCATGAAGCTTTGACTTTGCGGTGGCGCGGCGGCGGCATACAGCGAAATATCTGGTGGAATAATATTCGGCCAAATACTGATGCCTAACCCGCTGAACCCCAGAAAAATCAACCCTAGCGTGAGAATAAATGGGCGCGCATGGGATTCTGGTTTTTTCACGCTGCGCCATAGCCAGATGCTAAAAGCCAACACCAGCACAGGCACCGGCAGGAAGTAGTATAAATTGGGCAGCGTGAACCAGCGCTCGGCGATGTCGTCGTGGGTGAGCGGCGTCCACACGCTGACGCCTCCCATCACCAGCAACAAGACGATCAACAACGGGCGCGACAGCGCGCACATCCGGCTATGCAGCGGATCTTCGCTTTTCATAATCAGCCAGGTAGCGCCCAGCAGCGCATAGGTGACGACCAGACCGACGCCGCAGAACAGGTTAAACGGCGTCAGCCAGTCAAGCTGCGAACCGCTAAAGGTTCGCCCTTCCACCTGAAAACCGCTCACCACCGCGCCCACCACAACTCCCTGGGCAAAGGTCGCCAGGATTGACCCGACGATAAAGGATTTATCCCAGAACGCGCGATGCGACTCGGTGGCTTTAAAACGGAATTCAAAAGCGACGCCGCGAAAGATAAGACCAAGCAGCATAACCACCAGCGGGATAGTCAGCGCGTCGGTGATGACGGCATAAGCCAACGGGAACGCGCCAAAAAGCCCGGCCCCGCCCAGCACCAGCCAGGTTTCGTTCCCGTCCCATACCGGCGCGACTGAGTTCACCATAACATCGCGATCGTGTTTATCACGAATAAACGGAAACAGGATACCGACGCCCAGATCGAAACCATCCATCACGATATACATCAGCGTGGCGAACACGATAATAGCAAACCAGATAACCGGAAGATCGATGGTCATTCGCGTTTCTCCTGCTCAAGCGATTCTCCCACGGCAGAGATAGGACGCGCGGGTCTGCCATCGGTTTCAGCGGTCGGTGTCTCCGCCGGCTGCGGCCCTTTCTGGATAAGACGAATCATATAAATATAGCCAACCCCAAAGACCAGGGAATAGACCACAAAGAAGGCCAGCAAACTGATGCTCATCTGCAAGGTGCTGTGCGCGGAAACCGCATCACGCGTTCGCAGCAGGCCATAGACCACCCACGGCTGACGTCCTACTTCAGTCGTCACCCATCCGGCAAGGATGGCGATAAGCCCGGACGGCCCCATCCACAGCGCAAAGTGCATAAAGGGCCGCGAATGATACAGTCGGCGTCGGTAGCGTAGCCACAGGCTGGCCAGCCCCAGGAAGATCATCAGTACGCCCATGCCCACCATCAGACGGAAAGACCAGAACACCACGGTAGAGTTGGGGCGATCCTCTTTGGGATAATCTTTTAGCGCAGGCACCTGTTTGTCCAGGCTATGCGTCAGGATCAGACTGCCCAACGCAGGGATCTCAAGCGCATAGCGGGTCCGTTCCGCCTCCATATCCGGCCAGCCTACCAGCGTAAGCGGCGTTGGCTCGCCGGGCGTATTTTCCCAGTGCCCCTCAATCGCGGCGATTTTGACCGGCTGATGCTTCAGGGTGTTAAGGCCGTGCATATCGCCAATCAATGCCTGAACGGGCGCCACCACGACCGCCATCCATAACGCCATCGAGAACATACGGCGGATAGCCGGCGTATCGTTACCTTTCAGTAAATGCCAGGCAGCGGACGCGCCGACAAACATCGCGCTACTTAAAAACGCCGCAACGGACATATGCAACAGGCGATACGGGAACGACGGGTTGAAAATCACCGCGAACCAGTCCACCGGGACCACCTGACCGTTGTGAATTTCAAATCCCTGCGGGGTATGCATCCAGCTATTAGACGCCAGAATCCAGAACGTCGACATTAACGTACCCAACGCCACCATACAGGTAGACAAGAAATGCAGGCCCGGCCCGACTTTGTTCCAGCCAAAAAGCATCACGCCTAAGAATCCCGCTTCCAGGAAGAATGCGGTGAGCACTTCATAGGTTAATAAAGGCCCGGTGATACTGCCGGCGAACTGGGAGAAACCGCTCCAGTTCGTTCCGAACTGGTAAGCCATGACCAGACCGGAGACCACGCCCATCCCGAAGTTGACGGCAAAAATTTTGAGCCAGAACTGATAGAGCGAGCGCCAGACAGGATTACGCGTTTTTAGCCATAAACCTTCCAGTACCACCAGGTAACTGGCTAAGCCAATCGTAATCGCGGGGAAAATAATATGAAAAGAGACGGTAAAGGCAAACTGGAGTCTCGCTAAAAAGAAGGCATCAAACTCCATGTTCCCTCCCGTTTATATATAGTCACTTCGTGTAAAATATTCACTGTTCGCAACCAGGTTGAAACGAAACGGTTATTTTCCCCAAACGTATAAACGTCGGGGAATATCCAGATAAATTACGATTTTTTTTGCGGCTGGCTGTCAGGTTTATCGCCCGACTCTGGCGCTTCGGAGGGGGCGTCTTTTTCGACAGCGAAACGGTAGTATCTATTTAGCATAACATGTCTCCCTTAGTTACATTCACTTGGCAATATCTACCTGGCCGTTATAAAAATAACGGCAAAACAAAAAAAACAGCGTCTTCAAGACTATTTGCTATTTCAGCAAAATACGCTTAGCTGAAAGTTAAGAATAGACGTAAAACGATAACCTTCAAGTCAACGCGGTTTACGGGACGGGGGATTAGTACAGGGAGAATGACCGCAACGCTCGCTGCGCGGCGGCCATTTTATATGGTCTATCAAAAAGATAACCGTTAAGGTCCATTCAAACCCGTTAGTTTGCCTTCCCCTCAATCAAGCCATTGATCGTAGAAAATACCGCCGGCGCGCTGGTCGCTTCCGCAAACTCGACATTAATATTTTGCCGACGCAGCATATCGAAGAATTTACGTTGCGCATCAAGAATAACCTGATCGCCTACGCGCATATTTTCTGCTTTAGTTTCAACCAGTAAATAAACGCTGTCGGCGTCCTGACGCTCAATACGGTACACAAAATCCGGCGTAGTAGAGCCTCCCGTATATTTGGGGATCTGAATGGCCCGCTTAGGCAGTTTGCCAAACACAGAAACCTGTTGCGGATAATCGTATTTTAATAGCGGCAATTCTGGATCGACGCTGTCATAACGCAACGGCGGTATTTGATAGAGAGAACGAGGATCGTATATCGCATTCTCATCCACATTTTTCCCCACAATTTCAGCGCTAATCTCCTCTCTGAACTGCCGTGCCGTGGAATCAAATACCGACGTTGAAGCCTGGAAGTCGAGAGGCAGATAATCGTGGCGCTGCGCAAAATGCGCATTAATCCGCGTCTGTAATGCGCGGGTCATATTGTCCAACGAGATCTCGCTTAAATAGCGTGAATCTCCGTGCAAAACATCACGCAGCATCGCCATTAACACCGGGTGCAGGACGTTAACCGGCAGACTGGTGCGTAACGCCAGTTGCTTAAGAAAATGGCCATATTTCATGCCCGCCATAAATTCGCTGGCGGCTAATTCGCCTTCCCGCTGCGCCACTTCAAAACGGCCATTATCTTCATTCGATACCAGCCGTTGTTGCACCTGGCTTGGCTTCTGGCGTATATACAGCGACGGATCGCGCAGCACCTCGGCGGCAATCTGTTCCAGAGAAGCGCCGCTACGCTCGAATTGCAGCATATAACGGCGGGAAAACTGCTCCCAGATACTGCTAAGTTGTTCCCAATTCTCTTTGCGTAACCTGACTCGCAGTCGGGAGGCGGGCTTATTGTCACGAATGCGATCCGCTCGCACCCGCGCCTGCGTCAGCTCAGGGTAGAACTCCAGTAGCCACGCAAAGCCACTTTTGGTTTCCCCGTTAAGCGTGACGCTGGGTTTAAACTCATTACTCCGGTTGATCAGTTTTTTATCATCCAGATCTTCCAGCAAACGAAGCTCCGTAAACGCAGGATCGACTTTTTGTCGCTCGGTGACGATGAGTGTGATCATCGCCTCATCCAGCTTCTGCTCGTTAAGCTGAACTTTGCTGTCGCGATTAATCTCATCAACCAGCATACTGGCAAACGCTTTTTCATCATAACCAATCAGAAACGACAGTCGGGACGGCCACTCTTCCTGATGAACGCGATGGCCGTTTTCATCTACCGGTAGCCGCAGGCCGCGCCCCACTTCCTGAATTTTGCTCGACTCGCTACCGGAAGAACGTAATTTAGCAATGACAAAAACATTCGGGTTATCCCAGCCTTCGCGAAGCGTCCATTTTGAAAACAGAAAGCGGCGCGTTTCCCAGTTGCCGTGATGGTCTGAAAAACTGAGCAACTTCTCTTTATTTTTCAGAATATCATCTACCTCAGCCTGGATCGCCTCATCGCCGCTTCCGCGGTCTTCGCCAAAGTAACCAGCGTGGACGTTTTGGTTATCCGAGTGCAGGCTGGCGAGCGTGGCCTGCAGAAACGACAGATACTCCACTTCTCGCGGCAGGGTCTTGCGCTGATAATCGTCAATCAGTTGCGTCAGTTTCTTTTTCAGTAAACACTCAAACTTCAGTTTCAACCAACCTTCGTCATCACGATAGCTTTTAATACTGTCAATAAAGAAAAGGCTTAAGGTCTTAATACGCGGGGCATTATTTTCTGGCTCATTGCTGCGTAAGAAATTTGCCTGCTCGGTATCAAAATGCTTATCAATGGCGTCCTGAATAATCAGTTCCTGGTAGCTCGCGCCAAAGGTTCCTGGCACCAGCGCCATCCCTGCCTCCAGCTCCAGATCGTTCGACAACATTTTACTGCCGGCATATTCAATACTGCCTTCAAATCCTGCATCGACATCGGCGAGATTTTCGCCCACGCCAACCTCGGCAATTTTGCTCCCCCGTCGGAGGATTAATTTCTTTGCCGTGACGCTGTCAACGATATAACGATTGTTGGCCTGTTCTTCGGGGAGATTCGGGTAATAAATATCAATACCTTTCACCAAACCATCGTTAAAACTGTCCACCGCGTTGAGATCAAACTGCGGTTGCCGGCGATAGTAATCTTTACGTACACATTTATTTTTACCCTTACCTTCGACAATATCCGGGAAGGTAGCGCCAAAGCGGACGATCATTTGCGGCTGAATAGCCTGAATCGCTCGATAAAATTTGTTATCTCGCGCAAAACGATGCGGTTCATCAATAATGACCACCGGTCGCGTCATTTGCAGCCCTTTAACAGGCGACGTCAGCCCGCCCAGTAGCGTTTGATCGTAATCGTCTCGCGTCATACTGGCGGAATTGAGCATTTGCGCATTGATCAGCAAAACCTGAATCGTATGGCTATCACGACGGCTGGCATCAGTAAAACTTAATAGCTGGGCCGGAAAATTTTTACGCCCCGACTTTACTTTAAAATCACCGGCGTTGATGGTGCAAAGTTCCATCCGCGTATTTTCGTAGAACTGTGAAAAATGCTGTCTGGCGTAATCGCTGGTAATAAAGTTCCGCGCGCCTTCTTTAATGGCTGGCGTCGGCACCACCAGCACAAATTTGAAGAGGCCATACTTCTGATGCAATTCATACATCAACCGGGTATAGACATAGGTTTTACCCGTCCCGGTCTCCATTTTAACGTCAATATTGGCCTTATCGTCGTAACGTTCCTTAATCAGCGGATTAGCATAGTGACTATGATCGGCTTGCGCGTGATCGATACCGGTGAAACTCGCCAGAATCGCCGCTAACGCCTGTTCCTGATGGGGAAGTTCTTCCAGTAAAATATTCATCATCATCCCCTCTTAATAACGCTTCACCAGGTTCACTTTTTGATCAAGCTGTTTTAAGCCGATTTCCAGTTCACGAATGGATTCAAGGTCGAAAGAGTAGCCGTAAATGACAATGGTCTGAACCGGAAGCTGGTGCGTACCAATGTGGTTGAGAAGATCGCGGGTCTGCTCTGTTCCCCATCGTTCATCAATCAGATACAGGCGCGTATTATCAACATACCTGGCGCAATAGCCGGAGAAATCAATGGTCTGTACGTCAATATCCATTTTATAACCATCGGCGACCAGCCATGTCGTTAATAAGGTCTCTTCGCCGCTTGCGCCGCCCGGCACGCCCAATCCTCTGGCGGAAAAAGGATTGATCATGTCGGTAAATCCTGACTCGGTGAAAGCGGCCAGTTGACCGCTGGTATTGATAAAATGGCCGGTAGCAATATCGAAGCTATCCAGATCGTCCAGCGTCTGCTGTGTCGGAGTGGCAAAACGATAATGTTTAAAACCGAGATCGCTATTGGTCGCGGGATTGTTGGCGCGGATCTTCGCCGCAACGCGTGTAATTCGCTCGCGGCTGATTTCATCAATAGTGTTATAACCTGCTTTTTTCGCGATAGTGTTATTGCTTAATGCCTGATCGATAGTACACAGAATAAACGTGCGCTGCCCCCCATCTTCTTCATTCAGCGCCATTACCGCATGGGCCGTAGTGCCGGAACCGGCAAAAAAGTCCAGGACGACGCCGTCTTTATCGATAGCGAGCTTGATGATTTTCTTCAATAATGCGGTCGGTTTCGGCGTATCAAAAACGTTGTCGCCGAAGAGATCCAGAATCTCCTTTTTCCCCTCTTTATTCGACGCTACGTTATCCCAGTAATTGGTCGTTGGCTGCCCCTTACTGTGATGCGCGTACATGACTCGCTGGGGAATACCGCCGTTATCTTTGCCAAAATAGACCAGATTATCGGCCACCAGTTTTTGGTAACTGGCTTCAGGATAAGCCCATAGTCTTTCGTGTACCGTACCGTTCGGCGTGGTAATTTTATAGGTATAGCCGCCGCCGCTCAGCCCTTTTGACACCGTTAACGGCACCGGTCGCCATTTCCCTTCTGGAAACTGTTCGGTCGGTTCTTTATAGGATTTCTGAATATACTCTTTAGAAAGCGGTTCTAAACGTAAAGCGCCCTGACCGGTTTTGGCGTAAACAAGAATGTATTCCCCCTGGATGGAAACGTTATCAGAGTCGTTAGAAATCTCTTTTTTGCGCTTCCACATCACATTGGTGACAAATCCGCCTTCGCCAAAAATCTCATCCATCATTAATTTAAGATTGGCGTACTCATTATCGTCGATAGAGATAAAAATAAATCCGGTATCTTTCAGGAGCTTCCTGGCCAGGAAAAGACGCGGATACATGAAAGATAACCACGCGGAGTGCGTCGATTTACCCTGAATGGATTTTAAACGTGCTAGTTCGGTATCATTAAGACCAAACATATCCTGCAACGCCCGATCGCTATATTCAAAATGATCGGGATAGACAAACCCGTCCGATCCGGTGTTATAAGGGGGATCGATATAGATCATATCGACGGTATCGGCGTAATTATTTTGCAGATGGCGTAAAACATCCAGATTATCTCCGGTCAGAAAAAGATTATGGCTGTTTTTATTTTCTGCCAGAGTATTGTGTTCCACGTCAGGAACGATAACGGTAACGGATTTTTCACCCGCCTGTTTTTTTGCGTAATCTTTGCCAATAAAATCAATCTGATAACCGCTAGTCAGCTCATCAATATTACGCGCTTTCAGCGCGCGCTCAAATCTGGCGAGATCAAATCCGCCTTTCGCGATCAGTTCGCCCTGCTCGTTATAGCGATCGGCGGTAAAAAATTCCGGTAATGCACGTTGTAACTCAGACAGAAAGGCGCTATTCGGGGCAACAGACTCGTTGTGTTTTTGGTTATCTTTCAACATGATATCTTCGCTCCGTTGATAATTTTAAGGTGCAGCAATCAATTTCTTATAAAGAAAAAAGTAAGCGATGATTGTAATGGTCACGAACGGCAGATGCCATCATTAACCTTTGTTGTTCGTTGAAAGGGCGTGAAAACGACGGGAGGAAGGCGTGCTCCCGGCGACAGTATGCGCCAAGAGCGTAGTGTTTACGTGCGATGACTGATGGCCGACTCCGGGAGGGCGTCGCTATCTGTACCGGAGATGACGACTCCCCGGGTCTCGCGACCAAATGCCACAAATACACAGATTAAAATAGCCACCGCGCCAGCCACGATCGCCATTGCCAACCCGTAATTTCCGCCATGCGTTTCCGCGATGCGGGCCTGTAACGTCGCATTAACCGACGCCAGTAAATTACCGAGTTGGTAAACAAACCCTGGCAGCACGGCGCGCGCATTCGCCGGAACCAGCTCGTTCAGCCAGGTCGGTACGACACCCCAGGCGCCCTGCACCATAAACTGCATCAGAAACGCGCCCAGGCCAATCGTGAATGATCCGCTGGAAAATGCCCATAGCGGGAGTACCGGAAGCGCAAGAAAGGCGGCGATCATGATCGCTTTTTTACGCCCAATACGTTCCGATAGCGTACCGTAGAAAATACCGCCGAGCATGGCGGCAATGTTATAAAAAATCGCAATGATACTGATCAGATGCGGATCAAAACCATGCTGCATCTTCAGGAAGGTAGGATAGAGATCCTGCGTGCCGTGGCTGAAAAAGTTAAAGAACGCCATGACCAGCACCAGATACAGACACAACTTCCACTGCTTGCGCAGAACAGGAAGCAGCGCGGTATTCTCTTTACGCGCTCTGGCCGCCAGCCAGACGGGGGATTCCGGCACTTTAAACCAGATATAAGGCAGCAAGACAACAGGCAGGGCGCCAATCAGGAACATGCCGCGCCAGCCTACCATACTGTAGAAGAGGCCAAAAATAACCGAGGCGAACAGATAGCCGCAGGGATAGCCCGCCTGAAAAATGCCCGACATCAGGCCACGCGAACGATCGGGAATGGTTTCCATCGCCAGTGATGACGCAACGCCCCATATCCCGCCCATCGCCACGCCGTACATGACCCGAAAAATCAGAAATGCCATGAAGGTGGGCGACCAGGCGGAAAGCAGTTCAAACACCGTAAAGAACAGAATATTGAGCATCAGTATCGGTCGACGTCCGTACTTTTCCGCCATTCGACCAAATAGCAGCGCGCCAATGGGACGTACCGCCAGGGTCAGCATAATCGCAATGGAAACGTCCGATACGGAAGCGTGAAACCATTCGGCGAGATCGCTAAGTACAAAGACAAGGATAAAGAAATCAAACGCATCCAGCATCCAACTGGTAAAGCTGGCAAACGCCACATGTCGTTGTGTCGTCGTCCAGTTCAGGGGGGTGTACATAGGTAGTGTCCTGCATCAAAAAATAACATCAAGCTTTGAAGCGGCGAAACGCTGAAGCGCTCCCGTCGTCAAAGCGACGTAACAAGGTAGCGTTGCGCTACTTATTTGTTATCTTTTTGTATATAGCAGGTAAAATGTTAGCAAAAATAGACAAATCATTACATATTATTAACAAAGCTTACTGACACATGATTTGTCACACTTTTTATGGGGATTATCTCATGCAAAGGAAAGCGAAGCGTGGCTAGCGTATCGCGACCGGCCTGTCGCCAGACCGATCGCCATTGACGATTACCTCTCGCGCGGCGGGAAACCGGCCTTTTGCAGGGCGGCGGCAATCTGCTCCGCGGATAGCGACGTTTCAACGTCAACCAGACGCGTCGCCGGGTCAGTTCTCACCGTCGCATTAGCATCGAGAGTCAGAATCGTCTTTTTTACCGTACTGGCGCAGCCGCCGCAGGTCATGTCATCAATATGGAACTGCATAGTGAACTCCTTTTGTGTGGGAACTGTTGCCAGTCTGGGCCTTGCCAGTGTTGGAGGGTCAAGCGTAATCTCAGGGCTTACAGACGCTTTGCCAGTCCGTGGCGACGAGGACGGCGCAATACCGCTCCGGTACGCGCCTCCGGCTCGCTATCGTCAGGTTGTCCAAGCGTATGCAGAATGGGGCAATCTGGCAGCGCGTCGCCGGCGCAGCAGTGAATCAGCGCTTTGAGGGTTTGCGCCATGTGCTGCATGTTCTGGATACGTCTGTCCAGTTCATCAATGTGCGTCTGCGCCAGGCGTTTGACGTCAGCGCTTTGCCGCGACTGGTTATTCCAAAGATTCAGTAAGTCGCTGATTTCAGCAACTGAAAAGCCAAGATCGCGCGCGCGGCGTATAAAATGCAATTGATTAACATCAGCCTGGGTATAGGCCCGATAGCCGGAATCCGTCCGACTTGCCGCGGGAATCAGACCAATCTGTTCATAGTAGCGAATCATTTTGGCCGAGACTTTCGATGCTTTAGCTGCTTTACCGATGTTCATGACGCTCCTCCTCATGTCGTGGATGTGTCGGATGGGGTTGCCATCGGCGCCCGGAAACGGCGCAGCCGCAAAGCGTTGCCCAGCACGAACACGCTCGACATCGCCATCGCCCCTGCGGCGAATACCGGTGACAATAATATGCCCCAGACCGGAAATAGCGCGCCTGCCGCGACAGGAATCAGCGCCGTATTGTAAGCAAAGGCCCAGAACAGATTCTGGTGGATATTGCGGATGGTCGCTTTAGACAGCGCGATAGCATTCGGCACGCCTTGCAGGTTGCCGGACATTAGTACGACGTCGGCGGATTCCACCGCCACATCGGTGCCGGTGCCAATCGCCAGCCCCACGTCGGACTCCGCCAGCGCTGGCGCATCGTTGATGCCATCGCCGACAAACGCCACCTGCCCATACGCCGCTTTCAGGCGCCGTATCGCCTCGACTTTCCCTTCTGGCAATACCTCGGCAACCACATCATCACTTCCTAACTGTCTGGCGATAGCCTGTGCCGTGCGGGCATTATCGCCAGTGATCATGGCGACCTTAATGCCGAGCTGATGTAAAGCGTTAATTGCGGCGGGCGTACTGGGTTTGATCGGATCGGCCACGGCGATAATCGCCGCCAGTTGACCGTCAATAGCCGCATAGAGCGGCGATTTCCCTTCCTGCCCTAACCGTTCGGCGGTGGTGGCGAAGCCGCTAATATCCACGCCAATTTCGCGCATATAGCGATCAGCCCCCACGTCAACACGCGTACCGTCAACGGTAGCGTATACGCCCATCCCGGTCACCGATTCGAAGCCGTTCATGCCTGGTAGCGCGCTCCCTTCCTCTTCTGCCGACACGACAATCGCACGGGCAATCGGATGCTCTGAACGCGATTCTACCGCCGCGACTTTCGCCAGCACCTCACGGCGCTCAAAGCCGCTGGCCACGTCGAGATCGGTCAGTACCGGGCGGCCTTCGGTAAGCGTCCCGGTTTTGTCTACGGCCACCACCTTAGCGTCTTTGAGTAGCTGTAACGCCTCCCCCTTACGGAACAGCACGCCCATTTCCGCCCCACGACCGGTTCCCACCATAATGGAGGTCGGCGTCGCCAGGCCCATCGCGCAAGGACAGGCGATAATCAGAACCGCAACACCATTGATCAGAGCGAAAGTCAGCGCAGGCGACGGCCCAAACGCCAGCCATACCACAAAGGTCAGCGCAGCAATAAGCATTACCATTGGGACAAACCACAGCGTCACTTTATCCACGACGGCCTGAATCGGCAGTTTTGAACCCTGCGCCTGTTCCACCAGACGAATGATTTGCGCCAGCATGGTCTGTCCGCCGACGGCGGTCGCCCGCAGCGTGAGCGCGCCTTTTTGGTTGACGGTACCGCCCACCACCGCGCTTCCTGCGGATTTCTCAACCGGTATCGGTTCGCCGGTAATCATCGACTCGTCAACGAAGCTGCGGCCTTCGGTCACTTCGCCGTCAACCGGTATCCGCTCGCCTGGCCGAACCTCCACACAGTCTCCCAGCACAACCTCGTCGACAGGGATATCCACGATGCGGCCCTCGCGTAACACATGCGCGACCCGCGCCTGTAGCCCCACCAGACGTTTAATCGCTTCGGAAGTCCGCCCCTTCGCCCTTGCCTCCAGAAAGCGCCCCAGCAGAATAAGCGCGACAATCACTGCGGCGGCCTCGTAATAGACGTTTACCGTCCCTTCAGGCAACAGGTCGGGCGTAAAGGTCGCCACCAGCGAGTAGCCGAATGCCGCTGCGGTTCCCACGGCGACCAGCGAGTTCATGTCCGGCGCCAGACGCGCCAGCGCCGGGAACCCTTTAAGGTAAAAACGGCGACCGGGGATCGTCAGCACCAACAGGGTCAGTGCAAATTGCCAGTACCAGCTTTGTTGCAGGCCAATCGTTTTTATCACCCACTCGTGCATACCAGGAATAAGGTGCGAGCCCATTTCAAGCACAAAAACGGGGAGCGCCAGCACGCTGGCGAGAATCAGATCGCGCTTCAGCCTGACGCGCTCGGCCTCTTTTTTCTCTTCAGAGTCGTCTTCGCCCTGCCCCGCCGTCTCTATCGGTCGCGCCTCATACCCCGTTTTTTCAATCGCCGCGATCACCGCCTCCGCCGATGCCGTCCCGCGGACGGTGGCGCGCTCCGTCGCCAGATTCACCGTAGCGTCCGTTACGCCAGGCACAGCCTTAATACCTTTTTCAACGCGAGCGACGCACGACGCGCAGGTCATACCTTCAACAAGCAAGCTTATCGTGTCGTGACGATTTTCTGATTGACTCATGACGACTTCCCCATCCTGACTATTCGGTATCAGAAAGCCTAAAGCTTGCCATTGTGGGAAGGTCAAGCGTATTCAGGCTGCACGGTTCGGCGAGAATGTGAGATGGCTCATAAAAGAGGATGATGCGAGACATTTACGCCACGATGCCGACCCACGCCCCGAAAAAACCCGTCAGGAGCGCTTGACCTTTCCTTCGTTGTAACGCCTAGCCTTTGCCAAAAATTCTGCGGCAGCGTTGCGGAATGGCCGACACGCTGCGGTAAAGAGGGAAACGACATGCGTAGAACATTCAAAATTATGTTGATAGCCGGCGTCATCGCCGCCAGCGGGGGCGTGATTTACATGGCCGGCGAAGCACTATGGGATAAAGACAACGCCGTCGGACCACCGGCCAGCGCGCCGCCTCCACCGTCGGTACCGGTTGCTAAAGCCCTTAGCCGTACACTCGCGCCTACGGCGGAATTCACCGGTTTTCTGGCCGCGCCGGAGACCGTGGAGCTGCGTTCGCGCGTGGGAGGAACCCTTGACGCCGTCAGCGTTCCGGAAGGACGTCTGGTAAGCCGCGGACAACTGCTGTTCCAGATCGATCCGCGCCCGTTCGAGGTCGCCCTCGACACCGCCGTCGCGCAATTACGTCAGGCTGAAGTACTGGCCCGCCAGGCGCAGGCGGATTTCGATCGCATTCAACGACTGGTCGCCAGCGGCGCCGTATCACGTAAAAACGCTGACGATGTCACCGCCACGCGTAATGCGCGACAGGCGCAGATGCAATCGGCCAAAGCCGCCGTCGCCGCAGCGCGCCTTGAACTCTCCTGGACCCGTATTACCGCGCCCATTGCCGGACGCGTTGACCGCATACTGGTGACCCGGGGCAATCTGGTCAGCGGCGGCGTAGCGGGTAACGCCACGCTTCTGACGACTATCGTGTCTCACAATCCCATGTATGTGTATTTCGATATTGACGAAGCCACCTGGCTGAAGGCGTTACGGCATACCCGCTCCGACAAAAATCCACCGGTAGTCAACATGGGGTTAACCACCGATAACGGGCTGCCTTATCAGGGCGTACTCGACTTTATGGGCAATCAGATGAACCGCAGCACCGGCACTATCCGGGCGCGCGCCGTGATTCCTGACCCCAACGGAATGCTTTCTCCCGGCCTGTTTGCCCGAATCAGTTTGCCCATCGGCGAGCCGCGGGAAACCGTGCTGATTGACGATCTGGCGGTGAGCGCCGATCAGGGCAAAAACTATGTGCTGATCGTCGGCAAGGAGAATCAGGTGGAGTATCGTCCGGTTGAGTTGGGACAAATGGTCGATGGACTCCGCGTCGTTACACAGGGAGTACAGCCGGGAGAAAAAATCATCCTCAAGGGGCTGGTGCGTCCTGGCATGACCGTTGCGCCGCGTCTGGTGCCGATGCGGCAGAATGTGACCGACAAACAGACCGCGACATTGACTAAAGCGGACGGCGACAGTGCGCCGAAGGCGGTGCGCCAATGAAATTCACCCACTTTTTCATTGCACGCCCCATCTTCGCCATCGTCCTGTCGCTGTTAATGCTGCTGGCTGGCGCTATCGCCTTTTTAAAACTGCCGCTGAGTGAATATCCGGCCGTTACGCCGCCCACGGTACAGGTTAGCGCCAGCTATCCCGGCGCTAACCCGCAAGTGATTGCCGATACGGTAGCCGCGCCGCTGGAACAGGTGATCAACGGCGTTGACGGCATGTTGTATATGAATACCCAGATGGCCATTGATGGTCGCATGGTTATCTCTATCGCCTTCGAACAGGGAACCGATCCTGATATGGCGCAAATTCAGGTGCAAAACCGGGTATCCCGCGCGCTGCCTCGCCTGCCCGAAGAAGTCCAGCGAATTGGCGTTGTAACGGAGAAAACGTCACCCGATATGTTGATGGTGGTCCATCTTGTCTCGCCGCAAAAACGCTATGACTCGCTTTACCTGTCTAACTTCGCCATCCGGCAGGTTCGCGACGAGCTGGCCCGTTTACCCGGCGTCGGCGATGTTCTCGTCTGGGGCGCGGGCGAGTACGCCATGCGCGTCTGGCTGGACCCGGCGAAAATCGCCAACCGCGGTCTTACCGCCAGTGATATCGTTACGGCGTTGCGGGAACAAAACGTACAGGTCGCCGCCGGTTCCGTCGGGCAACAGCCGGAGGCCTCCGCCGCTTTTCAGATGACGGTAAACACGCTGGGCCGCCTGACCAGCGAAGAATAGTTCGGCGAGATTGTGGTAAAAATCGGCGCTGACGGCGAGGTGACGCGTCTGCGTGATGTCGCCCGCGTCACGCTGGGCGCAGATGCCTATACGCTGCGCAGTTTACTGAATGGCGAAGCGGCGCCAGCGTTACAGATTATTCAAAGTCCGGGCGCCAATGCGATTGACGTTTCTAACGCGATTCGCGGCAAAATGGATGAGTTGCAGCAAAACTTCCCGCAGGATATCGAATACCGGATTGCCTATGATCCTACGGTCTTCGTGCGCGCATCGCTACAATCGGTGGCGATTACGTTGCTGGAAGCCCTCGTGCTGGTCGTCCTTGTCGTGGTGCTGTTCCTGCAAACCTGGCGGGCGTCCATTATTCCTCTGGTGGCGGTTCCCGTTTCGCTGGTCGGCACCTTTGCCTTGATGCACCTGTTTGGCTTTTCGCTGAATACGCTTTCGCTGTTTGGTTTGGTCCTGTCGATAGGTATCGTTGTCGATGACGCCATCGTTGTGGTCGAAAACGTGGAACGGCATATCTCGCAGGGCAAAAGCCCCGGAGAGGCGGCAAAGAAGGCGATGGATGAAGTCACTGGTCCCATTCTTTCTATTACCTCGGTGCTGACGGCGGTCTTTATCCCTTCCGCATTCCTAGAGGGCCTGCAGGGTGAGTTTTATCGTCAGTTCGCGTTGACCATCGCTATTTCGACCATCCTTTCGGCCATTAACTCGCTGACGCTCTCCCCTGCGCTGGCTGCCATTTTGCTAAGACCGCACCACGATACTGCGAAGGCTGACTGGCTAACGCGGTTGATGGGCACGGTCACTGGCGGTTTTTTCCATCGCTTTAACCGTTTCTTCGACAGCGCGTCGAACCGCTATGTTAGCGCCGTCCGTCGGGCCGTGCGCGGCAGCGTCATTGTGATGGTGCTCTATGCTGGCTTTGTGGGGCTAACCTGGCTTGGCTTCCATCAGGTGCCGAACGGGTTTGTGCCTGCGCAGGATAAATACTATCTCGTCGGCATCGCCCAGCTCCCAAGCGGCGCATCGTTGGATCGCACAGAGGCGGTCGTGAAACAGATGTCCGCTATCGCGCTGGCGGAACCCGGCGTTGAAAGCGTCGTCGTCTTCCCCGGTCTGTCGGTTAACGGCCCGGTAAATGTGCCAAATTCGGCGCTGATGTTCGCCATGCTGAAACCCTTTGACGAGCGTGAAGATCCTTCGCTTTCCGCTAACGCTATCGCCGGAAAGCTAATGCACAAATTTAGCCACATTCCCGACGGATTTATTGGCATCTTCCCGCCACCGCCGGTTCCAGGGCTTGGCGCGACGGGCGGCTTTAAATTGCAGATTGAAGATCGTGCGGAACTGGGATTTGAAGCGATGACAAAGGTGCAAAGCGAGATTATGTCTAAGGCGATGCAGACGCCCGAACTGGCCAATATGCTGGCCAGTTTCCAGACAAACGCCCCGCAGTTACAGGTGGATATCGACCGGGTAAAGGCGAAATCAATGGGGGTATCGCTCACCGACATCTTTGAAACGTTGCAAATTAACCTCGGCTCGCTTTACGTCAACGATTTCAACCGATTTGGCCGTACCTGGCGGGTGATGGCGCAGGCCGATGCGCCATTCCGTATGCAGCAAGAGGATATCGGCCTGCTTAAAGTCCGCAATGCGAAGGGCGAGATGATCCCGCTTAGCGCTTTCGTCACGATTATGCGCCAGTCGGGGCCGGACAGAATCATCCATTACAACGGCTTCCCCTCGGTAGATATTAGCGGTGGACCGGCTCCGGGCTTCTCCTCCGGACAGGCGACGGATGCGATTGAAAAGATCGTGCGTGAAACGTTACCGGAAGGGATGGTCTTCGAATGGACCGATCTGGTTTATCAGGAAAAACAGGCCGGCAACTCCGCGCTTGCTATCTTTGCGCTGGCGGTGCTGTTGGCCTTCCTGATCCTGGCGGCGCAGTACAACAGTTGGTCGCTGCCCTTTGCCGTCCTGCTTATTGCGCCTATGTCATTACTCTCAGCCATTGTCGGCGTGTGGGTATCTGGCGGAGATAACAATATCTTTACGCAGATTGGTTTCGTGGTGCTGGTCGGCCTGGCGGCCAAGAACGCCATTTTGATTGTCGAGTTTGCCCGCGCCAAAGAACACGACGGCGCAGACCCGCTGACCGCCGTACTGGAAGCGTCCCGCCTGCGTCTGCGTCCTATCCTGATGACCTCATTCGCCTTTATCGCAGGCGTAGTACCGCTGGTACTCGCGACGGGTGCCGGCGCGGAAATGCGACATGCGATGGGCATCGCCGTGTTTGCCGGCATGTTGGGCGTCACGCTCTTCGGCCTGTTATTGACGCCTGTATTTTACGTGGTGGTTCGCAGGATGGCATTAAAGCGTGAGAACCGCGTTGATTCACATGATCAGCAAGCATAATGATGGGAATGGCATAATGAAGATCACTTTTACAGGCTATCGGCAGACCGCCACGCTGGCGACGCTTGCTTTCGTCACCACGCTTGCTGGCTGTACGATGGCGCCGAAGCACGAACGCCCCGCATCGCCGACTGCGATGGTCTATCCCTACGCAACGTCAACCGTTTCTGGCACGCCGGATGCCGCTGACATTGGCTGGCGTGATTTCTTCCACGATCCGCTTCTACAGGAACTGATCGCGATCGCGTTACGCAATAATCGGGATTTACGCAAGGCAGGGCTCAATGTTGAAGCCGCCCGGGCGTTATACCGTATTCAGCGCGCGGAGATGCTGCCGACGCTCGGCATCGCCACCGCCATGGACGCCGGTCGCACTCCCGCCGATCTCAGCGTCACGGACGAGCCTGAGATTAACCGACGCTACGAGATGGCTGGGGCGACGACGGCCTGGGAACTGGATCTCTGGGGGCGAGTGCGAAGCCTTAGCGACCAGGCATTAGCCGCCTATATGGCGCTTGATGAGACGTACATTGCGGCGCGAATGAGCCTGGTTTCCGAAGTCGCCAGCGCCTGGCTGACGCTACGGGCTGACCGGGAGCTGCTGCGCTTAACCGAGGATACGCTGGCCGCGCAAAAAAGTTCATACACATTGACAACCCAGCTTGCCCGGACAGGCAACGCCACACAGCTCGATCTGCGTATGGCGGAGATCGCGCTGCGTTCTGCCGAAATCAATCGCGCGGCGTATACGCGACAGTTGGCGCGGGATCGTAACGCGCTGGAATTGCTGTTGGGCCAGCCGCTCACGCCTGAACTGTCGCGTCGACTAAACGAAGCGGTCACGCTTACGGAAGGCGCGATCCCGACCACACTGCCAGGCGGATTACCGTCAGATCTGCTGGTACGCCGCCCGGATATTCGCGCCGCCGAGTACAGGCTGCGTGGCGCAAACGCCCGAATAGGCGCAGCGCGCGCCGCCTTCTTCCCGACCATCAGCCTGACAGGCACGGCGGGAACGGCCAGCGCGTCTCTTAGCGGACTCTTTGAACCGGGATCGGGAAGCTGGCGTTTTCTACCGCAAATCACCTTGCCTCTCTTTCACGGCGGCGCATTACGCGCTGACCTGGATAGGGCGCATGTCCAAAAACAGATTGAAATCGCCAGGTATGAAAACGTTATTCAGCAAGCCTTTCGCGACGTGGCGGATGGTCTGGCGGGACAGCGTACGCTGAATGACCAGGTGCAATCAGAACAACGCGCGGTTGAAGCCAGTCAAATCGCCTATGAGCTGGCCGGACTCCGTTTTCAGGAAGGCGTCGATGACTACCTTACGCTGCTTGATACCCATCGTATGCTTTATGGCGCGCAGCAGCGCCTGGTGCGCACACGGCTCATGCAACAGCTGAATATCATTAATCTGTATAAAGCATTAGGCGGCGGTTGGCGGGAATACAGCGAGAAAAAGCAAGGTTAGCCCAAATAGCGCCCGCGTCGCCAGTGCGGCGCGCGCGCTAAACAGGCATATATTGCCTGCAAAATAAGGTTAACGAGGGCAACGATAAACGTTCCCGCTTAACGTGACATTCGTTTGTTTGCTTGAGCCCGAACCGTGCCATGAACTTCCTGTCTGGCCTGCACGCTGGGTTAACAGGACTACCGTATTTCCGCCCATTTTATAAGCTTTGTTTTTCAGATCGTTACGGGCACCCGTTTCCAGGTTACTGTTGGAAGTCCAGCCACCGGTAAAGAAATTCCCCTGGCTGCCCGTGATATCCCCTAAGTAGCTGCATTCCTTACCTGGCTCGCTGGTCATCACCCGTACCTGTTCAGCGCCATAATTCAACGAATTAGCACTACATGCGGTTAAAGCCAAGCCGACGAAACATACTAAGATCTTTTTCATACTAATACCTGGTCTATTAATCATTAAATAATAACGCGTTCTTGCTTCTGAACGCCGTCAAGGAACTATATTTAAGATGTAACGAATGTCTTTCATTTGCTGAAGAAAAGTCTCTGTCATGATGCTATCATGTATGCTTGAGGCTATTTCTTGTTCAGTTTTTTCAATATGCTCTCTGAGCCTTATTTTTGTTTTTTCGTCAAGCGCCGAGATAAGTATCTTAATGGCAAGCAGCATAGTAGGATTGATGCTTTCACACT
Organism: Salmonella sp. SAL00653; assembly: GCF_046552515.1. Taxonomy (NCBI): domain Bacteria; kingdom Pseudomonadati; phylum Pseudomonadota; class Gammaproteobacteria; order Enterobacterales; family Enterobacteriaceae; genus Salmonella; species Salmonella sp. SAL00653. Next base: position 222,077 of record NZ_JBGDTY010000002.1, read on the forward strand.
CTCTCATCGTTAACTTTTTCATCTTTTTTGCTTCAAGCCTGATCGGCGTTTTTGTCTACACGGCAAATTTTAGATGCGAAGATATGGCGACTTCTTTGGTAAATAAATAGCAAATGGAAAAAGCGTTTGAAGCCATATTTACGGCAGATACGCAATCTATGAATGTACAAAGTCTTACGACTCATGCCATAGCTACTGGCGATCTGACTCATCGACTTTTTATATAAAAAGTGCCATAACAACTCCTCCTCCTTTTTTGTCAACGGCGCAAGTTCACCGACCGCTACATCATTTGCACAAGCGTATTTAATGAAATGCTCAATAAAAACAGGCTTTGCCAAATCGGGATCGATATCAGGATCTCTATCGCAGCCATGTGGATAAAGTTTTCCAATATCTCTGCGCGTGAGCCAGATTCGACGAGCATGTGGATAATGCTGCATGAGCGCCTTAAAACCTTTCCAGCCCCCCTGAATCAAAACTCGTCCATCAATAATAATTATGATATCTTCGCTAGCTGATATCTGACACGAATTATATTCTCCATTGAGTGGGAACATAAAGCACTTCCCATCCTCAAAGAGTGAAGCGATGCCTAAATAAGTATAATAATCATCCGTTAAAACTATACCTATCGTTTTTAACGGAAGTTGTTCCGATAGTGAATTTATCATAATTTCATCAATAGAATAACGCTACGGTGAGTGTTTTATCTTCCTCTTAAGATTACCTGAGCGCTCATAACCATCCCTATTCTGTAGCAGCACCGTATTATTTTTAATTCCTTGCCATAAACGTAACGCTTATACTTGTAATATCAGAAGCGATAACCTACGCTGACACCAAATGTATTGGTATCCACAGCGAAGAAACGACTGGCTTCCCATGATGCATCGATAGATATACTCTTAACTGGATTAAATATTACGCCAGCGCCGTAGGCAAAGGAGTCTTCTTTTGAGTGTTTATTAAATTTCATCGTCGCTATACCCGCATTGCCGTACAGGCTTACATAGTCATTAAAACGATATGTTGGTCCAAACATCAAAGAACCATAGTCTACAGAATCGGAACCATTTTTATGCAATTTTCCCTCTTTCCAGGTGTAGTTCTCCATTTCATTGCGCGTCGCGGTGAATGAGCCTAACATCCCCCAAGTCTCATTGAACTCGTAACGATATTTAAAATTAAAGCCTCGCAGATCTTTGCTATCGCTATTTTTCAATGAACTGAGATGAGTTTGTGCATAACCAAACGATACGGTGTGCTGATCGTTAGCCAAAGCTAAAGGTGACGCTAATAATAAACCTAAAAAAACAAGGAACGAAGACCGTCTTTTCATTAAAACCACTCCATTTTTGATATATAATTAAGGCGGTACCGGAACTTATGGCACACAAATAGCATTTAGATTAAGAGCACCTAATGCGCTTATTACCAGTCATGCCAACTGCGGAGGTAATATAACCTGATATATTCGATAATGGATATGAAATCAGTCTTACAGAGTTCTTACTTTTTTATTAATAGCGAATTCATAGTTGCTTCAGACCCGATCCTGGCATCGCATCCGTCAGGCGGACTGCGAGAGGTTATCAGCGAGTATCAGTTACCTCCCTGAAGAGTAAAAATCCATAACTCATTGTTTTTAACGTGCTTTAACTGGTGATCGAGTTAACCTTTACCCTTGCGGAGGGCAATTTCGCAACTCGCTTTCTGACGCATTCAGACAACATTCAGATCTACTGCGCGGTACAAACGTTATAAAGCTGCCGATTAAGAGAATAGAAAAAGGTTTTCTCACCCACTTTAGATATTCGAATCTCATTAGCCGCTTCCGGATGCAAAACCCGTAAATGTGATAACAGCTCGCCAGCCGTATCCGTGGCAAAGACTTTTACCTGGGATACTTCGAACGTATAAACACCAGGCGCTGTTCGATGTAAATTTTTCATATACACGTCCCGGTATAATATTTTTACACCGTTATCTTTTGTTTTTATTTCATATTGAAGCGTAATTCTCTTCATCTTAAAATCAAGAACAAGACTGCCATCGGCATGGATATCTTTAGGCTGTATCGTCGTTACCGTTCTTGTCGTACATAAAAATTCATTAGTATTAATAGAACTATGGTTACTGTTTCGTACCCAAACTACCATCAGTACGACTGAAACAGCCAGCATACCAAGCGTCGCCACGCTTAATAACGTTCTTTTATGGAAATGCATTTCGGCTCCGCTATATCAAGTTGGTTAAGACACTGGACAAAAATATTTGTGTTAGGCACACGAATGTAATAAATGATTTTTCCGTTTTGTTTATGTATTTCATTACTCATCTCAGAGTACGCTTCAACGATATCCGTCAGATGGGTTTTATCATGCCCTACACTATAAAAAGTGTATCCATCATACGAACCATTGAGGGTAAAATAATCAATATTTTCACCCTTAACTTTATAAATCATAAAAAACATCAGAAGCGCGGCCAGGCAAAAGTAGAGCCAATCTTTTCTATTCACAGCGCCCGGTATTGGGGGAATGATAGTATCATCGTGCCGCACTTCAACCGTCGATAATTCTGTTTCAGCAACAGCAGGCAACGGCATATCTTGCGCCTCATCACTCAACGGTTCAATGGAAACTGAGAGTAAAACACCCACGCGAGGGCGAGTCACAACAGACGCCCCCTTAAGACCAATTTTATCAAATGATCCTCGTAGCTGGTTAATCAGTTTATAATAACTGGCATCAGAGACCACGACACCTTTGCGCCCCCAGACATAGTTAATTAAATCATCTTTTTTAAAAAGGCCTTCATAAAAAGCGATAAGCAAACTGCGTTCCGATTCAGATATCGTTATCGACTCTCCGGCGCAGGAAAGCGTCATTCGTTCACAATCAAGAATAACCCTTTTGTCAATCAGATAATTGTTCTGACTCATAAAAATATCCGCCCCAGTGCTATCACGTTTCTTCACGGCATAAACATATTACCAGGATATATCGTGCTATTGAATTTTTTTCCGTAGCGAGTTCCTGCATTATTCAGCCACCAGATCGCTCGCGGATCCGCTTTCCCCCTTGAGCAAACCATTTTGCCGCTGGGCTGACTTGCCAAGCCAACTCATAAAGTCATTAGTCCCCATCGGCCTGGCATAAAGAAATCCCTGAACGAATCCTACCCCGTGGCTTAAGATGTAACGCAATTGGTGCTGGGTACTGACCCCTTCGGCAACCACATTGAGTCCCAGTCGCTGACTCAGCGTAATGATAGTATCCAGGACAGGAACATCATCGCTGCTGGTATCAATGGTATCGATAAACGTTCTGTCTATTTTAAGAGAGTCTACAGGTAATTGCTGGAGATAGGAGAGGGAGCAATAGCCGGTCCCAAAATCATCAATCGCTATTAACACGCCTTTTTCACGGAGCGTTGAAAGTTTTTCTGCGACCTGTGAAGGTTCTACAATCAGGCTACGTTCGGTGAGCTCCAACATAAGCGTTATCGTTCCCAAACGAGTCCTGAGCGCCTCTATATCTTGTATAAAACCGTCATCCATAAGATGCGCAGGCGATATATTTACGCTGATATAGAAATCATCCGGTACAGTCCAGTTTATCACGTCATGAACAATCAGTTCGAACAGATGACGAGAGAGTGGAATAATCATGCCTTCATTTTCTGCGGCGGTAATAAAAATATCGGGAGTTATAAAACGGCCATCCGGTTGCGGCCAGCGCATTAGCGCCTCCACGCCGCCGCAACTACCGTGTTTAACATTAAAAACAGGTTGATAATGTACCGTAAATTCATTGTGCGTTATTCCCCTGGCAATCTCCCGGGCCAGAGATAAGCGTTTTAAATACCAGCGCCTGTAGAACAACATCATCCCTACAGAAAGACATAATGACAGCGGAATAAAAATAAAAAGGTTTTGTAACCAGTATGCCGATAACGTTGAGAAAGGGGTGCGCACCATCAGCTGGATAGTGTGATCGGTTGAGGTGAACCGCTGCGTTAAAAACGCCTTACCGCGCAACGTCGCAGCGCTGGTAATCGCCTCTCCTGCGCCGAATGTCAGGCTAAAGGCTGATGCTCTCTCTGCAGCCAATATCTCCATGAGCTCCTGGACATACTGCGAATCCACAATGACGAAAGCCGCTTTATCCGCTGCTACTTTTTTCACATACACCACAACAAGGCGATCGGGTCCTTCGGCCATACTACCGATAGATCGCAACCACCGTTCCGGATAAGAAGCAGGTAAAGAAAGCCCTGCCAGCCGGGAAAAATGATAGCGTTCGGTTCCTGTGACAAAGGAGCAAGTGATATCGCCATTTTCCAGAAACCCAATGTCACGGACATAAGGAGTGAAGGCCCGCGTTCTGGACAGTTCTTTCAGCGTGTCAGAGCAAGAACTCTCAGCCAGTCTGGCGGCTTTTCCGGCGACTTGCCAGGAGGCGGCGGATATATCCGCGCTAAACCGCAGCAGCGTATTGGCGCTGACGGCGATATCTCGTTTTAGCTGGAAGATACCCGCGAGTAACCCCACCAATATCATTACGATCAGTGGAACGGCAATAAACAACATCAGAAATAGCTTTCTTACTTTCAAATCATTGCCCTCTTACCGGCCTTCCTTTTGCCACTGTACGCTTTTATAGGTTAACTAAAGTAACATTAATATAGAAAAGCAATATTGAGAGATAGATTATACGTTCTTAATGATAGCAAGATGGCACTCCCTGTGCCGAAAATAGACAAGAAAATATCAATACCCAACAGGTACAGGATACTATCGTTAGAATAAGCGATAGCAGATATCTAAATTCAATATGTTAGCCAGATGCCAGGTTCGCTGCCTGATGAGGCATAAATCACGGAACGAATTCCCATCAATACAGGGATTATTGGCTATAACTCAACGTTACTACTGGTGGTACACACATTATACAAATGTCGATTAAGCGAAAACATGTAGGTATTTTTCCCAATTTTGACCATCTTTAACTCATTAATCGTACCAGGCTGTAACAGTCTCAACCAGGAAAACAAATCGCCAGCAGTATCAGACTCAAAAGTCTTAACTGAATTGACTTTAAAAGTAAATGTTTTCATACCCGTTCTGCGCAGTTTGCTGATGCAGATATCACGAAAAAAAAGCCGTTTCTCTTTCGTATCGGTAGTAACATCGTAGTGTAGGGTAATCCTGCCGGATTTAAGATCCAGCACAAGTCCACCATCCATGTACAATTTTCGTGGCGCAATATACGCTTCTGATTTTGTCGTGCATATAAGATTATTGGTTCTATAAGAGTCACGATTTACCCACTCAAGCGCTATTATCGATCCGATTGCGACAATGGCGATAAATATTACAAATATAATCAGTAACGTTCTTTTACTGTAATACATTTTGGCACCGCCATTTCAACAGGATTTAAGCATTGCAGAAAAATATTCATATTAGGCTCCCTGATATAATAAAGATGGCGTCCATTTTGCCGGTAAATTTTAATTTTTAGAGAGTTAAAAGCAAAAACTACTTCACTTAATGTGACCTTATCCTCTTTTGTTTTATAGATTGCATAATCGTTATATTCGCCAAGATATGTAAAAAAACTATCAGGGCTGTTACGAACAGGCGCTTTATATATAGTAAATACACCATAGAGCAATGCCAGAAGAATGGCTCCTGTTAATACCACAAATACGCTGTGACGTTTAATTTTGTAAAATATGTTCTCCCGAGTCGTGGTGCCTTTAACGTTTTCATCACTCACCTTTAGGGAGGTGATTTTTTTTATAGGTTCAATGGTAACAGACAGCGATACCCCCACCCGAGGGCGAGTTACGATGTCAGATGACTGTAGACCAATGCTACTAAAATCATTTCTCATTTGATTAATGAGTTTATAGTAACTTGATTCTGAGACGCAGCCTCCACGATTTTCCCAAACAAAATGAATAATATCTTCTTTTTTGTAAAGACCATGCCAAAAAGCAAGAAGCAGATGGGTCTCAGCTTCTGATACTCTGATTATCTCATTACCATGCGATAAGGTCATCTTCGTACTATCAAATACAACACGCTTATCAAGTAAAAATATGCTTTCATTCATAACAATCCTAAAGGTAACTGCATCCATCATTCAGACGACATATTATCATGCTCAAAAAAGAATTCAGCCCCCTAATTAACCTGAGTTTAACTTATAAGTCTCACTTATAGTAAACAATAATTGACACAAGTATTACCTGAACATTACAAATCAAACAGTTATAGGTAAATCTGAACACTTTTCTTTACCTTAACGCAAACTCAGGAAACTTCTGAAAGGCCAAAAGTAAGAAAAAAGTAAGACTAATTATACTGTTTCAGAAGCACATTTCAGAAAATTTACCTTAATCTCACCATCGTATTATCCATCGGGAGGTTTAACTGATGCGGATTTTACATAGCAAAAATGTGCAGGTTTGTATTGCAACATAGTCTATCTATTCAGACGCGGAGAGAATTGTTATCGGATTACACTCAATTAAATGATAACACTATCAGTTGTACTAATGAGATGTATGGACGAAAGCGCTTATCGCTCTATTTCATGATAAGAGAAATAAGTCTGTTTGTTTTATATCGCATTATCAATAGTCAGGAGGGTATAGCTCATATCCAAAAATAGAGTTAATGATCGTTATTTTTACCACTCCTCCATAAGCACGAAACATTCGGGCGAATTGCACTCGTCCTGAAAAAGTAAAGATTAATACAGGAACATTATTATATGTCTATGAAAAAATATTTAGCAATGATCACAGGCTCGCTTCTTGTCTCCAGCAGCGCGATGGCTGTTTCTGATAACACCATCACCTTTCAAGGGGAAGTCTCTGATGAAACATGCTCTGTCGTGATTAATGGTAATCAGGCTAAACCCGTCGTGTTATTACCAACAGTAAGTACTAAAGATTTATCAGAACAAGGGAAAACCGCGGGGCCAATAACGTTTGATATTGGGCTGTCCGGGTGTACCGGCTCTCAGGACAAAACAACAAAAATTTCCACTGTCTTTGTCGGTAATCAGGTCACCAGTAACGGTAACCTGGGTAATACTGGCAGCGCGAAAAATGTTGAAGTCCAATTACTCGACACTTCAGGGGAGCCAATCAATCTGACCGGCGGCTTTACTGGCGACGGCGACCTACAGCTGGAACCAAATGCTTCTGAAGCGAGCGCGACTTATACCGCGCGGTATTACTCTACCGGGAAAGCAGAGGCTGGGACAGTCGCTGCCACCCTTCAATACGCCGTTTCGTATAAATAATTGTCGCTACGGTCTGGCGTTGAAACGCCAGACCATTTTCAATCGCCAGGGAGTTGTTGAGATGAAAATGGATACCCGACATTCCGCATTATATTACTTAATAGTTTTTCTATTCCTGGCCCTACCCGCCACAGCATCGTGGGCGAGCGTTACTATTTTGGGTAGCCGAATAATTTACCCATCAACAGCCTCCTCCGTAGATGTGCAGTTAAAAAATAATGATGCAATACCTTATATCGTACAAACCTGGTTTGACGATGGCGATATGAATACCAGCCCGGAAAATAGCAGCGCGATGCCGTTCATTGCCACGCCGCCGGTATTTCGTATTCAACCCAAAGCAGGCCAGGTGGTACGCGTAATTTATAACAACACGAAAAAATTGCCGCAGGATCGTGAGTCAGTATTCTGGTTTAACGTATTACAGGTACCACCAACGAATATTGGCAGCGACAGCGGGCAAAATAAAATGTTGGTGATGCTGCGCTCAAGAATAAAACTTTTCTATCGTCCTGACGGGCTAGGTAAACCTGATAGTCTGGCGAAAAAATTACAGATTAAAACGGTAAATAAGGGCTCCGGAAAAAGCGGTATTGTTATTGTTAATCCGCAGCCCTGGTTTGCCTCTTTAAGTAATTTGAATGTAAAAGTGAACGGCGCTTCATATAACCTGGATGCAGACATGATTGCCCCTTTCTCCAGTCAAACCTGGTGGCTGCCGGGCAAACGGTCACTCAAATCCTTCTCCGGTACAGTCACCGTTACTTTGGTTAACGACCTGGGCGCAAGGATAAGCGAGAGCTACGATGTCCCCCACCATTAATTTGAACCGCAAAAGCCTTGCGCTATTGATCGCCATAGTTTGCTCAGGCTCCGCGCAGGGTGAAGAGTATTATTTTGATCCTGCGCTACTTCAGGGGGCCACTTACGGACAAAATATTGCCCGTTTTAATGAACAGCAAACGCCTTCCGGAGACTATCTTGCCGACGTTTACGTTAATGGCACGCTGGTAACCTCGAGCACTAATATTCGATTTAATGCTGTAAAAGAGGGTCAACAGACTGAACCCTGCCTGCCCTTATCGGTGATGAAAGCAGCACAGATAAAATCACTCCCCGCGACCGACGCTGCGACCGAGTGTCGCCCGCTCAGGGAGTGGGTGCCTCATGCCGGTTGGCAATTTGATAGCGCCACGCTTCGCCTGTTGCTAACGATTCCAATGACCGAACTTACGCACAAACCGCGCGGTTATATCTCCCCTTCAGAGTGGGATAGCGGCGCGCTGGCGCTGTTTTTACGCCATAACACAAACTGGACCCACACCGAAAATACCGACAGCCATTATCGCTACCAATACTTATGGAGCGGTTTAAACATGGGCGTTAACCTCGGACTTTGGCAGGTCCGTCATCAAAGTAATCTGCGCTATGCCAATAGCAACCAGAGCGGAAGCGCCTGGCGCTATAATAGCGTTCGAACCTGGGTGCAAAGACCTGTCGCGTCTATTAACAGTATCCTGTCGCTGGGCGATAGCTATACGGACTCCAGCTTATTCGGCAGTCTGTCTTTTAACGGGGCTAAACTTGTCACCGACGAGCGGATGCGCCCGCAGGGCAAACGCGGTTATGCGCCGGAAGTTCGGGGCGTAGCGGCCAGTAGCGCGCACGTGGTAGTAAAACAACTGGGGAAAGTGATTTATGAAACCAACGTTCCGCCGGGCCCATTTTATATTGACGATCTGTACAACACCCGTTATCAAGGCGATCTGGAGGTAGAGGTTATCGAGGCCAGCGGTAAAACCTCACGTTTCACCGTGCCTTATTCTTCCGTGCCGGATTCGGTACGTCCCGGTAACTGGCACTATTCGCTGGCCTTCGGCAGGGTTCGTCAGTACTACGATATTGAAAATCGTTTCTTTGAGGGAACGTTCCAGCACGGCGTTAATAACACCATTACCCTCAACCTCGGTTCACGAATTGCGCAGCGTTACCAGGCATGGCTGGCGGGCGGCGTCTGGGCCACAGGTATGGGCGCGTTCGGCCTTAACGCCACCTGGTCGAATGCACGCGCAGAGCATAACGAGCGCCAGCAAGGCTGGCGCGCGGAACTCAGTTACAGCAAAACGTTTACCACCGGCACTAACCTGGTGCTGGCGGCTTATCGTTATTCAACCAACGGCTTTCGCGATCTTCAGGACGTGCTCGGCGTACGCCGGGAAGCAAAAACGGGGATTGATTACTACTCCGACACGCTGCATCAGCGCAATCGCCTGTCCGCGACGGTAAGCCAGCCGTTAGGACGGCTTGGCACGCTTAACCTCAGCGCCAGCACCGCAGACTACTACAATAACCAATCGCGTATAACACAGCTACAAATGGGGTATAGCAACCAGTGGCGGAATATAAGCTACGGGGTGAATATCGCACGACAGCGCACCACCTGGGATTACGATCGCTTTTATCACGGCGTTAACGAACCACTGGACGTGAGTAGCCGACAAAAATATACCGAAACCACAATGTCGTTTAATGTCTCTATACCGCTGGATTGGGGCGAAAACAGAACGTCTGTCGCCATGAATTATAACCAGTCCAGTCAAAGCCGTTCCTCAACCGTATCTATGACCGGCAGTAGCGGTGAAAACAGCGACCTGTCATGGTCGGTTTATGGCGGCTACGAGCGTTATCGCAATAGTAATAGCGATAGCAGCGCGCCAACGACGTTTGGCGGTAATCTACAACAGAACACCCGGTTTGGCGCACTTCGCGCCAACTATGACCAGGGTGATAACTATCGTCAGGAAGGGCTGGGCGCGTCCGGCACCCTGGTACTTCACCCTGGCGGTCTGACGGCTGGCCCCTATACCAGCGATACCTTTGCGCTTATTCATGCCGATGGCGCGCAGGGCGCGATCGTACAAAATGGCCAGGGCGCTGTGGTTGATCGCTTTGGTTACGCCATTCTGCCTTCGTTATCTCCTTACCGCGTCAATAACGTTACGCTCGATACCCGTAAGATGCGCAGCGATGCCGAACTGACGGGAGGAAGTCAGCAGATTGTGCCCTATGCCGGCGCCATCGCGCGTGTCAATTTCGCCACTATCAGCGGCAAAGCGGTGCTGATCTCCGTGAAGATGCCGGATGGCGGCATACCGCCAATGGGCGCTGATGTTTTCAACGGTGAAGACACAAACATCGGCATGGTCGGCCAGAGTGGGCAGATTTATGCCCGTATCGCCCATCCGTCGGGTTCTCTACTGGTGCGCTGGGGAACAGGGGCAAACCAGCGTTGCCGGGTTGCCTACCAACTCGATCTTCACACCAAAGAACCGTTTCTCTATCTGAACAAAATCTGCGAGAAGGAATAGCACAATGCTTTTTAGTTTCCGAACGCTATTGTTTATCACCAGCCTGTTCGTCAGCGCCGGAACATGGTCGTCATGTATCAAAGTCACCGATAAGAGCGCGCTCTCTGACGCGGCGATAAAAGCGGGCTACACGGCGCAAAACTGGATCGGCGCAACTGACACGAATACCGGTAATATCGGTTTGCCAACGGTGATTAGCGTCAGTAATAGTGAAACTTTTCAACCCTCCGGCACACTATTGGCCAGTGGGATCGGTAACTTCCTGACGGCCGCCACCGGCACGCCCTATTCCAGTAAACAGGTACTTTACCGCTGCGATTCCGCCGATGCCGGGAAGCTCTATGAGATGTATTCGACAAATGGCGATAGCGCTTTTGCGGGGGCATTTTTTACTCCCGAAGTAGAAGGCGCTTATTATGATGTGGAGCGTAATGTTGCTGTCCGTATGACAAACCTCAGTACCGGCGAATATTACAGCCGTTTCTGGAAAGAACGCCAACTTACCGCAGACAGTTGGTTTCAGGATGACAAATATATTTATATTCCTGCCAGCGCGTTTAGCAACGTGTTATATGAGATGTTTAAAATTGACTCAAGAAAATATTTTGCCTACCAGAATCCAATGGACCGAGATACCTGGACGCAGCCTCGGGGTTATATCGCGTTTAAAGGCCCAGGCTTGATTACCGAGCGGATCAAAGCGGGACTGGATCATGCCAGCGATTATTATGGCTGGCCCAGCTATTGGCCCGGGGCATGGAGTACATATAATAGCGTCACCTATGTTCGCGGCGCGTTATGTAAAATCAAAGATTATCCTGCGATCGTGAAAATTCCCCCTGTCGCCGTTGGCATATTAGCCGCCGGAGGCAATAGCCAGGCGCCTTTCCACGTCAGCCTAGAATGTGAGTCCGGCGCAGTGTCCAGTGCCCTCCCGTCCACCAGCGCCGCTAATGTCGCAATGGGGTTTGTCGTTAATCAACCCACCGCCGTGGCGGCGGCGCGTCGCCTGGGGCTAACCACATCCGCAGGCGGTCTGTCGTGGCTACTGGACACCCATTATGGCGAACCTGGCGTAGCTTCCGGAGTGGGTATCCGCATCTATAACGATGCCGGTACGCCAATTAACCTGTTACCCGATCGGATCAAGACAGGCACTGGCAACGCCCGAGGCTGGTATGGCTATAAAGATTTAACCACACGGGTATCATCCGGTTCAGTAGAAACCTACAGCGGTGATTTTACTGCCTCGCTTGAGGCGATCGGCGGACAAACAGTAACGGCAGGAAGCGTGAATGCGCAATTACAGGCAGTGGTTAGTTTTCAGTAAAGTCATATTAACGCTACTTGGGTTGACGGGATGGTATGGCCCGGCACAAGCCGCCGTTAATATTGACAGAACCCGAATTATTTTTGCTTCAGATGAGGTCGCTCAATCGTTGACATTATCCAACGATAATACAACGCCGATGCTGTTACAGGTATGGACCGACGCCGGAAACATTGACGCCTCTCCGGATAATAGCAAAACGCCGCTGGTGGCGCTGCCGCCGGTATTTAAAATGCAGCCAGGAGAACTGAGAACGCTTCGCCTGCTCCTGAGTTCCCACCAGCAGCTGGCAACGGACCGGGAGAGTCCCTTCTGGCTAAACATTTATCAGATACCGCCAGTCACCCAGGACATTAAAAACCACCCGCGAAAACTGGTATTACCGCTTCGTTTGCGGCTAAAAATTTTAATTCGCCCGACCGGATTAAAAGCGCCAACGGAAGCGGAGGAGAAAAAATTACGCTTTATTGCTAAAGAGAATACTATACGGATAGTTAACCCCCACCTCGTGGTATATGAGTTTAACGTTAACGATGGATAACAAGAAAAGTATCGGCGATATCATGGTTGCGCCGAAAACAGCACTTGATGTGCTGCTAACACGCTCGCCAACGCCGGGAGCATCGATAAATTATGCAGTAATCAATGACTCCGGGAACTGGCGACAATATACCGCCATACTGGAAAAATATATTAGTGAGAATGATTTTACTCCTGAGTTTTGATGGGAAATATTCAGGGATACGATCGTATCCCTGAGGCAAGCCAGACTCAGCATGTACCATTGTCAAAAATAGCATTAAGCTGATATTTTACTTTTTGCACGGTATCTTTGTTCTGTTGAGTTCCCTTCTCCTCAACAGACATATCCCATACGTTTTTATTATCTGATTCAATTAATGTGTAGGACGTATTATTATTACGCATCATATAACCACGAAAATTATTTTCGATGCCCGTTGTCACAGGCTTAGCAACCCCTGAAATAACAGACTCCGTCTCTTTATTGAAAAGCTGATATTGAATATTTGCGCAGTTTAAATCACAGGGGGAACATTTAAGATTTAAAACAAGCAGTATCGTGTTATTTTCAAAAACAAGGGCATAATGATTGCTGGCAGATGAACATAACGGGAATAGCGCGAGAAGGAGGATTATTATCAATTTCATATACTTATATAGACTCCATCAAAGAAAACTTTCATTTCACGCCCCTGAGAATAGCGAAAGGCATACCATGCAGAACGAATGCTTTCCGAGCTGACGTCCTCATAGACATTTATATCATGCTCAGCAAGTATGCGAGAAAGAAAATGAGAAGATTGTTATGACAGAAAAGGTTGTAACGATAACAGGAACAATACCTATTTCATATTCATTTAATTAATAATATTAATTTTCTATTTCATCTTTAGTAATACCCCCAATGGATTTTCCGCCTATAATGCTGCACAGGTAGCTACTTCTCTTTTGCTGTGAGAAAACATTACATTGGTATAACTAATGAGAATGAGCAGAGGCATTAAGTCACGTAATATTGCGTTTCCTCTGTTAAGGCTTTTGTGTGAAAAGAGCATTACTTTTAGTCAGTTAGGTAGCATTACATAAGCATAACTAAATTTGAGAAAACCTCGAAAAATCAGCATATTGAATTGATGGATGGTATTGTTTTTTAAAGAATTTTAATTACCAACCTGCGATAATACGCTTAAGATGAACACATATCTATTGAGCTAAAGTAGTCGCTCAATCAATCTGATTGTTATGGAGTGAGTGTGTGATACTTACAATGCCATCCAGCCGATACCAATAGAATTCTCAACCTCCGATAATCGTTACCCAAAAATCAGGAGATAAAATATGACGTTAAAACCAGGTGAGAAATCCGGTAATAATGGAGGTATCTATGTGGAGGTTGGGCCTCGTGGTGGGATAAAAGATAACTTCGCCACGATAGCGGAAACAAAACCGCGCCACCAACGCAACGCCCTAAAAGCTACTGGGTGCTGGCAAAAAGAACACCTAACAGTAAACGTAAGTCAGAGCATCTGGCGCCACGACAGTTGGCGCCGACTGATCACAGTACGCCCGGTGCTTTACCGCCTGGCAAGCATTGTGCAAGATGCTCCGTGAGGAAATCGATGCAGATTTTGATACGATCAGAACTTGATGAACGCCGGGTATATACAGCCCAGATATTCGCTTCCTGATACCACTGAGGCAACACGCGAACCAGCTCACCTCGTTCAATATACTGCGCAACATCCCATTCCGACCGCAATGTAATGCCATGGCCTTTCAGGGCCCAAATAAGCACCACACTGCCGCTGTTGGAAGAATGAAAACCGTTTAGTCGGCAATGTGTCTGCTGCTTACCGTCCGTTAATATCCAATTGCCAAATGCCGAGTTTTTTTCCTGAATCATTAGGCAATCGTGCTGCACAAGCGCACTAACAGACTCTGGCTTGCCGTGGCGTTCGAGGTATTCAGGGGAAGCACACAGGATCCGTCGATTAGTGGCTAACTGCCGTGCGATATACAATTCGTTGATATCATCCCCAACGCGAATTTCAATATCGATCCCCTCTTCCACCAGATCCACTTCACGATCCGTTAGCGTGAGTTTTACCGTAATATCAGGATAGGCGATCATAAATGACGACAGCGCCTCTGCGACATATTTATGCCCAAAACCAAATGAGCAGTTGATGGTGATATTACCAGCCAACACACCACGTTGATTATCCAAACGACTGACAAAGCCATCCATTTCACTGACGACCTGCATAGCCCCACACAGCGCATTTTCGCCTTCCGGTGTGAGACGCATCACTCTGTTATTTCGAAAAAAAAGCCGGGCGTTGAGACATTTTTCAAGGATAGCGATACGTTTGCTGATATAGGAGGGAGATAACCCCAGCTCCAGCGCTGCCCGGGCAAATCCACCGTTGCGAGCAACGGTGACAAAAACGAAAAGATCTTCAACAGAAGGCCAGCCCTCAAGGGGCTGGCGATGTTTTTTTCCTACAGGTGTCGTTTTCATAGCATCAGTGCGAAGTTGCCAAGGATGACCGAGTTATAACACTGAATGTAAAAAGGACTGAAGTTTCTGGATAAAGTACTCAGGACACTCTTCCTGCGGGGAGTGTCCGCAAGGCAATGCTTCCCCCTGAACGTTTAGCGCCTTTTCTTTCCAGGTACCAACCACATCATATAGTTGCCCTACCGTTCCCAGCCCTCCCCACAGCAACTGTAACGGACACCGGATACGCGCCGACGTATCTGCGGCATCATCGTCCAAATCAATCGTCGCAGCAGCCCGGTAGTCCTCACAGATCGCGTGGATCATCTCAGGGTTCTGGTAACAGCGCAGGTATTCATTGAATGCTTCCTGCGAGGTCGCGCCCTCTATTTTTAGCTGGCCAGAAATATGCTTACGCAGAAAAAATGCCGGATCGTGCGCAATCATCGTTTCGGGTAACGGGAAAGGTTGAATCAGGAAAAACCACCAAAAGTAACGCGTAGCAAAGGATTTATCGGTCAAGGCGTACATCGTCGCGGTTGGAGCAATGTCGATAAAAGTACAACAGGTCACACGATCCGGATAATCCAGCGCGAGCCTGTGTCCTACGCGTCCGCCACGATCATGCCCTACAAAGGCAAAACGGGAAAAGCCGAGCGCATCCATTAACATGACGATATCCTGCGCCATGGTGCGCTTTGAATAGGTACGGTGCGCCGGATCGCTCGTTGGTTTATCGCTGTCGCCATAGCCACGCAAATCCGGCAAAATGACTGTATGATTTTGCGCCAATGTCGGTGCGACTTTCCGCCATGTTGTATGATTCTGCGGATGCCCATGTAGCAGTACCAAAGGTGAACCGCTGCCTCCGATAGCCACTCTTACCGTCAGACCATTTTCCAGACGAACATCCTTGAGCGCAAACCCCGGAATAAACGGAGAGGCGCCGCATTCAATCAGTGTACTCATCACTTTCTCCCGTCATGCCAGCTAACAGATGATGTTAAATAACGGCTATCCCGGACGACATTGCGCAGGGTTCCAATATGTTCAATCTCAACTTCAATAACATCACCATCGTGTAAAAACAGCGGTGGAACGCGTTTTTTGCCCACTCCACCAGGCGACCCTGTGAGGATCGTGTCGCCAGGGGAAAGCAGAGTAAAGGTGCTTATATAAGCAATGAGTGAAGCGATAGGATGGATCATATTTGCCGTAGATTCGTTCTGCACCTCCCGCCCGTTTAGTCGTGTCAGTAAACGTAGCATCTGGGGATCGGGAATGTCGTCTGTGGTCACCAGACACGGACCGAATGATCCTGTCGAAGGCCAGTTTTTTCCAGCCGTAAACCAGCTATGCTGCCAGTCCCTCACTGAACCATCCATATAGCAGCTGTATCCGGCGACATAATCTAAAGCATCCTCAGCGCTGACCCGGGAGCATGGCCGCCCAATCACTACGGCCAATTCACCTTCGTAGTCGAACTCATTGGTATTTTCAGGCTTCAGCAGCAGGCCATTATGCCCGGTCTGAGAATCTGCAAAGCGGACAAAAAGGGTTGGGGCCGGGTTGGTTTCATTAAACTCAATACGCTTATCGGCGTAATTCATTCCGACACAGATGATCTTCTGCGGATCGTCAATCACCGGCAGAAAAGTGACTTCCTGGTAGTAATAATCCGCCGGCTCATCACACCATAACGCCGCATCCGTCAGCGCATTAGCGCACAGGAGAGATTTCAAAGTGGGATATTTGTCGCCAAGCCGCTGCGAGAGATCAATTATTCCGGTTTCCTGCATAATGCCGTAGCGTTTGCCACCGTTCACAAGATATTGAACCAGTTTCATTGCAGTCTTCTTCCTTAACCGAGCGGGGATGCAGGGCGTTTTAACCACGGCCGCCGTGAATAATGCGCAACCTCAAAATTTTCAATCTCCGGCAAGTATTGCAATGTCCAGGCTATCGCATCTTCGCCTACGGCCAGCATCGCCCGTTTGAGTTCACTGATCACAAAGGAGATCGTTTCCTCTGCCGTCGTAATTTCGCAGCGATCGAGTGAAACAGTGATAGAATTGGTATCAGCACTCGCGGCAAGCTGCGCCAGGCGCGCCAAAGCAGGTTCATCTAATGAGACCGTGAGGATCCCGTTGCGTTGGCAGTTATCATCGAAAATGCCTGCAAATGTGCTACCTATCAGCCCCCGTACTCCCAGTTGTTTTAATCCCCATACGGCGTGTTCACGACTCGATCCACAGCCAAAATTGGGGCCAACCAGCAGGAATGTCGCGCTCTGCCAGCCCGGCATGTTCAGAATAAAATCAGGATTTGGTTGGCCGCCAGCCATAAAGCGACGATCGAAAAACACCCCTTTATCCAGCCCCTGGCGATCGATCCCTTTCAGGAACTGTTTTGGCATAATCACATCAGTGTCGATATTCGGTTCCAGCATCGGCGCAATTCGCCCGCTGATTTGCTTAAACGTATCCATCTTATTCCCCTGCCTGAAGTAATGACCGAACATCGACCAGATGCCCCGCTACCGCCGCCGCCGCAACCATCGCCGGGCTCATCAAATGCGTTCTTGCTCCAGCGCCCTGTCGTCCAAGGAAGTTACGATTCGTACCTGATGCACAGCGATCGCCGGGCGACAATACATCTTCATTCATCGCAAGGCACATTGAGCAACCCGACTGCCGCCATTCAAAACCGGCAGCAATAAAGATTTTCGCCAGTCCTTCTTCTTCCGCCTGGCGTCTTACCATTGTTGAACCAGGCACAATGATCCCGCGAACATGGCTGGCGATTTTGCGCCCTTCAAGCACCTTCGCAACGGCACGCAAATCCTCAATGCGACCATTTGTGCATGAACCAATAAAAGCGTGAGAGATACGAATATCTTTCAGCAACATGCCAGCCGTTAATCCCATGTAATGAAGGGCCTTCTCAAGCGCCAGGCGCTTAAGCGGATTGGTTTCCTGTTCCGGGAAAGGAACACGTCCGGTGATGGAACCTGTTTGATCCGGACTGATTCCCCAGGTGACTTTAGGCTCAAGATCATGGCAGTTGATCGCCACCGTCTTATCAAATACCGCATCAGCATCGCTGCTCAACTGTGACCATTCCAGCAATGCCTGCTGCCAGAGTTCACCTACAGGCATTTGCGGTTTACCGTAGATATAGTCAAAAACCTTTTTATCCGGCGCAATAATAGCACCACGCGCCCCCGCTTCTACCGCCATGTTGCAGAGCGTCATTCGTCCTTCAACGCTCAACGCGCTGATGGCCTCACCCACAAATTCAATGGCATATCCCGTCGCGCCATCAGCGCCAATACGTTCAAGCAATTCAAGAACAATATCTTTTGCGGAACAGGCGAAAGGTAGCTCTCCCTGAACACTTACGCGCATGGTTTTGAGCTTGCGGTAAACCAGCGTCTGCGTGGCCAGCAGATGTTCAATTTCCGACGTCCCGATACCAAAGCCCAGCGCGCCAAATGCACCGTAGGTTGTCGTGTGACTATCCCCGGCGGCGATCACCATGCCAGGCATCACTAGCCCTTGTTCATGAGCAACCACGTGTTCAATCCCCTGACGCGGATCCAGCACATCAAATAATGTGATGCCAAAGTCAGCGGCATTTTCCCGAAAGTAATCAACCTGTAGCTGTCCTCCCGGATCGGTCATTAAGACATCCCGTTGCGACCGCGTGGGATTAACATGGTCAATATTCAATAAAAACGTGTCGGGGTGCCGAACGGCGCGACCGCGTTCTCTTAACCCGCTAAATGCCTGCGGGCTGGTATATTCATTCAGTATTGAACGATCAATATAAAGTAAAACATGTCCTTCGTTATCAAGTTCACGAATGGTATGTGACTCAACTAATTTTTCATACAGCGTTTTAGCAGACATATATATTCCTGGAGCAACGAATATCCGGGTAGCCAAATATTCACAATTTAAGCTTTTAGCTATAGTGACACATTAATGAAAAAATGATGATTCCATTATGGAAAGTATAAAAACACACTTCGTGTCTATAATCAGAAACTCTCCTGAACTGACTGTTTTTTGATTTGCGGTTGTTTCTCATATTTTGCGAAAATAAACCGGCAGATAAATAATCCTATCCCCAGCATCATCAGACATGATGCCGCAATAGCATTCCATCCCTGCCAGGAGAAAAGATACCCGTTTAAATACCCCATTACTGCACCGCCAGAGTAGTAGCAAAGCAGATAAAACGATGTCGCCTGTCCTTTTGCGTTTGGACTCCGTGAACTGACCCAGGCTAATACGGTGGAATGAGCAGAGAAAAATGCGACTGACAGTAAAACGATACCTGAAATGAAAACCCACAGAGAAGGGGCGATTAGCGTGAGAAATGCACCGACCATCATACAGATGATCAGCATACTGAGCGCATTCATCGACCCAATATTCAACGCGACACGGGCAGCATATGGCGCAAGAAAAAAAGTTAATGAGAAGCTAACTGGAATCAAACCTATCCAGGTGTAGCTCAGCTCATAAGGCGGTCGATGCAGGTAAAACGCCAGAAAATTAAAGATGGACGTAAAAGAGCCGAAAAGAATAAATCCAATGACAAAACATAATGATACGCGGATATTCTTAAAATGTTCCAACCCGCCTTTCAACACTGCACCAAGCTGTAGTGAAGGCGTAGGAACAAACTGTCGGGATGTCGGGAGAAACAACTTCACCGCGAGTGCCATAGCAATCAGAACACCACCGAAGATAAAGAAAATCGTATCTATAGATACATGCTCCATCATCAAAGTTGCAAACACACGACCAGACATACTCCCTAGCGAATTGCCAAAAATAAAATATCCAGTAACAATCCCTGCCAAAGCAGGAGAGACTTCTTCACTGATATAGACTGTAACGGCCGCCGTAATACCACTTACTGCAATGCCGAGCAAAGCGCGGTATACCACCAGCATCGGCCATGATGATGCAGTTGCGCACAATAGAGTTAAAATACCTCCTGCCAGCAACGAATAAAAAATGATTGGCTTTCGCCCAAAACGGTCAGATAACGTGCCGCTAAATAACATGGCTAATGCCAGAAACCCCACCTCAGCAGATAAAATCATCCCTACCTGATTCAATGGGATATTATAAACCTCACTTAACTTTGGTAATAAAGCCTGGATTGAATATAAAGAAGCTAACTCTGCCAAACCCGCCAGAGGTAATATCATTAAAATAGGCAAGTACTTACCTATTGTCTCTTCAATATTATTTTTCATACACAATGTTCCGTAAAAGATCCTGATTACCATCTGCCTGTTTGCCAACAAACATCCGTGTATACAATATTTATCTTTTACGTTTACAGAATTGACAGCGTTCACATTTTATTTTTCTTAATAGAGACGAAATGGAATCAAGTGTTTTATGAAATGTAGATCATCTAAGAATGACGCGGTAATGGCAACGTAGTAAGTTATGAACTATATATTTATTCAATAAATATATAGACATTAATTTGACGAAAAGAAATGAATCGGCAGTCCAAAACTGTCACTGGCAACCCTTCTGGACGCCGCCATCCTTAGATGGAAACGTCCGTTAGCGTTTTATTCGATAGTCAGCTCACACGAGTTCTTTGAGCTGCTCCTGCATATAGGTCGAAAAATACTCTGGGTTTTTGATAAGGATGCGGTTACCGGAGGCGACTTTTTCTGCCCATCCGGCCACTTTTTTCGTGAACTCAGGATTCCATCCCTCCTGCTCACCCCGTGCCACCACAACTTCCGGGCTTACTGGCACGCCTAAATCATGCAAATACTTTAAAATTCCCTTAGCGGTACTTTCATCCATTGAATGGGGTACTGACGCCGATGTGTTCATACCACCAATAAAATCCAAGGCTTTCTCAATTGCTGTTGGCATGCTCTTATCCTTAAAATTAACCACGTGAGAGACACCTTGATACTATGTACCCAACCCCGCCGGGATATCAAAGAGAACATCGCCTTTCTTTGACTTACCCCGCAGCTAAACGCTTGCGCGGCTGTTTTCTGCACTATTTTTTGGCTTCTCCGGCTAAAACCAGCCCGGTCGCTACCGCATTGCGCGGGCCTTCAGTACCACAGATATTACCCTGCCCGGCGACAACGCCGTACTGCGCCAGCGCATCGGTGATCATCTGCGGAATTTCAAAATCCAGCGATGAGCCACCTACCAGCACCACAAAAGTGATATCGCGAATCGAGCCGCCGGGCGAGACCTGACGTAACGCGCGCAGACAGTTGGTCACAAAGACTTTCTCTTTGGCCTGACGGCGCACCAGACGAATCTTCTCCAGCGAGGTCTGGTTATCGACCGGGATCAGCTCGCCCTCTTTCAGATACACCACTTTGGCAAATACTGACGGGCTAAGCGGTTCACGAAAAAACTCCACCGCGCCGTTCTCGTGGCGAATGCTGAACAGGCTCTCCACTTTGGCCAGCGGGTATTTCCTCTGCCAAAAACGGATCGCTTAAGCCAAGCTCCGTTTGAATCAACAGGCTGACCATATTCCCCGCCCCGGCAAGGTGTACCGCCTTCACTACGCCATCGTTATTGATAATGGCGGCATCGGTGGATCCTGCGCCTAAATCGAGGATCGCCAGCGGAGCGTCGCATCCAGGCGTCGTTAACGCGCCAGCCACAGCCATGTTGGCTTCCACACCACCGACTTCAACTGGCTGGGGTATTTAACCGGGCGCTTAGCTCGCTGGCGATAGCCTGCATCTGTAAGCGGTACGTCTGGCATCAGCGTCGTCATCAGATAAACCGGCGTCAGCGGTTCCACCTTGTCTGTGATAACGTCTTCCGGGAAGCATTCAGTGACGCAAAACAACGCTATGGTGCGCCACGCCTGACGGATGAGCTTCGTGCTCAGGGTTACCAGTTCAACGTGAAAACCGTGGCGGCCAGCCTGCGTCGGCAGGGGCTGCGGGCGAAAGCCTCGCGCCGGTTCCGTCCGGTCAGTTACCGCAAACATGGTCTGCCAGTCTCAGAGAATCTGCTGAAGCAGGACTTTTACGCCAGCGGCCCGAATCAGAAGTGGGTGGGTGACATCACGTATCTTCGCACTGGTGAAGGCTGGCTTTATCTGGCCGTGGTTATCGATCTGTGGTCGCGGTCAGTCATTGGCTGGTCGATGTCTTCGCGGATGACAGCACAGCTTGCCTGCGATGCGTTACAGATGGCGCTGTGGCGGCGTAAATGTCCGGAAAATGTCATCGTGCATACAGACAGAGGCGGTCAGTACTGTTCAACGGATTATCAGAGCTTACTGAAACGCCATAATCTGCGGGGAAGTATGAGCGCCAGAGGTTGTTGTTACGACAATGCCTGTGCGGAAAGCTTCTTCCATACGCTGAAGGTGGAATGTATCCACGGAGAGGACTTTGTCAGCCGGGAAATAATGCGGACAGCAGTGTTTAATTATATTGAGTGTGATTACAATCGGTGGCGTCGTCACAGTGCCTGTGGCGGTCTCAGTCCGGAACAATTTGAAAACCAGAGCCTCGCTTAGGGTTGTGCCCATATTACGCGGGTAGGATCACAGCTCTTTCCTTCTGCCACAAGTTTTCGGGCATCATCACGACGAGAACTGGCATCTGCAAGTGTGATCGTCGGATACACACCCAGCGAGATCATTTTTGGCTTACCGGCAAAACGATAACGGAACCGCCAGCTCTTGCTTCCATTAGGTTCAATTAGCAATGACAACCCTTGCCCATCTCCGAGTGTATAGGCTTTAGTTTCAGGCTTAGCGCGGCGAATCTGCATATCGTTTAAAGGCATGTGTATAGGAATCCAAGACCGAACAGGAACATATACACAATCCTATATACATTCAGTGTCGGATTCTACTGGATGGTTACGGACGGTGATGGACAAAAAAGCAATAAAGTCGTTATTAATCAGTGTATTTATGGATGAATACGGACGTTTGAGGAACTTGATATGGTGCCGATAATAGGAGTCGAACCTACGACCTTCGCATTACGAATTATAAGAACTACCTTTTAAGTCAACAACATACCGCGTCATACCTGCGCTCACACGTCCCATCTTCGAAATACATGCAAAGCCTTGCAAACCGATGCAAAGCTTTGTGTGTCCCACTTTGGTCTCACCAGTCAACATCACAGGTCGATCTAGCGCTGTTCAAATGCTAAACTCCCTGCCTCCAAGGACTCATAGTTGTTTACAATGCTAAAGTTATTCGCTAAGTACACATCGATAGGCATCCTGAACACGCTCATACATTGGGTTGTTTTTGCAGTATGCCTCTATGGTTTGCATACAAATCAGGCGCTGGCGAACTTTGCCGGGTTCGTAATTGCTGTTTCGTTCAGCTTCTTTGCAAACGCCAGATTCACATTCAACGCATCAACCACAACTATGCGTTATATGCTATATATTGGTTTCATGGGAACATTGAGTGCTACCGTTGGATGGGTTGCAGATAAATCCGCATTTCCACCAATCATTACTCTTATCACTTTCTCCCTCATCAGCCTGATATGCGGATTCATTTATTCAAAGTTCATTGTCTTTAGGGATACGTAATGAAAATCTCGTTAGTCGTTCCGGTCTTCAATGAAGAAGCCACGATACCTATTTTCTATAAAACGGTTCGCGAGTTTGAAGAACTCAAGCCGTATGAAGTTGAGATAGTTTTCATCAATGACGGAAGCAAAGATGCTACTGAGTCACTTATTAATGCTCTGGCAGTATCCGATCCGCTTGTCGTTCCGCTTTCTTTCACACGTAATTTCGGCAAAGAACCAGCACTATTCGCCGGGCTTGACCACGCAACTGGTGACGCAGTAATTCCGATTGACGTAGATTTGCAAGACCCTATTGAGGTAATCCCGCGCCTCATAGATAAGTGGCAGTCTGGTGCAGATATGGTTCTGGCAAAGCGTTCTGACCGCTCAACGGATGGACAACTGAAACGCAAAACGGCTGAGTGGTTTTATAAGCTGCATAATAAAATCAGCAATCCGAAAATTGAAGAGAACGTCGGTGATTTCCGGTTAATGAGCCGTGAGGTTATCGAAAATATTAAATTAATGCCCGAACGCAACTTGTTCATGAAGGGGGTGCTCAGTTGGGTTGGCGGAAAAACGGATGTTGTTAAATATGCCCGTGCCGAACGCGTGGCCGGTGATTCGAAATTCAACGGCTGGAAATTATGGAATCTGGCGCTCGAAGGGATTACCAGCTTCTCAACTTTCCCTCTCCGCATCTGGACGTATATCGGGTTAGCTGTCGCAGGTGTTGCATTTCTGTATGGTGCCTGGATAATATTCGACACTCTGGCGTTCGGTAACGCCGTGCGGGGATACCCGTCACTTCTGGTGTCGATACTGTTCCTTGGTGGCATCCAGCTAATCGGCATCGGTGTGCTCGGCGAGTATATCGGAAGAATTTACATTGAAACCAAAGCAAGACCTAAATATATTTTGAAGGGGAAGAACAGTGTTAAATAAAAACACGGTGGCTTTATATTCGATATTTTCGTTATGTGTTTTCGCATTATGCCTTTATATATCCTTCAATAACCCCGTTACATCTGACGGAGCATCTTTATTTTTAGAAGCAAAGGATATGGCTGCTGGAAACATTCTGCTACGAGGATGGACTCTTTCTACTGTATCGTTTTATTTTACTGAAGCTATATGGTATGCGATGGTGATCAGGATTTTTGGTGACAGCATATACCTGATGTATGTGTTACCAGCCACATTTTATACGATTGCTATTGTGTTGGCCTTTGCATTATCACGTACAGATGGGAAAAGAAAATGGTCAATCGCAGCGCTAATTCCATGCGTAATCATATCCTCTCCTCTGGCATCAACCATGACTTTGGAGACGTGTGTACACGTTGGAACTATCATATTTGCTCTGGTTTGCCTAAATGCGCTTAAGTGTGATAGGCATACAACCATTAAACAGACATGCGTTGCGACTCTCACTGCTGCATCTGTATTCAGCGACTCGATATTCAACTACTATATAACTATACCGATAGCCCTGGCTTTTGCTGTGAATGTATTATTAAACAGGGACTTCAGCAAGTGGCGATATGTAGTTGCAGTTATTATTGGTGTTTTCATAGCAAAGTTACTTGCTATAATAGCAAATCATTTTGGTTTACTAAACGCGCCAGGGACACAACCGCCAGCATTTGTTAGCTACGATAATATTCCGTCCAACCTGAATCTTTTCATTGTTGGTATCATCCAGTATTTCGACGCCTTCATTTTTGGAAAGCAGTTGTCTGCAAGCAATGCGATGATATTCGGCAGATTTGCAGTGATGATGCTTTGGTTGGTTCTTTTAGTTGTAGCTATCAGAAACAGATTCAAAGAGACTTTTGTTGATACTGTATTGGCAATTTCTTCGGTATTACTTCCAGTCGCATATGTGGCAAGTAACATGCCTGTAGACCTCGGAACTACAAGGTATCTGGTTTTCTCTTTTATTACTGGGTCTGCTTTAATTGCTCGTTATCTCAATTCAAAAGCAGATCAAAGACTCTTTGCATTTGCTTCAACAATTATATTGATTGTTGTTTTTGCCCCAAGCGGAAGATACGAACTACCTAATTCTAGGGTACAAGACATTAGTAGCTTTGTGCGTGATAATAACCTCGGTGATGGCTACGGCACATACTGGGTTGCGTCTGGTGTCACTCTTTTCAAAAACGGGGATGTAAGGCCAATTACGTTTACTGAAGAAAACAAAGCTGTTAGGTTAAACTGGCTGTCAAATAAAGAATGGTATGGATTTAAATCAAGGTATATCGTCACAGAGTTCAAGCATGATGTAAGTAAGATATTACATCAGTTCGGTTCCGACGCAACAGTTAAAGAAATAGACGGAGCGTATATCATTTATTATAAAGATAAAAGAGTTACTATCCAGTAAAAAAGGCGCGAAAGCGCCTTAATCATTCGTCATAAAAAGACATCTATTTTTGTCTGTTATCAAATTCAGAATGAGCCCAGATCACAATCATGATTACCGACACTGCTGCATTCGTCAAGGTGAATGGTTGCCATGAAAAAAGGTATGACAAGAGGTTTACAGCACTTAGTAATGCCGCAAAACGAACCAAATATTGTATTAGTAAAGCCATATATGCCCCCGCTATAGTGGGGGCATTGTACACAATTAATAGCAATACTCAAAAGGAATAATAATTATGAAATGATATTCATCCCTTCTTGCTTGTTAGACGCTGAGTTAACGTATTGACTTGATGCGTTTCCGGTGCATACGTTGCCATACGAAACTATGCGATCTCCCTCGATATGAATTCCCTCTTCCTGTGCTGTCGTGAGCGAACCTAGTGGAGTTCCACAACAGGTATTGCCAGACACAGTGAGTTTGCTGCTTATCCCTGCGTCACTCTGGATGCTAATGCCTCTATTTTTGTTGTCGTTGCAGTTGTTGTTAGAAATCGTTCCAAAATTGCATACTTCAACTGATATACCGTGAGTTCCATTAAAATACACGCTGTTCTCTACAACATTTATATCATTACACCTAATGAGCACTACTCCTGGCTGATTAAGAACCCTTCCTGAGCTGACCCAATTGTTAGATATATCAGGGTATACCACATCGCGCATAATGACCCCTGAGGAATCATTTGAATCAATGTCACATCCAGTTACCTTCTGAACTCCAAATTCTACATTTGGATAAGCGTCTTCGTCCTTGTAATGCAAGAGACCAGAATCACGATTGTAATATACAATACAATCCCTGAACCATACAGAAGGAAGGCCAATAGTTCTGGCCCCTACTCCAGCGCTTCGTGATATAAAGCATTTGTGGAATATTACCCATGTACCAATTGTTCCCTGAGGATCGACTTTCGGTGTATTAAGAAGATTCTCTCCTCCTAATGATCCAGAGAATTCACAGGAATCAATAAACCAGTTTGAAACACCATCAAACCATGAACCAATCCCACCATGGAATCGACAATCCCGCATATTGCCGTTCGTGGTGAAGTAAGTATGGAATGGGCGATGCCCGTCTACAGGATAAACATTAACGCCTTCCCACGAGATACCGTCAATTCTACCATCCCACTGTTCATTACGTGAGCAGTGAACAATAAAGTCTGTTGCCTCTGAATCGTTAATTTCGTACAGATTGGTTGAATTACCGCGCACAATATACGTATCTGTAAGGGTAAAAAATTTCGTATAAATATCACCAGCCGGAAAGATAAGCGCCCCCGTAGCCGCAGCGGCTAAAATATACGCCTTATTATCAAACGCACTCCCGGCGTTCGGCACAACACCAAACTCAGTGGCATCACCCGGACCAGTGATACGTTTCCACGCATACGTAGAGCCAACCGCAATAGTGCCACCATCGTCCGTTAAGCCAGTTTTATCGACGCACTGAAATACGCCAGCACCATAACCCTGATGCTCTGTATGCCAGCCTGTGAGTAGGGCGTAATCGCCTATCTCATTTGAATTATCATCACGCATTTCCTGGAATGATTTGAATTTTAATTCTAGCTTGTTCA
This sequence comes from Salmonella sp. SAL00653, assembly GCF_046552515.1. NCBI lineage: Bacteria > Pseudomonadati > Pseudomonadota > Gammaproteobacteria > Enterobacterales > Enterobacteriaceae > Salmonella > Salmonella sp. SAL00653. The sequence goes on from NZ_JBGDTY010000002.1 coordinate 249,716, forward strand.
ATGTGTCATATACGTTACTGTCTTTATACCCTACTTTTTTAGATCCATCCGGCTCAGCCAGTTCTTGTCGGAACTGATCTGGGTCATACTTCAATACGTTAGCAATATAATCAACCTGAGAACCATAGGCATCATAGATAGCCATGCTATGACCCTGAACGGTGACAATTTTCACCAGTTGACCGTTGTATACGATTTTACCGGCTGAGTTGATAATTAGCGGCTGAGCAATCTGGACGTGAGATCCATCCTCATTTTCAATGTATACGGGTATCTGATTGGCAGGATTAACAGGATCGGTATCAATCTTACCAATGTAAATTTTCCCATCAGCAACAGCTTTAAACGAGCGGGATTCAGTGAAGATTGGACGAGGGTTAGAAACAACTACGTTGGCAGTGATATCTGACATTTACTGTGCTCCTGGTGCAATGAATCGCCACAGTGTGGCTACGGTGAATTTTGGGCATAAAAAACCCAGACTGAGCTGGGTCGTTGCATTGGTTATCTGTCAGTAGTGATGTAATGAAGGAGGTAATTCTTTATTCTTCAACCTTATCCATGCGGAAATAACGTTCTATCACCCACAGCTTGCTTTGCTCCCCCTTGCGCGTACCTCATGGTATCCTGCACAAAACTAAGGAGGTTGGCGTGTTAGAAATAATAGTATTCGTTCTTGGTATAGCCTGTTGCGCACTCTATGCAGAGTTAGTTTCCCTCAAGAAAAAGGTTAAGGCATTAGATCACCAATATGAAATTGATGCAAAAATTGAGCGATTAACGGAAGAGAATACACACTTAAAAAATTCCATAAGGATACTAACTGATGACAACTACAAACTGTCCAATGCACTGGCTAAGTGGGAAATAGTAAGTTATGAAAGAATGACGGACATGATTTTTTCGTCTTATATGGCTACAAAATCTCCTGAAACATCAGGAAAAGGAATAATTGCAGCTATTGAAAAGAGAATTAAATAGCCATCCATGGCGTTTAATCACTGCTGTGTTGCCTGGTTAGCCAGTAGCGGCCTTACGGCCGTAGCAGCCTGATTCAGTGCTCGCTCATATGCAGGCGTACCCGGCTTGGTGTTAGCCAGCCTGAGTAGCATATTTCTTACTGGCTTGCTCTCATACACCCTCATTGCCAGGCCATACCCGGCTTCTGCTGCGAGTGACTTCCCTAAAGTAGGTATTGCCGCGCCTAACCTTACCGGATTTGCCAGCGCCTGCCCTGTCTGTGTGACAACATTTGCCGAGTCGGACCTGGCTGTTTGTCTCAGCACATCATGAAGCGCATCAAGTTCCTTAATGTGGCGGCCGCTGAAAATGGTGTTGTAAATCTCACCTCCTGATTGCGCTTTTAATTTGTTTACTTCGGTTATGAACTTAGCTGGAGAATCGCCAGTTTTTTCAGCAATCTTGCTGATGTATGCAGCTCGCATCGCATCCTTGCCTTTGCCATCCAGGGCGCTCCATATGCGTTTCACGTCTGAAGGTTTCCTGCTGTATACGACGCTATTAATTAGCTCAGGAGTAGCTTCATTGCTGGCCTTGTTGAGTTTGTTTGCGATGTTCTTGTTCAGAACCTTGTTATAGACATTTGCATAATCTGAATTGGCTTTCAGATATGCTGCCGCGTCCGACGCGCCAAGGCTTTTCCCAACGGCGTTTCGCAAATCACGACTCATTGCGTTCTCCACCATGATAGTGGCTGCCTTGGCCTGATTAGGGAATACCATCGAGTCCCCCTGAACGTTAGAGCGAAACGCCGTTCTGTGCTGACGCAGAAGGTCAAATGTCATATCCAGATCGGTTGCCGGGTTGATGATTTCATCACGAAGGCTGCGCAAAGAAGACAAGAGGTTCTTATTTGCTGAAGAACCGAGCCTTTCTTGTCTTGCAATTGCTGTATTCAGCGCATTCATCGTGTTAGAGGTATCAATCGCTGCGTTTCCCATCTTGTTTGTAACATCGTTGATAACCGCCCCGGCTGCATCCTTTCTTCCTTTCAGCGTTCTGGTTAGGGACTGCACAACATCATCAGGATTGTATTCTCCAAAGCGGTCCAGATAATTACTTATCAGTTTGCTGCGGGTAGCGTATTGCTCTGCTCTCTTGCTGCCAGTGCCAAGGATTGCCCCTTCACCACCCTGAACCAACCCCTTTCCAAGGGCTCCCATTTCGTTAACCGGGCGTGCAATATCCGATGTCATGGGGGTTATACCCATGCTTTCTGCGGTATTGATTAGTTGCTTTGCTTCTGGCGCAATCGTTCCTTTTACTGCAGTTATGCCCCGCCCAATCCCTTTTGCTACAGCAGATAAAGCTCCCTGAGCGCCAAGGTTGATGGCGGCGTTCTTTGCAACGTTACCAGCAAAATCACCTTGCTGATTAGCGGCCTCAGCGACTGAACCGATAGCCATATTCCCCGCCACGCCAGCGCCGGGAACAAGATATCCACCAATTGTTTCGCCCGCCTGTGCGTAATGGTCTGTTGGGCGATCAACTGGGCGATATACGTCATCCAGCACTTTCGGGCCGCCTAAACCCTGGCTGATTGCATTAATCAGGCTGGCTCCGCCCTGCAATACATCAAACGGGATATTTACGAGCCCACGCCCAGCCTGCTCTGCAATCTGTCCTGCTGACTGGCCGCCAGTGAGGAAGTCGCCAGCCCGTTGCATCAGGGATTGCTCAGGCTGCTGTGGTTCTTCCTGCTGTGATGATTGTTGCTGAGTTGTCGGCACCGGATACGCAGCATAGAAAGCCTGTTTAGCCTGCTCAGCCTGATCGCCTGCCTGAGGTGCAACCACTTCATTGAAGTATTGCTCCTGAGCCTGTGCCTTCTGTTCTGGTTCCAATGCCTGATATTGCTGAGAGGCAATAACGTCTTTCCATGCCTTAGCCATTAATCACCCCATAGTGAAGAGAAGTTGCTGTTGGATGCAGGCTGTGATACCTGTGCAGGTTGAGATTGCTGTCGCTGAGATTTACCAACATTAACGTTATATTGTTGGTTGTAATTGTTGGTGTATTCCTGAATCTCACGAATCGACTGCTGCATAGCCTCCGGGCTTGAATAATCAACCTGCGGCATCCCCTGAAAATACATCTTCGCTTCTGCAACGGTGTTAATACCACTAGCCCCCATGTCCCTTGCTGCCGCCACACCCTGATTCTGCATTCTGCCCTGAATACGTTGTGCTGAGTTATATAACTGGCGCTGCTCTTTTCCTGTTAATCGGCTGCGAACATCAGCACCAATTGCCGGGTTACCTGCACCGCCTGTCATTCCTGTCATGAAATCGAGAGCAGAAGCGTCTGCATTTGCGATCGCGTCGATATCCTTCTTCATGGCATAGTTTTGTGCTGATGCAGACGATGTTGCAGGCGCTGCGATTGAACTGGCAGGAACGCGAACCATATTCCCCTCGTTGTCGATGCCTTCGTAGAACGCATTAGCCCCAGCGCCGTGAAGCTTCCCGCCTACCGTTACAGTTCTGCCATCTGATAACTGAACTGTACGCTCATCATTCCCAGCGATTCCTCTTGTTGACTCTCGCTGCATTGCCAAATCCTGACCTCGTCGCGCAGTAGAAGCAGATAAGTCCTGACCGCGCATCGTGATGTTCTGACCTCGTGCTGTTAGCGCCTCTCCTGCCTGATTGCTGCGGATTGTCTCTGCCAGTCTGCCTCGGTCAATCTCGCGACCTGTCAACTTGTCCTGAATATCAAAATACTTTTCTGGTCCTACCGCGTGCATCCCAATAAGGTCTGTTAACTGCGTGAAGCCTTCAGGGCTTTGTTGATATGTCTGCCACGCCTGTTCAGGAGATACGCCAATTTGCTGCAGCGTATTCTGGTGAGTGGCAAGCTCTCGTATCACCGCTTCTGGCCCCTGAGCGGCGGCAATGTTCAATCGTGCAGACATATCTCCCATTGCCTGATTGCGATCAGCATCAACAAACCCCATGCCCTGACGAATTGTTTCAATCTGGTCTGGATTGGTGGCTGCAAGTTGACGCAAGGCGTCGCGATCACCTGCCGCATAAGCCTGACCGAAAGCTTTTTGAAAGTCAGAAAGCCTCTGAGCAGCCTCATTCTGCTGTATTGCCTGGCCAACTGCGCCAAGCCCCTGAGCAAGTTGAACTCCAACGTTTGGGCGCTGGCTAAAGTCGTAGTTTGATAGTGATGGCTGCCCGGGCGCGTTTTGGTTTGCCACCTGCATTGATGGCAGTCCGGCGAGTTGAAATGTAGCCACGATAACTCCTTAGAAGAGTGAGCCAAGCAATCCGATACCAGCACCGATACCAGCGCCCCATGGCGTGGAAGTACCTAACAGGCTTGCAATACCAGCACCTGCAAGCGCACCACTCGTACCGCCGCTAATGGCACTTCCAAGCGTGGATTGACCAGAACCCTGAGAGCGGATAGCCGCCATCTGTTGTGCAAGATTACCTGCGTTATTTGCATAGTTCTGTCCTGCCGATGCCTGGCCTGCTGCCGCAGACTGACCAATGTTTAACAGGTTGCCATAGTTTTGCATCTGTCCGGAAAGCCAGTTTTGCCCAAGCGTTGGTGCAATGGCCGCCAGTTGGTTTGATGTCGCAGTCGAGCCAAGTCCACCTGTCGCCTCGGCGGCATTAAGGCTTTGATAGCTAGCCTGATCAGCCAATTGTTTATACTGGCCTGAGTTGTAATACTGATTGAGAGCGCTGTTCTGGCCTTCCAGCGTTGATAGCTGCTGAATCTGCTGGAGAGCCGGCAAACCTGCGGCGGCGTAAGGTGCCAACTGTTCCATCACACGATTGAATTGTTGGTTTTGCAGGTCTGCGGCGTACTGTGTTGCTCTTGCGGCCTCTTTTGCCCCGCTGCTTGATGAGCCGCCTTTACCGCCTTTTTCAGGATAATAAGGTTCCTCACCGCGCAGTTTCCTGCCCAGCTTAAATGCATATAACATGGCTATCTCCCGTGATTCAGGAAGTCGATTAGTTCTTCGCGTGTGGCGCTGTAAAACGTCACGTCATCTACGCCTTTGAAGTATTTCTTAATGGTTCCCACACGCTTAAGGCCAATCATTGCGCAGTACATCTGACCGTGGCGAAATTTGCGTGCAGCAAATGATGTAACGCACTGAACGGTGGTATTGGTGAGAATATATCTCCAGAACGCCAGGCCGATTTCCTTGCTGAAGCCGCGAATCTCAGGCAGGTACATGGCGTGGCAGTCAAAGGTCAGCGGCTGAATCTCGTTGTAATACACGATGCCACCGAACTGACCATGTACGTTCACTTCGAAATAGCGGCACTCAGGCTTGTAGTCGTATCCGTCACCGTTGTTGCTCCCGGCGATGATGTCGGGATGGTTGCCGACCATTTCTATCAGGTCGATATTGCGTGTTGGAATGAATGTAATCATTAATCAATCAACCCATGTGCACGCAAGGCGTCTTCCAAAGCCTTAGTGCGCCGGCGCTCAGTAATTAGAGCATTGGCTATAGCCTGGATTTCAGATTGCGTGTAAGTATCGCTAACGGCGAATGTCAGGTCAGCATCGAATACGCCTTTATTCGCCGTACCTGTTGCCGCGGTCCATCCAGTCTGGCGAGCGCCAACAACTTTTGTACCGTTAACAAAATAACTTCCTGATACGTTAATGGATGAGGCAAGAGTTTGAGTTCCTGTTCTGCTGAGTGAAACATAATCAACGATTATATCTGATACCTTACCGTCGATATCCTGAACTTTTATTTTCAGACCATTAACATCATTCTCTATTTCAAGAAGCTTTACTTTTATTCCTGAAATATCCTCTTCTGTTTTTGTAATTCTTTTTTCGTGCTCATCAAGAATTACATCCTGCTCATCATTTCTGACCTGCGCATCATAAGCACCTCCTCCTGCCTGATTTGCCTTTTCTGCAATGGAGCCAACATCAGTACCCTGATTTATGACATACAGAAGGTAAGACCGACTGAATATGTTGCGAGGGAGAATAGATGCATCAATGCGTGTAGCCTGAACCACGACAGGCTTATTAAGTGACGGGTCTGCCATATGTTACTCCAGACGAATTTGACACCCGGATAGTGTTACAGGTGATTTGGTGATTACCCGCAGCTTGAATCCGATTAATCGACGAATACGACCTACACGCTTCCATAAAACTCTCTTGTCGTACACAAACGGCTCATTCTGCTCAATCATCTGTTCGCGACCGTAATTGATTCCGTCTGTGGTTGCAGACAGGAACAGGCGGTCAGCGTACTGCGCAACGCCTGTCGAGGATTCAACTTCCAGATCGAAGCATCTGGCGTTATCCGCTTTGAACAGCGGAGTAAACAGCAGATGTTCCTGTTGCTTGTCGTACTGGCTGCTGATATCGAATTGCAATTTCCCGGTCACGGACTCCAGCTTATCGCCGCACGTTATCTGATTGCCTTCGTAAATGAAGTCGATAGCGCGGTACACATCGTCATACAGGCCTGTTTTCAGCACACACCATTGCGGACCATTGGAGCTTGAAGATGCGTCGTACACGAGAACATGGCGCGCAAGATGGATAATCAGCAACTCATGCGCATCAAATCGCAGAGACTCCATCACGCCATCAGCCAGTTCATCAGCAGTGTAGGAGCGTAGTATTTTCTCAATGCTCGCGCTGGCGATTGGTGACACCTGACCGGAGCCGATGATGTATACAGACGGCGCGCCTGTTGCCGGATTGCTGATGAACGCATACGAATCAGCGAATGGCGTTTTACAGTAAGTCCCGGCAATGCCTTTCTGCACCATCAGTGATGGCTGTGCGACATACAAAGCGGCACCAACGGTGGTTGCCCCAGTCAGGGAAAAATATTCAATCGTCGATGAACCAAAGCAGACGATGAAGTCTCGCCATGTTCCGATGCCGAGGATACCGTCCGGCTGCGATTCTGCGCGATATTGTGCGCTGTAACGGTCAGGATGCGATTCGTCTTCAAGGTCAGTGATAAACCATGAATCCGTGCCGTCTTTTGACCACGCATAACGCCCACGTAAGCGTGTAATGTCGCGGACTGAACCTAACTCATACTGAGTGAATCCGCTGTCTGCAGGCCAGTTTGAGACGGTTTTGACCGTGCCATCATAACGATACTCGACCAGTTGACCATTAACACCTACCGCCTGTGATGTCCGACCATGCGCCATTGATACGCGACCACTTCCGGCAACATCACCGACTTCACTTTCTCCTTTGTAGAGCTTGCCACCACACACGCGATAAACAGCATTCTGCGCCATGTTGTACTCGACTCCGCGCGATACACCGTTCACATCAGAACGTTTGGCAATGCCAGGGAATGAGCGAAGATATCCGCTGCTGTTGAGGATTTCTTTGGGTGTAGCCAGCATATTCACTGGCAGATAGTCGATATAGTCGGCATTTCGAAAGTCTTTGCCGACACCTTTCATAAGCGGAAGTTGCTGAATCGGCATTTATTCGCTCCCGTTATCGCAAGGTTCCTTCCAGTGGAAGTAATTCCAACCATTCCACTTCGCCAACTGGTTACCACTACCAACAGGCATACGGTTTGGATAACCGGAATTACATTTAGCGGCTTTTGCTCTGTCCATTGCAGACAGTTTGACGAGTCGCTCTTTCCCGTATCTGGCAGTAGTTATAAGTTTTGCAGGCGCTTCCAGCGCATAATCCGGAGCAATGCGGCAGGCAAGGTTGAAAATGACGGCATTGATAGCGTTATTTGATAAACCGTGCTCATCGCCCGGATCTGGAGCGACATCTGCATCAGCGAAAATGTAGCCAACGTTGATGCCAGGTGACGCATCACCGCCAAGCCATTCAGCCATCATCATTTCAAGGTCGTTGACGCTGTCTTCCATAGACTGCGGTTCGACATCGGTTAACGTGGCATTTGATGCCACACCGAGCTTACGTAATGCCGCAAGAACTAAATCACCCTTCGTTGTCAGGTTCATCTGCTGCCGCCTTAGGTTTTCGACCAGGCTTTTTACGCTGCTTTTCTTCTGGCTCTGGATCTGGCTCTGCAACGTCCTTCAGAAGGTCATCGGGATGTGCAAACCAACCAGCATCCAGATATTCCTGAATCTCTTCGGCTTTCACGATTTCAAAGTCGTATCCAACGCCTTTCCACTTCTTCATGTCGCCATGACGAAAGATCATGTGTGTCATGCTTGTCTCCAGATAAAAAAGGGAGCAGAAGCTCCCTCTGGTTATCACGCAGTCTGGTTAGGCAGACCAACACCAATTGCCTCTGGTCGTACAGCACATGCTGAATACCACACAGCAATACGGCACTTACCAGACAGAGTGTTGATATCACCCTGCGTTGCGAAGATGCCGTTAACACCAATGCTAGGAATGCTGAAGGAAGACGTTTTCATACCAGCAAACAGTTCATGGGTTACCGGGATCGGCTGAGACAGCAGACGGATTGAGTCATCAGCCCAGAACACGTTAGCGGTGGTTGTTGCCACGTTCAGAACGTTTACCGGAGTGGTATCAGCAAGAGATGTGTTTACGTTAGCGTAAGCCTTCTCTTCTTTTGTCAGTGACGCGTCATCCAGTGCAATCGGTTTCGGCGTGATTTCGATGTGAGTACCATCGATCACACGGGTGATTGAGAAAGTAGCATCATCAGTCAGCACGTTCTTCGCCATCTGAGACAGGAATTTCACACCAGTGAAACTGATTTTGTCGCCGCGCTTAAATCCGGTGGTGGTGGATACGGTCACCGTTGCAACACGGTTGTCGACGTTCTCTTTGTTACCATCGGTATCAAGGGTGTATGCCTGCGGCTTAAACTTCTGCGCACCAGAAACAGTTACACCAGTAGCGGTTGACTTGGTAACTGCCGGAAGTTTCGGTGAGCGAAGAATTTCATCAAAGCCAGCAATCTGACGCTGAATAGTACCGTTGCGATACGCTTCTTCAGGAACGCGACCGAAGATGTCACCATCTACCAGGTTGCGGCCTGCTTTGCGGTAATCGTCAGGGTTCAGGAAGTAACTGATGCCCATATCGCGGTTTAACTCACGGGAGAACATCAGGCGCTCTGCATCAGACACAAAATCCCAGCCAGACAGGCCAGTAGATGGACCAATTGCGCGGGTATCGTGAACAACAAGCGAGCCCATTTCAGTTGCCTGTTTGGCAATCGCTGACTCAATGTTATTCGCCAGTTTTTTGGCGGATGCCTGGATGCGTCGACGGTAAGAACGCTCATCACGCAGGTCATCTGCACGAAGCTCGAAGAAATCGTTATCCGGATCGCCCATGTTGCATTTCACGGAGAGTTCCAGAATCCCGGTTGCGTTGCCAGTTAAATCCCAGCCAGTCTGGGTTGGCGCTTCCTGCTCAACAGGCATCCACACGGTGTTGCTTGAACGTTGCATGGATTCTGCCGGAGGGGTGTATTTTGTCACTTTGGACGCCATTGGCGTCAGGTTCTGGACGGTTTCGATGATTTCATCCAGAGCATACGTGACCAGTTGACCTTCATTTAATGCCATTATCGAATTCCTTTATTCAGTTGCGCCTTGAGCTTGCGGTACGTCTCTACATCCCCTTTGTTTGCTGCCGCCTCCATCTGCTTTTCAATCGCAGAGATATTTGCAGCAACAGCGTGTCCCTGAATGGGTTCATCAGGTAACGGGGCTTCTGAAACAGGCTTGGCTCTAGGCTTGAGAGTTAAACGTTCTGACAGTCGAGTGAGTTCAATCAGCGCGGATTGCCCGTCCATCGCCAGCAACTGGCGTGTTTTCTCAGGATTAGCACCAAGGTGATACATGAGAGCGGCGGATTTCTCCGGGAAGAGGCACATGATGTCGGCACCGACTGCTGGCGGCACCAGTTGCATGAATGCATCCTCTTTCTCCTGATAGTCAGGGATATTGAGCTTTTCCGCTGCATCGTAGTGCTTACGGGCAGCCTCGACGTATTGCGCTGATTGCTGGGTGAACTCCTGAGTTTTGCGACCCTGCTCGGCGACAGCCTGGCTTCGTGCGTCCATAGCCTTGATCTGCCATTCACTGTTTGCCTGCTGGAAGGCAAACAGTGCGCGGCTCTGGTCATAGTCGTACTTAGCCAGTGCATCTTCGGAAAGATAATCGTTAGGGTCTGGTTGTTTTGGTAACTCAGGGTTCACCCGCAGGTGCTCCGGCAACTCTCCACGCTTAACCGCTTCCATCTGCTGCTCAAGCTCACGCTGGCGTTTGCGTTCGATGCGGCGACGGGCAAATTCAGCATTAGTTGCCGGGTCTTGTTTTGGTTTCTCATCGTCTTTCAGGACAATCTCGAAGCCTTCTTCCTGACCTGCGTTGTCGTTGGCATTATCGACAACTAAGCCATCAGCAGATGCCGCTGCATGATTGCCGGTCAGGGTTAATTCTTCAGAAGACTGAATGTCGGTGGTTTGGTCCATGATTAACTCTCTCTTATTGAGGTGTCTCGGCTACTCCGCCGGAGGGGATTTGAACTTGACGCATAAGATTCGCGAAATCCATGCGTTGTGAATGAGTCTGGTCTGCATCTTTAAGAAGCAGCTCAGCGTTAGCACGAGCATCTTTGCTGCGCTGTTGCTGGAATTGACCTACGAGCTTGAGGTACTCACGCAGTTCTGCCTGCTTGTCGAGGTCCATATTGTTGAAGATTTCTGCAATCTTCGCGGCGTTGAGTTGGTTTTGGGCTTCAACCTTGGCGGCTTCAACCTGAATCTGCGCCTGTTGGTTCTCTGCCTTGAGCAATTCAGCCTGACCTTGCAGAAGGATACCCTGCGCCTGAATTTGCTCTGCTGATGGCTGCTGCGGCTGCTGTTGCGCCTGTTGTACCATCTCCATCTCTTCAGGTGTTTCTGGTTTCTTCAGCCCCATCATCACCAGTTGCTTGTTCGCGTACTCTCGCATCATCTCGACGCCTTTACCGTCAAGCAGCGTGAAGTATTGCAGCATCAGCATCTGGAACTCTGGAGTACCTTGCGGAACCTTGGTGAGTAACTCCTGAATCTCTGCGCGGTTCTGTTCCTTCATGCTCTGGAAGGATGGCCCAACGTCCGTATAGCACTCATAGCGACCACGAATGTCGTTGAGTGTGACCACATTGCCGGACTGGTAATCGACAACTTGCGCATAGAGTTGAACGTCTTTCTCGCTTCCATCTTCGAGTGTCAGCGTTACATGACGAGGAACGTCATAAATATCGTTGACCATTGAGGCATAAATCTCGCCATCACGTCGCATTGCGGTAGCCAGGTTATCCTGAAACACGTATGTCTCAAGGTCTGCCCGCATGTTCAGTTGATTGACGGTATCGAAAGCGACCTGAGAGTTTGCTGCCTGCGTATCCACACCAAGACTAGCCACTTCTTTCACTGCGTTGGTGGCAGCTTCAAGCATGTAAGCGTTGGCTTGCGGCACTTCAGGGTTTTCCATGTAGGAGATTGGACCAATCGGCAGGTCGTTACCGTTTTCATCAGTCCTGTTCTGGAGATAGTACGGATAGTCATCATTTCCACCGTACATGTATTCGTAGCCTTCGATTTGCTCAGGGAAGAAGGTCGGTTTCTTCTTCGGTGAACGAGCAACAATATCGGCGTTGAACGACATGATCATGTTACGAAGGCGTTGACCGTCTTTCGTCAGCCTTACCACTCCTTCGTAGCACTCCTTGTCACCAGCGAATGACCATTCGCCATACACTGGAACGATTGGAATATGCTCTCCGGCTATCTTCTCGCGGTCTTTCAGTATCTGCGTGCAGGTGATGATCGACTTATACACACGCCGACGCTTCACCTTACGCTCTGCTACCTTAATGAATCCACGATTAGCCAGGTCGTCGATGACGTCTTTGATATCCTGCTGGTAATAGCTGACCGGCTCACCTGTCAGCGGGTCGCGGTAGATGAAGACCCTCTCCTTCTTCTCTTCTACCTCGTAATACTCAGCGACGTAGACGACATCATTCGACACCCACGGGAATAGCCATGTATCGTTAGGATTCTGGAAAGATGGCAAGGTGTCCGGATCAATACCGTAATCCTCTGCGAACTCTTTCCAGCCATTGCGTGACAAAGCGTTAATCACCGTGCAGTGCTTAGCGTCGCTCTTATCCATCTGCTTGCTGTTGGCGTCCCATATGACGTGTGAGCAGGCTTCATGGATTGGCAGGCGTCTGATTACCTGATTGTTGCTTGTTGGATCGTTGTCTTCGTACTGTGTGACCAGACGCCATGCACCAACGCCGGACTCTATCTGCTCACGAACGCCAACGTTAACGGCAATTTTTGCCGTGTTATGGCGCATATCGGTACGATACATTCCCATCAACACATCGGCAGCATCAGGATTAGCGCCGTCTTTTGGTCGGAAGAGAACGTCGATAGGGTTCCGGCGCATCTCTGCGACCAGTTTCCTGACCACCGGGCGAACAACATCGAATTGTCCGCGATATTGCAGGGTGGTGTAGTTTGATAGCCAGTCATCCCATTGCGACACTCGGCTAAAATACAGGTCATTTGTCGCCTCGGTTCTGGCTTCATCGCTCGCCATCCAGTCCGCGTCAAACTTGCACAGAATGGAATTGAGTCTGTTTTCGTCGGCCATTTAAGTTCTCCGTGCGATGGGCCTGATTGGGGCTGGTATCTTTTTCTCTTTTGGTTTTTTGATGTCGCGCATCATTTTGGCGAAGCGGCGCATCATGTATGCATAGCGAACGGCGGAGAGCACGTCGTCGTTAAGCTTGACGATTTTCCCGTTTTCATCACGGTGATAGAGGCGAAACTCCTCAAAGAATGGCTCACAGGTGTTGAATACTTTGAAGCGACCATCAAGCATCATGTCGCGCAATTCAGTGATGCCAGGCTCAACAGCATTACCGCCATCAGGCCATGTCGCATGCTCCTGCAACATCATAAAACCAGCTTCCGCGTACTGCCCTTTAAGCTGCTCACCGCCACCCTTCTCGTGCTGGTTTCCGTCATGAGGCCATGCAGTTGGCACTTTATGCGCCCATGATTTAACGGCTCCCCACGCCTGAACGGCTGTTTTTTCTTTCGCCTTCCACACGCGTGAAACGTAGATTGTGTCTGCGTCCTTATCCCACCAAAGCTGAACCTGCGCCTGCGGGTGATCCCATCCGAAATCCATCCCGCCAATTACGTAGAAGTGATCAGGACACTCGAACGGCTGACACTTAATCGTCTCTTCCGGTATCTGGAATATTCGACCGCTACCCATCGTAGGAATACCGCGAGCACGCGCCTCTCTCTCATGCTCAGGATAGGATGCGATGATTTGCTCTTTCTGCTCGTCGGTGTAGTGCTCAGCGTCATAGATGGTCATGTTGACCACTTTCTGCGACTTACTGGGATTCTTCAGGAACTTGGTAACAACGTCAGACATCCCCATCAGCGGGGTAAACGTCAGAATTGAGAATTGCCCGTATTTGTTTGTACGGGTAAGACCTTCGCCATAGATGCTATATGGCGGCTCTTCGTCAAACCAGACGCCGTGAATTGTGTCGCCCTGCCAGCGGGCGCGGCCCTGTGAGTAAGGCTTAAAGTAGCATATTGAGATGCCATCTTCGACGCCTTCTGGCGTGTGGTGCTTAACAAGAAGGTGATCAACAAGATTAGGGAAGAACGGAGACTTCTTCCAGCTAATGATGTCCTCTTTCGGGATTGACCCATAGCCAGGTTCATCATTCTCTTCGATACGCCCGCACAGGATGCGTTGAGTCGTTTTGGTTACAGTCTCGTTTGTTTCACCGCCAATCCAGAAGACAACTGGCTCATAGAAACGCTTACCTTTCCACTCTCCGCCATATTTACCATCAGCCGGATAACCTTTCGTTCCCGGGTATCGCCCGGTAAGGTGAAACGCGACTTCAGCAGCGCCAGTAAATGACTTACCAAGCTGGTTACCAGCCATAAAACATCGCTCTGGATAGTCATGACCTGCGTCGATGAACTCACGCTGTTTGCTGTATGGCGTAAACTCATATAGCAAGTGTGTATTTCGGTAGTTCTCTTCTTCTTCGAGTAGCTCGAGCAATTCGATTTGCTCTTCGTCGCTCAGGTTATCAAGAATCGCGTCCAGTTCCACGGTTGAATAGCTCCTTGATACGAGAGCGGCGCTTATCGCGATCTCCCTTATCAGGTGTCACGTCCTCAACTTGCGACTGCTCTTTGAGGCCCAAATCACGGGCGATGATGTTAGCGTTGAGAAGGTCAGCGGCTGCGCCGGAGAATTTTTGGTCGTAGATGATTTGCTCTGCTCGCGTAACGACTTCAGATAAATCTTCTCTCAGGCGATATGTGCGCCATGTTTCAAGCGTCACATCAATGAACAGAGTGAGGCCAGTAATGGTCATCGCTCGCATCTTGGCGATAGGCTCTTGTATCACTTCACCCTGATACGAGAACGCCTTCATCTCCCATAGCGGGTTAGCTTCCACCCACTCGAAGTATTCACAACAAGCAGCCCACAGCGCCTCAGGCGATTCGAATTTAGGGTTTCGCCCATGACTACTGCGGGCCTCCCAAAATCGGTTGCCCTTTGGTGCTGCCATATTCATCTCACTTATTTGTTATTTCAGGTTGAGCATCATGCTCCGGTAGTGAACAGGTCTAACGCTTCCTTCGATTTACGCACCGCTTCGATTGTGCGGGTCGTGATATCTGAATTAGCGCCACCTGACTGGAAGTGAATTTTGAATAGCTCAAGCTTCAGCTCGTCAGTGCCAATGAATTGAAATGCTTCTTCTGCGGCTGCGTTCTGGTTCATGACCAGTTTGTAAATCTCTAACTGGAATTTCTGTTCTTCAGTCATGGGAATAATCTCTGCCATTGTTGGCTCCGTTTATCCGTTAAAAGGGATATCAGTTAAGTTATCCCGTGTGGGGTATAAGCCATTATCAAAGCCACTCAGTAAGGAATGGCTTTTGTGATGGCATCACTTACTCTTTACGCTGCTATCCCACTCATCCCGGAATTTTGATGGGTTATTGAAACCTTCTGCTGACATAACAACTCCTTCAATGTTTGGCTGGAATTAGGATGTCTTTCCATCAGTCCGCCACCACAAAGAATCTTTTTTGCCATCAGGCAGGAGGTTCATCTTTCAGTGGCTGCCAGTGTTATTTCCCCACTTTCTGGCTTGGGTTGTTTCGCTGTACTGCCGTAACTGGTGGTGCACAGATTTAGTTAAATCTGTTCTCGCCTGAACTATCTTTTACATACCCGGATTGTGGGGATGTAAATCACGGTTTCATTATCAAGCCCACCCGTAGATGGGCTTTGTAATGAAGAGTTGTTATGAAAATTGCTCTAAACAAGCATTAATAGCCATCAGAAGTAAGCTCTACAGATTTCAATCCCTCAATGTCATCCTTGGACAGGGCGAACCATTCACCGTGCTTTCTCTTTGCGGCAAATTTGCGATGAAGCATGTTTTCAGTTTCTCTTCCACCAGGGATCAGGCACTCAAGCTTCAAACAGTCTGGTCCAGAGTTGCCAAGCGATTTGATGCGTTGTGGAATGTTGGATGAATACCCAATTTTGGTTAGCCCAGTTTTCTTCGATGACAAAACGTATACCTGAGGAGGTTCTTTTCTCTGGTCTTCCATTACACGTCTCATTGTTGCCATAAGTCCGCCGTGCATCAGCATTTCAACAAAGAACGCTGACCGAACACCTGACGACTTAAGCATGCCAGAAAATTCACTTGCCAATTCCATTAACTCTGCGATGTTTTCAGGAACTTTTTGGCAGTTATCTTCCTTGTATAAGGAAATCATTCTTTGAAGCTTTTCTTCTAATTGGTTCATAGCGTCTTTACCTTTTAGAAAGTGAGCCTGTCTCACAGAAAAGCCGCCCCGAGATGGTCGCCACCATATACGGCAGTTCTCAGGCTCAACTTTCTGAAAGGCTCGGGTGATGTAATATGCGCGTGAGATGCGCTGTGAAATTCAGATGTAAAAAAAGCCCCGCATCGCGAGGCTCATTAAATGGACTTTGTGATTTGCAAAAAAATTATTTCAGGCACTGAGTCCTGATGTACTCCTGCAGGTAGTTAACCTGCGCGGTTATCCTGTCGATTCCACTTCGGAGACGGTAATAATTGAGTTCAGCATCTGCTGTAAGTCTTGGGCTTTCTCCATCGCCCATGCCGCTGGCTCCGGTCGTTGACTTTGCACAGGTGGCGGCGACTTGCAGGCGCTTACGACCAGCAGAAACATCAGCACGGAGACTTTCGATAGTCGCATTAGCATCAGCAAGCTCCTTTGTGTATCTGGCGTCAAGTTCTGCTACATCACGCTTACGCTTCTGCATATCAGCGATGATGGATGTGGCTTTATCGCGCTGCTCTTTGTAGGTAATGGCGTTATCACGGTAATGATTAACAGCCCATGACAGGCAGACGATGATGCAGATAACCAGAGCGGAGATAATCGCGGTGACTCTGCTCATACCTCAATCTCTCTGACCGTTCCGCCAGCTTCTTTGAATTTTGCAATCAGGCTGTCAGCCTTATGCTCGAACTGACCATAACCAGCACCCGGCAGTGAAGCCCAGATATTGCTGCAACGGTCGATTGCCTGACGGATATCACCGCGATCAATCATCGGTAAAGCGCCACGCTCCTTAATCTGCTGCAGTGCCACAGCGTCCTGGCTTTTGGGAGAGAAGTCTTTCAGGCCAAGCTGCTTGCGGTAGGCATCCCACCAACGGGAAAGAAGCTGGTAGCGTCCGGCGGCTGTTGATTTGAGTTTGGGGTTTAGCATGACAAGTTTGCGAGGGTGATCGGAGTAATCAGTGAATAGCTCTCCGCCTACAATGACGTCATAACCATGATTTCTGGTTTTCTGACGTCCGTTATCAGTTCCCTCTGACCACGCCAGCATATCGAGGAACGCCTTACGTTGATTATTGATTTCCACCATCTTCTACTCCGGCTTTTTTAGCAGCGAAGCGTTTGATAAGCGAACCAATCGAGTCAGTACCGATGTAGCCGATGAACACGCTCGTTATATAAGCGAGATTGCTACTTAGTCCGGCGAAGTCGAGAAGGTCACGAATGAACCAGGCGATAATGGCGCACATCGTTGCGTCGATTACTGTTTTTGTAAACGCACCGCCATTATATCTGCCGCGAAGGTACGCCATTGCAAACGCAAGGATTGCCCCGATGCCTTGTTCCTTTGCCGCGAGAATGGCGGCTAACAGGTCATGTTTTTCTGGCATCTTCATGTCTTACCCCCAATAAGGGGATTTGCTCTATTTAATTAGGAATAAGGTCGATTACTGATAGAACAAATCCAGGCTACTGTGTTTAGTAATCAGATTTGTTCGTGACCGATATGCACGGGCAAAACGGCAGGAGGTTGTTAGCGCAGCCTCTTGCCACCCGCTTTCACGAAGGTCATGTGTAGAAGGCCGCAGCATAACTATCACTGATGAATTCAGGATAGCCAGTGGCTACGGCTCAGTTATGGTGCTGGTTAACGGACTTGAACCGCTACCCGTTAGCTTACAAGGCGACCGCTCTACCATTGGAGCTAAACCAGCATGTCTGGCGGGACAGCGTGGACTCGAACCACGATAAGAAGGTTAACGGCCCTCCGTAATAACCTTTATACGACTGACCCAAATAAAAAAGCCACCGTTGCAACTTAAGAGTCACTAACGGCAGCTTACCCTCTAATTATGGCTAAATGGATAATTGCATGTCAAGACTTTTAACAACAACATGCTTAACTTTCTCAACACGTTTACGCATTTTGAAAGCATTTTGCATTGGCTGGTATAAAACAAATAATGATGCTTTCAGGATGTCGTCAATTTCATTTCTACAGGTTGCCAGTGAAGGTTTTCTCCATCCCTCGCCACCACGTCCACACATCTTGCGTGGCTTTGCAGTCGCGTGATAGTAGGATGCAATTGCTCGCTTAGAGGAACCATGTGCGTAGTAGCTGAGGAGGATGCCAAAGGCTTTCTTGTCAATGTACATAACGGAATCTACGACCTGAGAAATCAACATTCCGTCATCATCATTGCACATTGGCCTTGTCATCACTCTTGATGGTTCTACCCTCTCCATAAACTGCGCTATAACGCTGCTCATGCGTTTTTCGAGTCTTCCTGAATAAACCCATGCCCCCCATAGCTCAAGCCACCCATTAAGCCAGTCATGCTGCTCTTTAGTGAGGTTCAATTCTCGTATACTCATGCAGCATCGCCTCCCGCCGGCTTGTTCAATCCAAGCCGGTTCACCAGTTCGCGCTCTCGCTCATGCAGATAATCCATCGCCTTCTGGTGTTGCTCCGTCATCTCTCTGACGCTGCGTAATTCAGCTTCGTCACGTTCACGCTGCTTTTTCGCTTGGTTAATGCTGGTTACGGTCATAAATACCTCTCCCGCCCTGATGAATCATTAAAACGCCGTTAACGATGGCGTGATACCTGGCTTCTTTGTCGTACAGATAGCGCCTGACTGTGTTGCGGTGGCACGATAAGCGCCTGGCTACTTCTGTCTGGTTTCCGTATGTCTCAATGAGCATGTCTGGAATGGTTTTGACAGTGTGTGTCATGCGGCCTCCAGTAGTTCCGTAATCATTGGCAAATTCCCACACGTCTCAGTCACTACCAGCACAAGCATTCCGCCTTTAACCGCCTGACAGCGCTTGATGCGCATATCGTCTATCTGGCCGTCATCCAGCCAGAAGCCCGCACTAGTGAGTGCGTCAAAAACGGCCTTTGGTAGATTGTCCAGGTCGCGTTTGCGGTTATCGGGAGGTGCTGCGAGAATGGTGATTCTGATGCGGGGTGTGATTTTAAGGTCTAGCTGTTGTTGCTGAATTATTTCGATTACTTCTCGCCGGTATCGCTTTCCCCAATCGCTGATGTAGTGGATTCCTCGTGAGTGACGCCAGTAGCGATTATTGGATGGAGGCCACGGCAACGCTATACGGTATTCGTTCATCGCACTGTTACCCTCCCTTCGCGTGTTAACTTTTGCAACGTTAAGACAATGGCGCGGTCCATTTCTGAGCGTCGCTCTTCCCGGCTTAAATCTTTTCCGTTGTCTATGCGCTCATGGCATGGCGGGCAAAGCGCCGCTGTTAGGCTGTCGTCAACCTTTAGCCCTATTCCCTTTCCTTCGTTGCGATGCGCAGCCTGAACTCCATATCGACCACACAGAACGCAGCAATCTATCTCCCTTACTGCCTGAAGCCATTTATTGCTCCTGAATATCCTCATTAGACATATCTCCATTAGGGTCGCGGTATACCAGCCATTCGTTCACGCATTCAGCACAGGTGTAAATTTCATCTTGTGCCAGTTGCTTGTTACATCCTGCGCACATTGCCCTTGCTATGCTCTCTTGTTCATAACTTCGATTGGGGTCAATCATCGCGTTTTCCTCGCGCGTTCTCTAAGCCACCGGATATCCCACAGGTGAGCCGTGTAGTTGAAGGTTTTTACGTCAGATTCTTTGGGGATTGGCTTGGGTTTATTTCTGGAGCGTTTCGTTGGAAGGTATTTGCAGTTTTCGCAGATGATGTCGGTGATACTTCGTCGCTGTCTCGCCACACGTCCTCCTTTTCCTGCGGTAGTGGTAACACCCATGTTGGTGTTCTTTCACACCGGAGACACCATCGATTCCAGTAAGGTTGGTTTGGTCGGAAGCGGTTATCTTCTTTGCATTCACCGCACCGATAACATCGCATCATGCAGCTTCCCTCCCGAAGTCGAAATCAAGCTGCCCTCCAAATATTTCGCATGACTCAGAACAAGAGCCGGTATCGAATCTTTTAGCTCGTACCATGTCCTGATGCAGGGCTTGATAATCATTTTCTGAATACATTTTCGCGATACCGTCCAGCGACATTCTTCCTCGGTACATAATCTCCTTTGGCGTTTCCCGATGTCCGTCACGCACATGGGATCCCGTGATGACCTCATTAAAAACACGCTGCAATCCCTCCTCATCTTTGCAGGCAAGTCCGATTTTTTGCGTTGATTTTTTAATGCAGAATATGCAGTTACCGAGATGTTCCGGTATTTGCAAATCGAATGGTTGTTGCTTCCACCATGCGAGGATATCTTCCTTCTCAAAGTCTGACAGTTCAGCAAGATATCTGATTCCAGGCTTTGGCTTTAGCCGCTTCGGTTCATCAGCTCTGATGCCAATCCACGTGGTGTAATTCCCTCGCCCGAAATGGTCATCACAGTATTTGGTGAAGGGAACGAGTTTTAATCTGTCAGTACAGAACGCGCCGCCGACGTATGGAGTGCCATATTTCTTTACCATATCGATAAATGGCTTCAGAACAGGCATTCGCGTCTGAATATCCTTTGGTTCCCATACCGTATAACCATTTGGCTGTCCAAGCTCCGGGTTGATATCAACCTGCAATACGGTGAGCGGTATATCCCAGAACTTCACAACTTCCCTGACAAACCGATATGTCATTGGATGTTCACAACCTGTATCCATGAAAACGTAATGCACGTCTTTACCTGCCCGTCGCTTTTGCTCCATTAGCCAGAGCAAATATGCTGACGTCCTGCCACCGGAGAAACTAACGACATTTATCATGCAGCCCTGTCTCCCCATCTCGCTTTCCACTCCAGAGCCAGTCGCGCTTCGTCTGACCACTTAACGCCACGCTCTGTACCGAATGCCTGTATAAGCTCTAATAACTCCGCAAATTCGCTTACACGCATCCTGCTGGTTGACTGGCCTATTACCACAAAGCCATTCCCGGCAAGGTTAGGAACAACGTCATGCTGCTTTAATGCTGCGGTAAACACACACTTCCAGCTTTCTGCATCCAGCCAGCGCCCATGCCATTCAACCTGACGAGAGAGGTCACCTAAGCAGGCCCATAGTTTCCTGTTTTGGTCTAAGCTGCGGTTGCGTTCCTGAATGATTACTACGATTGGTTTGGTTGGGTCTGGAAGGATTTGCTGTACTGCGTGAATAGCGTTTTGCTGATGTGCTGGAGATCGAATTTCAAAGGTTAGTTTTTTCATGACTTCCCTCTCCCCCAAATAAAAAGGCCTGCGATTACCAGCAGGCCTGTTATTAACTCAGTGATGTAGATGGTCATTGCCAGTATTCCTCATTGTCACGGTCTCTCCATGTGAGCCATATATACTCATAGACGAACGGGATAAATGATTCAAAAAACAGTTTCCACTGCTCATCATAAAATCCTGTCGCTTTATCAACCATCAGCTCTAATGAATGCTTCCTCTTTGGTGGTCGAGTGACACCTGACAACCTTTCAAATTGCATAATGAGCTCTTCTTCGTCGATACATCTGTTCAAAACAGCAATGAAGCGGGGATTCAAAAGCATTTCAGGTATTATTTGGTTGTTCATTCAGTACTCCGTAACATTCTCCTGCCTCCACACTTCGTCATACTCCGACTTCGGCATGTTAGCTATGTAGTTGTATGGTGACGCACCTTCCATTTGCAGGAACTGGTGAGACTGCTCGTCAAGAAATAACGGCACGCCACCTTCCCACCCTTCCCCGTTTCGCTGCTTCTCAAGCATTAAAACAGATGCGGGCGCAGCAAGAAGTTGCTGGTCTTTCTCGTTAATTTGCTCGCCAGCATGAACGCGCTGTAACGCTCTCTCGCGAGCTTTATTGCGCCAGATGATAAACAGGTTATCTGTCAGGTCTGTAATCGCCCCTGAGCCTTTTACGTCCATCTTTCCGGTAGGTTTCTCCTCGCTGTCTCCCTTTCTGGAGTGAGTGACGAGGATAATGTGAGAGTTGGTTTTATTCTTGAAGTCGCACAGCGCGTCAACAAACGCCTTTTGTCCGTTGTAATCGTCATCGCCAATACCACACTTCATGAGACTGTCGATGATGAATAACTGGATGCCGTATCGCCGTCTTGCGTATGTGAAAATTTCAATCAGGCGTTCAGCCTTGGCTGTACCTGTCAGGCCAAATAACCATAGCCGGTCATCGTAAAACTTAAATGCTGATTCGATTTCCAGAACTGGCGGCATTTTGCAACATGTAGACTGCCGGGTCAGGCGTTTGAGCAGAATCCCGGGCTTCAGTTCAAGCGATGCGACGCATGTTTTTACCCCCTGTCTCATGGCCTCAAGTGCCATATGCCCGACAACCTCCGTTTTTCCATGACCGTTCACGCCATTGACAAGAGTTAACTCCGCCTCACGGAACTGGAAGTTGTAAGCCAGCGTTTCCCACGGTGGGTTAAACAGATACTGCTGCTTGCCGTAGAAAGCATTGATGGTGTCATGATAAAACTCACGGGCGCTGTAAAGCTCTTCGGGGTCGAAATATGACGCTGTCCCGATGTACTGCCAGATTTCATCCTCGGTGACGCCGTTCATCAGGCATTCGTTGATATCTTTGTGTGGCAGTGTAACCAGACGACAGCGATGTTCACCCAGTCGGCTTGCGATTTCCCTTGCAGCTTCGCGACCTACATCATCAACATCCATCGAAATGAATATTTCCTCAAACCTGTCTAGGTTATGGTATTCAAACTCAATCCACTGTTGTTTAGCGCCTTTCCCGCCACCGAACGGGACAGATAGCGCCGGGATTCCGTATTGTGCATAGCTCATGCAATCAATTTCGCCTTCGCAAAGCACAACCGCCCTCACGCCAGCATCGAGAGCCTGCCATCCGAACAGACAGGGTTCACAGTCACCTTCTGCCATGATGACTTTCTTCCCGTCCGGACGTTCGGTGCTGATTCTCTTGACCTGCAACAACTCACCATCGCGTTTGTACGGAAGCACCAAAGCATCCAGTCCTCGCTCTCCATTCCACACCTTGCCGCTGACAACCTCGTACCGCTTTACGACTTCTGGAGATATGCCACGCGATTGCAGGTACTCAAGATGGGATTCTGTTCTGGTAACGTAATGGGCGATTTTCTTGCGGTCAGGTCTGGAGAATTTCTTCTCACGTCTGGCGTCGAAATGGTGATCATCATCCTTGATACCGAGAAATGCCTTTGCCTCCTGCATAGCCTGATGCAGATTTATTCCCCGACAGGCCATCCACAAATCAAGCATGTCACCGCCGTCTCCCTCAGCGAAATCAGCCCATTTTTTCTTGCCGCTAAGGTTGACCTTAAGGCTGTTCCCCTTGTCACCGTTGACGTTACCGGCAACCCACTCATGCCCCTCTTTCTTGCCGTTTGGCAACAGGTGCGGGGCCACCCTGTCAACCTGCGCCCAAAGCAGGTCGCTAAGTTCACTTGGCCTCATGATTCCCTCAGATTGAGATTTTTAAACCAGAAATCGACAAACGAAATACTTAACCAGCCGTGGTTATAACCAGCGACCAGTAGCGATTTGATTCTGGATTTCATGGTTCACCTGTCGAAAAACACGTAGCCAGTTTTCGATACGGTGATTGCGGATGATGATTTGGATTGTGGTTGAATTGTTTCTGGCTTTTCGTCGTTCCAGCGCTGACCGTTCAGGTAGCTTGATGGTAACAACCTGTCGAATCCAAACTGCTTACCATTCCTGCATGCGATGTCTTCTGCCAGCATCGTGGCAAACTCGATTGCCGTCCCCCTGGTAGTTTTACGCCACTCCCTGAACTGTGTTCTGAATGCCGAAGCTGCGTTTTTCTTCCCGGCTTTCCGCATACCGGCACACCAGAATATTTCCTCGAATGCCTTATCGGTTTCTTCGTGACGGCCAGATGATTTTTCACACTCCGTCCGAACGCTTTCGGACATAATGTTTTTATCTTGTATTTCTTTCTTTTGAATAGTGTCTTTTGTGTCCCCCTGTTTTGAGGGATAACACTCCCTCAAATTGAGGGATGTTTTATCCCCTGTTTTGAGGGATATTCCCTCATTTTGAGGGATGCGCCATTCTGAGATGTTTTTATTTGGTCCAAACATGCCGCCTTGCTGCTTGATAATATTCATTCTGACGAGTTCTAACTTGGCCTCATTGCACCGTTTGACGGGTAACTTTGTAATCTCGCTAAGTTGAGAATCGGTGATTCTGTCCATTGGTTTATTCCACCCATAGGTTTTACGCAGAATGGCAAGCAGCACTTTAAAATGTCGCTTGGTCAGATCTGCACCTGAATAAGCCTCAAGCAGCATATTTGATAGTCTGGCGTAACCATCATCGAGATCTGCCACATTACGCTCCACGACCGGTTCTAACGGTCTGTAGTCTGCTAACTTAACGACGCCCATGTTTCACTCCTGCTTTGGCTAGTCTGTAAACACCAACAAGGCGCTCTGCGAACGCCCTGTTATTTGCTGCGGCTACCACTAATCCCTCAGGTGAATCAGGATGTCGAATCTCTTCTTTTTCCTGGTATTTCTTACTACGTTTTGTCATAATTACCTCTCCTAATGCCCTTAGAAATCCATCTGGATTTGGTCAGAACGCTCGGTTGCCGCCGGGCGTTTTTTATTTCTCGGCATCACAGCTTCCACCGCTTGCCTTGCCACTTCCCTGATTAAGCTCGTCTCCCATACCTTCTCCAGAAGAACGAACGTCACCGCCATATCCTGAATGTTCAGGCGGCTTACTTTTGAATCAGACCATCCCGCCATCTTTGCGAAATTTGTCTGACCCATTGATACGAGCCGGGCGCGAAGCTCTGTTTCCACTTCGCGTATCTTTTTGCTGTGATTTGTGAGTTCCATTACTTAGTATTTCCTGTAGTTAATAGTTAGTTGTGCGCATTCGTTGATGCGCCTTGAAATATGTTTACCGCGTTGTCGGCGGTTCAGATTGGTAAAGAGCGGTGCAGACTAAGCTGCTTTGTTTCTTTTCTTGCCATACAGCAACCAGCTTGGATCACACTGGAGAGCTGTAGCTAGCTCAAGCAGGAAGCGCGGACGTTTTGTTTCACCAGACTCAATCTGTTGGATTGATTGCTGTTTCATCCCAGCCTTTTCAGCCAACTGAGCCTGAGTCATTTTCAATTCTGTACGCTTCTGTTTGAGGCGTTGTGAAATGGTTTCCATATGTTCACCTCTACAGTTTCATCTGTATTGTCTAACAGTTATTTCTGTTTGTCAAATACAGTTTCAACTGTGAGGATGGAAACCCATTTTGGAGGATGCTATGAGCCTTGCAGAACGAGTAAAACAAAGAAGAATTGAGCTTGGATTGACGCAGACTGAAGCAGCAGATAGAGCTGGAATCAGACAACAGTCATGGGCAAGCATAGAGGATGGAAAAACTCAGAAGCCCCGGAATATCGTGGGGATAGCTAGCGTCCTTAACTGTGACCCGTCATGGTTATTGAATGGGGGTCATTTCCAGCCAGTTTCTGAAGTGAATTCAAGGAGGATACCTTTGATTAGCTATGTTCAAGCAGGTGCTCTAGCATGTAAAAGCCCCATTGAGGCTTTTGATGGGAGTTTTGAATATGTCATGACAGACATGGATTGCTCTCAATTCACCTTTGCTCTAAAAATAATTGGCGACTCTATGGAGCCAGAATTTAAAGCTGGCGACGTCATAGTTATCGATCCCGAGATTGAGCCCATGCCCGGCGAGTTCGTTGTCGCCAAGAATGGAGAGCATGAGGCAACATTCAAGAAATACAGGCCTATAGCATCCTCACTAGGAAGCGATTCCACATTTGAGCTAGTTCCCCTCAATTCAGATTACCCGACCATAAACAACATCGGTAGAGACATAAAAATCATAGGAACTATGGTCGAGCACAGAATCTATCGAAGAAAAAGATAACCCCCCCCAACACTCCAAACACTAAAGCCGACGAAAGTCGGTTTTTTTGTGCCTCAAGAAAATAAATTACTCAAAATTACAACAACATGTGTACTTTGCGCGGTAAATTACAGTTTTGTCTGTTGAAGTTATTACAGTTTTATCTGTATATTTAAGCCATCAGCAGGACGCTGGTAGGCAAACGGAAAGGCAACGCTCTTTAACTTCGATGATGTGCTGACAAAGCGCGAACAAATACCAAACTAGATGGGTTTGGGTTGCAGGTAGAAGCCAACCTCTTCGGCGGAGGCGCTCGGCAATGAGTACGCGGTCAGGGTTAGTCACCTGGCTATCTGCAACACCAAAGCCATTTCACATGAGGATTAAATCATGACGGTTATCGTGTACGGGAAGTCAACGTTTGCAGGCAATGCTAAAACTCGCCGTCGTGAGCGGCGCAGGAAGCTCGCAATGGAGCGCGACACCATCTGCAATATCATCGATTCAATTTTTGGCTGCGATGCTCCTGATGCTTCTCATGAGGTTAAAGCTAAAAGAATTGACCGCGTTACCAAAGCCATTTCGCTTGCCGGAACACGTCAGAAGGAAGTTGAAGGAGGATCTGTACTTCTTCCAGACGTAGCACTTTACGCGGCTGGTCATCGTAAGTGTGGGCAAATTACCGCTAGATAATTATTCAGGCAGCAGCAAGCCTCTCATCTAATCAGGTCGCAATGCGGCTTTTTTATTGCCAAAATTTAAGGAATAACAACATGACCAAAGAAATTGTGACATTCAAGGGATTTAACAAAAACCTAAAGTGCCGTGACTTTCAGTTTGAAATTGGCAAGACCTTCCATCACGATGGAAAAGTGGAGGCTTGCGGTTCTGGATTCCACGCCTGTGAATGTCCTTTCGATGTTTTCAGTTATTACTCTCCTGCAGACAGCCGCTTTGCAGAAACCATCTCCTTCGGTATTACTGACCGCGAATAAGATGGTGACACCAAAATCGCCAGCGCCAGCATAACGATTAAGGCAGAGTTAACGCTTCCTCAGTTCATTCAACGTGGTATCGAATGGATTTGGAGCAAGATAGATAAGTCTCTTGAGCAGCAGATCATGTGTGGCAACCGGTCAGCGGCAACTAA
This sequence comes from Salmonella sp. SAL00653, assembly GCF_046552515.1. NCBI lineage: Bacteria > Pseudomonadati > Pseudomonadota > Gammaproteobacteria > Enterobacterales > Enterobacteriaceae > Salmonella > Salmonella sp. SAL00653. The sequence continues at coordinate 276,610 of NZ_JBGDTY010000002.1, forward strand.
CACTGGCGACTGTTCAGCGGCAGATGTTTCTGGATCACAATCCGTAGCAGCGGCGTTCGGCATTGAAGGAAAAGCTCGCGCATCAGAAGGTGGTGCAATCGTCCTCTGTTATCGCGATGAAGATGGCGAACTGATTCACATCCGCGCAAGCAAAGTTGGCGAGAACGGTATTATGCCGAATACATGGTATCAACTGAATGAAGATGGTGAGTTTGTAGCGTGTGAGTGATGCACCTATAGCAGATTGCGCAGTCTGCTATGTGAGCAATATCGCATAACTATGATGAGAAATTTTAAATGGGCAGAAAATTTAAAGTTTGGCTAGATTCAGGCGCAAATATTCATTCCTGCTATAAGCAGGAAATTGACATTGAAGAGGATCTTGGTATCTCTGATGATGAATGGGACTCATACAGTGAAGGGGATAAGGATGAAATTATGAAGGATGTTGCATGGGAAAGAATGGATTGGGGGTTTGAAGAGATAGAAAGCGAATAAGCACTGTGTATTCATTACAGTGAGTGAATACACGGAGCAATATCGCTCGTAACCAAACGAGGACGACGACTCGTTCTGGTTAATCGAAAAATCATCCCTTGATGTTATTTGCCGCTCGCAGTCAGGGCGGCTTTTTTCGCATATCCACAGCGCTTCATATCGAGGCGTTTTCGCTATGCCAATAAATAAAAATGGAGAATCCAACGATGACATTTGCTATCGCGGGCGGTGCCGTCATGGGTATCGCCCAACTTAATGAATCACTTTTAGAGCGTATAACCAGAAAATTACGGGCCGGATGGAAACGTCTCGGTGAAATTCTTAATCAGCCAGGAGTACCACGCCATGACCATTACGCCTGTTAACGGAACAATTCTTGTTCAGCAAGGAAACAGGGAGTTCAACAAGCTATATGAGAAAGTATTTCCGGATACAAAGCAGGGAATGTCTGATGCGTATACATGGGCTGCCGGAATAGCTCTTGGTTGGGATAAGTGGCAGGACGAAGAATGGGAGGCGCGTCATGTTGCATGATTTTGATGATGAAGAATTTATTGCTCTCATTTCTCCTGAAATTGAGGAAGAAGTGGAGCAGCAAATTAACTTAGCCGCAGAACGGCAGAATCCGGTTATTAGCTGGGATGAATTTGCGGGGTATTACTCATGAATCTGGATCAGTTAGATGAACCATTCAATCCTGAAGATATCGAGTGGAGAATACAGCGAAGCGGAAAAACACGCGATGGGATGGTGTGGGCTATGGTGCTTGCTTATGTCACGAACAGAGCAATCATGAAACGCCTAGACGATGTTTGCGGCAAAGCAGGATGGCGCAATGAATACCGCGATATTCCCAACAACGGCGGCGTTGAGTGCGGCATATCAATCAAGATTGATTCCGAATGGGTCACCAAATGGGATGCTGCTGAAAACACGCAGGTAGAAGCCGTCAAAGGTGGTCGTTCCGGTGCAATGAAGCGCGCTGCCGTTCAGTGGGGAATCGGCCGTTATCTGTATAGCCTTGAAGAAGGTTTCGCACAAACATCTCTCGATAAAAAGCAGGGATGGCACAGGGCAAAACTGAAAGATGGAACAGGATTTTACTGGTCCCCTCCATCGCTGCCGGGCTGGGCAATCCCAGAATCAGATAACAAACCATCACCAGAAAATACCAACCAGAAATCTCCATCGGTTGACTGCGAGCAAATTCTGAAAGACTTCAGTGATTATGCGTCGACAGAAACTGACAAGAAAAAACTCATCGAGCGTTATCAGCATGACTGGCAATTAATGGACGGCAATGAGGATGCGCAGGCTAAATGTGTTCAGGTAATGAACATCAGAGTTAACGAACTAAAACAGGCGGCATAAATGGCTAGTAGAGGAGTAAATAAGGTGATCATCTTAGGCCGGGTCGGACAAGACCCGGAGGTTCGTTATTCACCATCAGGGACGGCGTTCGCTAACCTGACAGTCGCTACATCAGAGCAGTGGCGAGATAAACAGACTGGCGAACAAAAGGAGCAGACTGAATGGCATCGTATTGCCGTGGTAGGGAAACTGGCTGAGGTCGTAGGGCAGTATGTGAAAAAAGGTGATCAGGTTTATTTCGAAGGAATGTTGAAAACCAGAAAGTGGCAAGACCAGTCAGGGCAAGACCGTTACACCACAGAGGTTCACGTAGGCATTAATGGCGTGATGCAGATGCTCGGCGGAACTGGTGAAAGCAAACAGCAAGCTGCCAGTAGGCAAACACAGAAACCACAGCAGCAATCAGCACCTGCGCAACACAACGAACAGCCTATGAACTTCGACGATGACATACCCTTTGCGCCTGTAACTCTCCCCTTCCCTCGTCACGCTATTCACGCAATTTAAGGACTTACATGAATCATTTAATGGTTGACCTTGAAACAATGGGCAACGGGCCATACGCACCCGTTATTTCGATTGGGGCAGTATTCTTTGATCTGAAAACTGGAGAAACAGGAGAAAACTTCTCGGTTAATATCTCGCTCGAGTCATCAATGCGATACCGGGCGCGTCCTGATGCTTCAACCATTTTATGGTGGATGGAACAGGGAGAAGATGCCAGAAAATCGCTAACCAATGGCACTCAAGAGCTTTCAACGGCTCTTTCATGGTTATCAGACTTTATCGCAAAGCACGCCAACCCTAAATTCGTTCAGGTTTGGGGAAATGGCGCATCATTTGACTGTGTGATTCTACGAAATAGTTATGCGCTGACCGGGCAACAAGCACCGTGGCAGTGGTGGAATGACCGCGACGTCCGAACCATCGTTGAGCTTGGAAAGGAGATCTTATTCGACCCTAAGCGAGATATGCCATTCGAAGGAACTCGCCACAACGCGCTTGATGATGCCATTCATCAGGCCAAATACGTTTCAGCCATCTGGCAAAAGCTAACTAAATAACCAGTCGGAGCAAAATCATGTCATCACCTCTCAATGGGGCGATCTCGCCATATCGCCTTTCAGGCTGCACCAAAGATGAGGTGCTGGCTAATTTCGCAAGGTATTACGAAAAGAAAGACGAAATTCCAATGGAATCAAAGGATGAAAGATTCTCACGGTATGCAGACGAATATAAAGACAGATTAATGAAAGAGCGCATTTACCAGACATCCATCCGACCATTCCGCAAAGCAACTTACACCAAATTCATTGAAATCGACACGCGCCTTCGTGATTACCGTTCGCGTTACGGCGCTATCAGCAATAACTGAGGAATTCATCATGAGAGGTTTGTCCTACGCCCCCGGAATCCTTCCATCGGAAATGATTATTCGCCAACGCGTAAAGCCAATGCCATCGAGAGAGGAATTTCTTAAGAGAAATAGTTTCGGTTCTGTTAACGACAACAGATATCTTGAAATGATTTTGAGGAGTAAGAAGGATTATGTCAAAAAATGACATTTCATATGAATACCTCATTAACAACATTCACTACGATAAAGAAACTGGGATTTTCAAGAAGATAATTAAATCCAATAATGGGGATATAATTGGTTTCAAACCAACTGGCTGTACGCACTCGATGGGATACATAAGGATATATATTAATAAAAAATGGTATTTAGCGCACAGACTAGCTTGGTTATATGTTACCGGGAAATGGCCAGTAAATGTAATTGATCACATCAACAGAAATAAAGCTGACAACAGGTTTATAAACCTACGAGATGTCTCCAGTAGGGAAAACAATAGCAACACAAGTAGAAATAAAGGAACTGAAATAGGCACAGAAAGGTATGCTTATGGATGGAGAGCATACATAGGTGTTAATGGAAAACTACATCACCTTGGCTCATATGCAACATGTGATGGTGCAAAATATGCGTATGCTCTAGCAGAATATCAAGTAGAAATATATGGTTACCTGCGCCCCACACCAATCGATTGCAGAAAATTAAATTACGGAAACAGGGGGAATCGTAATGGAAATCCTAAATCAAACCGTCGTAAGCATCCATCAGTGAATGAAAACAAATATATGAATGCAATGTTGCGGAGTGGGAAGAAATGAAAGAAGTGAAAATATACACGATTGTCAGTGACCAGTTATCACCACCAATAACAGGAGAATCATTCTGTACTGATATGGTGCGTCATAGTGATTATGCGGAACTTGAGGCTAAATACGCGGAGCTGGCAGAAGTGCGGGAAAGTGCTCGTAACGAGGGCATCAACTATGCCGCCAGTCGCCTCGCTGCCGCATTCAATCACGGATTCCTCGATAAACCTGTATCAGAAGTTCTCGACGTAACACGCATGATTTTGTCAGCGAAAGAGGATTTAGCCAATGACCCACTACCAACGGCTGATGGTTTGTCAGGTGAATACGCAGAGAAATCGATTGAGGAATGGAAAACCCAACTGCGCAAAGGCGGTGCAGCATGAGCAATCCATTTTTTATCAAATGCCTCAAAGATACAGAAGGATGGTGGACTGAAGGCGAGATTTACGAAGCTCGCAGGGTTGCCGGTGGTTTTGTACAGTTTGGTGATGATAACCAACCAAATGGCGAAGGCTGGAGTGCGGAGCCGATGGAATATCGGGAGGATGGTTCGATCCTGTATCAGGTCGGTGGTCTTGATGGTGAAGTCATTTTTGAGGAGGCAGCTCAATGAGCAACCGAATTCGCAATGCTCAGGTATTCGACGCGCGCACCGGTGAGTACCCGGTTTATATGTACATTCACTGGATCATTGGTGGTGAACTTGATTTTGATGCCAATTATCAGCGCGGGTATGTCTGGGGGCATGAAGAGCAGCAGGCATTCTTAAACGCAGTTATTTCTGGTTTTCCTATCGGCTCAGTGGCGCTGGCAAAGGCACCTGACTGGTGTTCGCGTGAACTTCCTTACATAGAAGTTGTTGACGGTAAGCAGCGTCTCACCACTTTGAAAAAATTCATCACCAATGAGATTCCAATCATCCTAGCTGATGGTCCGCTTTACTGGCGAGACATGACTCGTGCGGAGCAATTGGTATTTGGGCGTCGTCCACTCCCAGCAGTTGTGCTGGATGAGGTGACGTACAAGGATCGCTTGGCTTATTTCATGGTGGTGAACTTTACTGGCGTTCCGCAAAGCGAAGAGCACAAGCGACACGTAATGCAACTAATGGAGATGGAGACAGCCCAATGAGCTACATCGACAAACAGGCGCTGCGTATTAGTGAACTTGAAGAACTCAACGAGCTGCTGCGTGAGAAGGTCAAAAAACTTGAGTCTGACCTGTGGGACAAAGAGCAGTTACGCCAAGTTTACAGCGAAAAATCCCTTAATCTCGATAGCAAAGTTAGAGAACTGGAGGCGCGAAACCAGAAAGACTTCGTTTGGCGTGGTAACGAAATTAGCAGACTCAATGATGAGGTTGACGAACTAAAAGAGAAGCTGGAAGCCGCCAACAGACGTAGTGCCGAACTGGGTCGTGACTGTTGGACATATGAAAACACCGTCAAAACCTTACTGGAGAGAGCGGAATCTGCGGAGTCCGCTTGTACAGAAGCAGCGCGAATTCTCAAAAGCGGTGAGCGAATGGCTTTAACGCGTGCTGTCAACATTCTGCTGTCTGTCGGAGAGGATGACTGGAGTACACCATGACTATTACCAAAGAACGCCTGCTCAAAATTCAGCATTGGCGCGAAATATATGGAGCTGGTAGCAACGTTATGCTGCCGACAGAAGAGGCGGCAGAGCTGGCGCGTATCGCGCTGGCATCGCTCGAAGCGGAACCTATTGGCGCTTTCCACATTGCCGATCAGCAGGTGGGCGGAACCTCGGATTATATCAAGGATGGCAAGTGGCCCATCGATAATGGAGTCATTGAGGCATATGCCGCCCAACCAGTATCGCATGTTCCTGAAACGCTTCCATGTCCAGTGCATCTGGTGCCTGGTCTGCGCCTCGGTAAAGGGTGTAAAACAGAAACTTTATTGACTGTATTGCAGCGCCGCGCAGAGTATTACGCCAAGTTGGAAGCCATGACACCAGAAGAACGGGAGAAACATGGCGCCAGTATAGAAGCATTCAAAGCGATGTTGCCGCAACCAGCACCGGTAGACAAAGAATTTATCCCTAAAAACCTGGACAAGGCGTTGGGTGTTGTTGGTGTTGCGTTACCTGAATCAAAGGAAGAGTTTAATTTCCAGATAGAGCGCTGGATACAGCGTCTTATTGACCGGGTTATTCGTTATGCCGACGAATTCAAAGAGCAGCTAGTGCCGGTAGTGCCTGAAGAAATGAACTTTTCCACCGCCTGCAACTTTGTGCAAATCAACGGAATGGCGAAGGAGGACCGGGCAACTCTTGCAATGAGAGCATGGAACGCCTGTCGCGCTGCCATGCTTCAGGGTGGTGAACCTGTAAGCCAAACTTACGAGTTGCCACAAACGCAGTTTGAACAGGTTGCTGACCTCTACGAAATGCAATTTGATGATGGGCGCACCTGCGCATTCCACACAGATGGTGCAAAAGCTGCTCAGTGGTTGCTCGCATGCGATGATAATAAGGTGCAGGAATACGTCAGGATTGAGCGCTATCAGGAGGCTGTAATTGGCAACTCTCCGGTAAGTCCGGGTAGTTGGATAAGCTGTAGTGAGCGAATGCCAGATAATGATGAATCTAAACCCATCGCAATTTTTACCGGAAAATGTCTTGGTCAGGGGATGTTCGTTGCTACATACGACGATGATGGGTTCTTTGACTATTGGGAGGGCATGGAAATTATCGGTGTAACCCACTGGATGCCGCTGCCAGCAGCACCGCAGCAATAACAATCCTCGCGCTCGCGGGGATTTCTTTTATCTGAACTCGCTACGGCGGGTTTTTTATTGGAGATAGATAATGTCAGACCAGAGCAAGTATTACGATTACTACATGGTTGAAGGTGATGATGTTAAGGAACTTATCAGTTCATACGATACCATTAACGAACAACGTAATTCTATCCTCCCAGCCGCAGCAGAACAGGTTGGTGCTATAGCATGGACAACAACTCGTAATTGGGGTGGTGGAGGTGGCTTGCTGCAAAGTTTCGTTTGGGAAAAAGGATATGAATTCCCATGCCAGATAACAATCAAGCGTGAGGATTTTTTGGATGGGAAGCGAGTTGTGATAGTACGAGGAAAGGGAAATACAAAAGAAGGCCGTGCATATAACAAGGAGCTTGATGCAGTTATCCACGAAGCTAACGTCAAGCTAAAAGCATTACCTGAGTGGAATGACTACATCGCTAATCATTACGGGATTATGCGCACAGGAATTGGCTGTCAATCTGGGCGTGGCTTTGGTTTCGCTATGTTATCAACGTACGGCGGCAAGCACCCGCAACGCGATGATTGTCTTATTTTTGCAATACCAAATAACAAAGAAGAGCAGCATGGCGAAGTTGTTATCCCTGATGCATTCAAGAAAATAACTTACGGGCAATTCTACGACATCGCTAACGCAAAAGAAGACGAAGAAGAAACAGCGGAGTAACTATGGAATCACACAGCCTCACACTCGATGAGGCCTGTGCATTTCTCAAAATATCCAGACCTACCGCTACAAACTGGATTCGCACAGGCCGCCTTCAGGCAACACGCAAAGACCCTTCCAAACCTAAATCCCCTTACCTCACCACACGACAAGCCTGCATTGCGGCGCTTCAGTCTCCGCTGCATACTGTCCAGGTGAGCGCGGGTGATGACATAACAGAGGAACTGAAATGTCACTATTCCGCAGAGGTGAAACCTGGTACGCCAGTTTCACATTGCCGAACGGCAAAAGATTTAAGCAGTCTCTTGGGACAAAGGACAAAAGGCAGGCCACAGAGCTTCATGATAAGCTGAAGGCAGAAGCATGGAGGGTAAGTAAATTAGGAGAGACGCCTGACATGACTTTTGAGGATGCCTGTGTCAGGTGGTTAGAGGAGAAGGCGCATAAGAAGTCGCTGGATGATGACAAGAGTCGGATAGGATTCTGGATCCAGCATTTTGCAGGGATGCAGTTGAAGGATATTACCGAGACGAAGATTTACTCCGCCATCCAGAAGATGACTAATCGGCGGCATGAGGAAAACTGGAAGCTAATGGATGAAGCTTGCAGGAAGAAGGGGAGGCAGCCTCCGGTATTCAAGCCTAAGCCGGCAGCAGTAGCCACAAAAGCAACTCACCTTTCATTCATTAAGGCACTCCTCCGGGCTGCTGAACGCGAATGGAAGATGCTCGATAAGGCTCCGATCATCAAAATTCCTCAGCCGAAAAATAAGCGTATCCGCTGGCTTGAGCCTCACGAGGCAAAAAGGCTGATTGATGAATGCCCGGAACCGCTAAAGTCAGTCGTAGAGTTTGCGCTTTCTACTGGCTTAAGGCGGTCTAACATTATCAATCTGGAGTGGCAGCAGATAGACATGCAACGAAAGGTGGCATGGATACACCCGGAGCAAAGCAAGTCCAATCAGGCCATTGGCGTGGCGCTGAATGATACTGCTTGCCGGGTGCTGAAAAAGCAAATAGGCAATCATCACAAATGGGTGTTCGTCTACAAGGAAAGCAGCACCAAGCCAGACGGAACTAAATCACCTGTAGTGAGGAAGATGCGCTATGACGCTAATACTGCATGGAGGGCAGCATTAAAACGAGCGGGCATTGAAGACTTCCGTTTTCATGACCTGAGGCACACGTGGGCAAGTTGGTTAGTTCAGGCTGGCGTTCCGATTTCGGTATTGCAGGAAATGGGTGGCTGGGAGTCTATCGAAATGGTTCGCCGATATGCTCATCTGGCACCAAATCACCTGACTGAACATGCTCGACAAATTGACTCGATCTTTGGTACTTCTGTCCCAAATATGTCCCACAGTAAAAATAAGGAAGGCACGAATAATACGTAAGTATTTGATTTAACTGGTGCCGATAATAGGAGTCGAACCTACGACCTTCGCATTACGAATGCGCTGCTCTACCAACTGAGCTATATCGGCCCTGAGAAGGGTGTGTTCACGCGGGTGAATCACGGGGTAGAAGGTTAAAACTAACCGGGCGGTGCGTCAATAGCCTTGCTACTCAACCGGCTATTTTTGCACCGCTCGTCATTAATTACGCACGAATCGTACCATCGCCAAAGCCGATCCACTTATAGGTGGTAAGCGCTTCAAGCCCCATCGGACCGCGGGCATGTAATTTCTGCGTGCTGACCGCCACTTCTGCGCCAAGCCCAAACTGCCCGCCGTCGGTAAAACGGGTAGAGGCGTTGACATAAACCGCAGCGGAATCCACTTCGTTCACGAAACGCGCAGCATTATGCATATCACTCGTCAAAATCGCATCGGAGTGCTGAGTACCATGTTCGCGAATGTGAGCGATAGCGCCATCCATATTTTCGACCACCACAACGTTCAGATCCAGAGACAGAAACTCGTTATCCAGCTCTTCCGGTTTCAGCGGCACCAGTTTGGCAGGGCCATGCAGTGCCTGCATGACGGTTTCATCCCCATGCAACGTCACGCCGCTCTCCGCCATCTGCTTGCTCAGCGCAGGCAAAAAGCGTTCTGCGATGTCCTGATGCACCAGCAAGGTTTCCACCGTGTTACAGGTGCTCGGGCGCTGGGTTTTGGCGTTGACGATAATCTTCAGAGCCGGGGCGATGTCTGCGCTGCTATCAACAAAAATATGGCACACGCCAATCCCGCCGGTAATCACCGGAATGGTGGATTGCTCGCGGCACAGTTTATGCAAGCCTGCGCCGCCGCGCGGGATCAGCATATCGATGTACTTATCCATACGCAGCATTTCATTGACCAGCGAACGATCCGGATTATCAATCGCCTGAACCGCTGCCTCCGGTAAACCGCAAGCTTTCAGCGCCTTCTGAATGACACGAACGGTTGCGGCATTCGTGCGATGCGTCTCTTTCCCACCGCGTAGAATCACCGCATTACCGGTTTTCAGACACAAAGAAGCCACATCAACGGTAACATTCGGACGCGCCTCATAGATAACGCCAACCACGCCCAACGGCACGCGGCGGCGTTCCAGACGTAGCCCGCTGTCCAGCAGACCGCCGTCGATCACCTGCCCGACCGGGTCGGCGAGATTACAGACCTGGCGCACATCGTCAGCAATCGCTTTCAGACGCGCAGGGGTCAGCGCCAGGCGGTCCAGCATCGCTTCGCTCAGGCCGTTGGCTCGCGCCTGCTCAACATCTTGTACGTTCGCGCTGAGGATACTTTCCATTTGCGCTTCCAGTTCATCGGCTATTTTTTCCAGCACGCGATTTTTTTCGCCGCTGGAGAGCAGCGCCAGCTTATACGACGCCGCTTTAGCAGCAATGCCCATTTGTTCCAGCATATGCCTGTTCCTTATCGAGTAATCATGTCATCACGATGAACAGCGACCGGGCCATATTCATAGCCCAGAATCGCATCGATTTGTTGAGAGTGGTGACCGGCTATCCGCCGCAGAGCATCACTGTTATAACGGCTGACGCCATGAGCAATATCACGCCCTTGCAGGTTACAAATTCTGATGACCTCCCCCCGCGAGAAATTGCCCGTCACGCTTTTGATGCCTTTTGGCAGAAGTGAACTGCCACGTTCCAGCATTGCCGCGGTCGCGCCTTCATCAACCGTAATTTCGCCTGCCGGCGGCGCGCCGAAGATCCAACGTTTTCGGTTCTCCAGCGGCGAGGCTTGCGCATGAAAACGGGTGCCGACGGAAATCCCCTCCATCACATCGCCGATAACGCCCGGTTTACTGCCTGAGGCAATAATCGTATCAATACCCGCGCGACAGGCCACGTCTGCCGCCTGAAGCTTAGTGCTCATACCACCGGTTCCCAGCCCGGAAACGCTGTCTCCCGCGATAGAGCGCAGCGCATCGTCAACGCCATACACATCTTTGATAAGCTCCGCCTGCGGATTGCTACGCGGATCGGCGGTAAATAATCCTTGCTGATCGGTCAGCAGCAGCAGTTTATCCGCGCCTGCCAGGATCGCCGCCAGCGCGGAGAGGTTATCGTTATCGCCCACTTTAATTTCCGCTGTCGCAACGGCATCATTTTCATTGATAACCGGCACAATATGGTTATCCAGTAATGCACGCAGCGTATCGCGGGCGTTCAGAAAGCGCTCTCTGTCTTCCATATCCGCACGCGTCAACAGCATCTGCCCGATATGGATACCGTAAATTGAAAACAACTGCTCCCACAGTTGAATCAGACGGCTTTGCCCTACCGCCGCCAGAAGCTGTTTAGAGGCAATTGTTGCCGGCAGTTCCGGGTAGCCGAGATGTTCACGTCCGGCGGCAATCGCGCCAGAGGTAACAATAACAATACGATGTCCCGCGGCGTGTAGCTGCGCGCACTGGCGGACAAGTTCTACGATATGGGCACGGTTCAGGCGGCGCGATCCGCCTGTTAGCACGCTGGTGCCGAGTTTTACGACCAGCGTCTGGCTGTCACTCATGATTCTCTGCCGTTCAAAATAAGAAATAAAGACCAAATGAACGTTTTAGCAGGACTGGCTCCGGTTGCCAACAACCTGTACGCGTAGCGTGAAATTTTGTTGCGCAGGATCAGCAAGCGTAGCGGCGGAATTTGACCATTTTATTACCGCAACAATTAAACATATTTTTTAAAAAAATTCTCACTTTGTCATAAATCTTTCATTACCGAACGTTAAAAACCTTCCTGTTTTTTACCGGGTTTCCCGACAAATCATAGCGCGTAATTAAAACAGGAATGGAAATGAATAAGAGCACTCTGGCAATAGTGGTGAGTATCATCGCATCAGCATCTGTTCACGCCGCCGAGGTTTACAATAAAAACGGTAATAAGCTTGATGTGTATGGAAAAGTTAAAGCCATGCACTATATGAGCGATTATGACAGCAAAGATGGCGATCAAAGCTACGTTCGTTTTGGTTTTAAAGGCGAAACGCAAATTAACGATCAATTGACCGGCTACGGGCGCTGGGAAGCTGAGTTTGCCGGTAATAAAGCCGAAAGTGATTCGTCCCAGCAAAAAAACCGCCTGGCCTTTGCTGGTCTGAAATTAAAAGATATCGGTTCTTTTGACTATGGACGTAACCTGGGCGCGCTGTACGATGTTGAGGCCTGGACGGATATGTTTCCCGAATTCGGCGGCGACTCTTCCGCCCAGACCGATAATTTTATGACTAAACGCGCCAGCGGGCTGGCGACTTACCGCAATACCGATTTCTTCGGCATCGTTGATGGACTGGATCTTACCTTACAGTATCAGGGGAAAAACGAAGATCGCGATGTGAAAAAGCAAAACGGCAACGGCTTCGGCACATCCGTGAGCTACGATTTCGGCGGCAGTGATTTTGCCGTCAGCGGCGCTTATACTCTCTCCGATCGCACCAGGGAGCAAAATCTGCAGCGCCGCGGTACGGGCGATAAAGCCGAAGCCTGGGCTACGGGTGTAAAATATGACGCGAATGATATTTATATTGCGACCTTCTATTCAGAAACCCGCAACATGACGCCAGTTTCCGGCGGATTTGCCAATAAAACCCAAAACTTCGAAGCAGTTATCCAGTATCAGTTTGATTTTGGTCTGCGTCCGTCATTAGGCTATGTGCTGTCAAAAGGCAAAGATATTGAGGGCGTCGGCAGTGAGGATTTGGTGAATTACATTGACGTTGGCGCAACCTATTATTTCAACAAAAATATGTCCGCGTTTGTAGATTACAAAATCAATCAGCTTGATAGCGATAACACGTTAGGCATTAATGACGATGATATTGTGGCAATAGGGTTGACCTACCAGTTCTGATAAGTCGCATTGTGCCTGATGGCGCTACGCCATCAGGCATGGCAGCAGGGTTATGCCGACAGTTTTACCGGCTCGTCGTTGAAATCGTCAGACGGCTCCAGCGCCAGCTCCATAGAAATCAGCAGGTCGCGTAGCTTTTCATGAAACTCGCGTAGCGTGTATTCCAGTCGCTCCACCACTTCGGTTTCGTTAATCGGCACTGCGGTCCAGTTGCCCTCTTTATCAAACAAACCAAACTGATAACGATAAGTGAAGCGTTTCTCTTGTGCTTCCAGCTCCATCCACCAGCCCCAAAATTCACGCTTCTCTGGCGCGGGCTTCACGTTGACGCAAACTGCCAGGCAATCGAAAAAAAAACGATTGTCTTCGCACTGCCCTTCCCGGATATAGGGGCCAAGCGCGGTAAATTTCTTGATCAATCTACTTTTCGGGTGTCCACTCGGTAACGTCATTGCGATCTCCTTTAATGAAGCAACTGTTTTACCAAATCAATAGAATTTATCAATCTATTAACACAATCTATGATTAATCCAGTCGGTAATTTCTTGCAGCGCGCGGTCAAAATTGCGGTACACCGGGTTAAAAGGGATCTCTATCAGCTTACCGTCTGAAGATGATGTTGTAATTAAGCGAGACTCTTCTTCCGGGCTGAAAGGATCGTTTTTCCAGAAGCCGGAAAGCATTGGCGTAGGACAACGTCTGCCCAGTAGCCCCTGTACTTTCAACGAATAGCGATTGAGCTCCACACGCAGCGCCTCATCCGAAGCATCATGCATACCCAGACGGCTGGCCAACACATCCAGATACATCTCCGGCACCGTGCTCTGTCGTTGCGGATCGCTAAGTAGCGCATGGACCACCGGCCCCAGGCAAGCCACCGCTTTCAAACGCGGCGCTTCCAGATAGGCCAGACGCACCGCAACATTGGCGCCAAAACGGAAACCAAACGCCGCAACACGGGTATGATCCACCCAGGGGACATTAGGAAGCGCTTTTAACACATGCTGGTGGAGCAAGCTGAAATCCTGGGTTAATTTCCACTTTGATGAAAATCCAACCGAAGGCATATCAAGCGTTAACATCGCGATACCGCGCGGCGCGAAATAGCGTTCATACAGGGTGTAATAGTCGGTTTGCATGGCGTCCAGGCCGCCGCACATGAGCACCGTCGGAAACGGGCCATCCCCTTTCGGCATATGTAAAAACGCGGTGACAGGCGAACCGCCAGGAACGGCAAATTCCATTTCACGTAACGAGCCGGGCAACCGCTGCGCGGCCTCTTCATAGGCGCGATTCGCCAGCGCCTGCGCCTGCTCCGCCAGCTCATCGCCCTTCAAATGCGGGTAGGCGGCAATGTTATAGAGCGTTGAGGCATGAAGCCAGTAGCGTCCGCTGCGCATGGCGTCCTGTTCCTGACAGGCTTTCTGCTGCCAGTCCATCGCCTGCTTTGCCCACTCATAAATCCAGTTGCCGCCGCGGTAACCGATGACTGTATCGTATAAATCATCATCCGTTCGCTCTGCGTCGCTCATCACAATACGCGCCTGCACATCAAGGATTTCTCGTGGATCAACGCCGCGCCAAATCCACATCAGGCGGTTTATCATGCGATACCAGTGCGGGACGTTCTTACCGTCCAGCGCGGATTGCATGGGCGGCTGCGACCCACGATTGAACCGACGGACAAGGGTAGACGTTTCAGTATGTTTAAAGCGGGGTTTGAACAGGGTTTCGCTGAGGTTAGCCTGTGTCATTCGTGCAGCCTCCTTGGATACTCATAGAGGCTTATTGTAACCAATAAAACAGCGCCCGGCATTGCCGGGCGCTCTGAAAAGCTGCTGATTAACGACCTGAAATCGGCGGTACAAATACCACACCCATATCCCAGGGCTGCTCAATCCAGGTGTTCTGAGGAATATCAATAATATAATCATCAACCAGCGGACGGCCCGCCGGTTTAGCGAAAATCGTGACGAAATGCGCTTTAGGGTACATTTCGCGAATCGCGACGGCGGTGCCGCCGGTATCGACCAGATCGTCGATGACGATAAAGCCTTCGCCGTCGCCTTCTGCACGTTTCAGCACTTTCAGTTCGCGCTGGTTATCGTGATCGTAGCTGGAGATGCATACGGTATCGACATGACGAATGCCCAATTCACGCGCCAGTAGTGCGCCCGGTACAAGGCCGCCACGACTTACGGCAATAATGCCTTTCCATTGTTCTGAAGGCATGAGGCGGCTCGCCAGTTTGCGTGCGTGAATCTGCAACATGTCCCAGGTGACGACGTATTTTTCGCTCATGTGAAGTGTCCCAGCCTGTTTATCTACGGCTTAAAAAGTGTTCGAGGGGGAAATAGTTGCGCGAGATTATAGAGACCTGACGCGCTAAAAACCAGTGTTTAGCGGAATCCACGCCTCTTTTTGTATGCTTTATACTACCCGCAGACGGAGAAAGTGGTATTCTCAGTCGCATCTCGTAAGAGTTATCAATTCCGCTAACCCTGTGGCCTGTAAGAACGTTTTTCAGACCACCGCCAAGGAGACTTATCGTGTCTGAACTGTCTCAGTTATCACCACAACCTTTGTGGGATATTTTTGCCAAAATCTGTTCTATTCCTCACCCGTCCTATCACGAAGAGCAACTCGCGGAACATATTGTGAGTTGGGCCAAAGAGAAAGGCCTTTACGTGGATCGCGACCAGGTCGGTAATATTCTGATCCGTAAGCCCGCCACTGCAGGTATGGAAAATCGCAAGCCGGTCGTTTTACAGGCGCATCTGGATATGGTGCCGCAAAAAAATAGCGACACCGTTCACGACTTCACTACAGATCCTATCCAGCCTTATATTGATGGCGAATGGGTTAAAGCGCGCGGTACTACGCTCGGCGCCGACAATGGTATTGGAATGGCCTCTGCGTTAGCGGTACTGGCTGACGATAATGTCGTCCACGGCCCGCTGGAAGTGCTGCTGACCATGACCGAAGAAGCGGGCATGGATGGCGCGTTCGGCCTCCAGTCCGGCTGGTTGCAGGCCGACATCCTGATCAACACCGACTCTGAAGAAGAAGGTGAGATCTATATGGGCTGCGCAGGCGGCATCGATTTTACCTCTAATCTGCCGTTGACCCGTGAAGCTGTACCCGCAGGATTTGCATGCTTTAAGCTAACTCTGAAAGGCCTGAAAGGCGGCCACTCCGGTGGTGAAATTCACCTAGGCCTTGGCAATGCTAACAAATTGCTGGCGCGTTTTCTGGCCGGGCACGCAGAAGAACTGGATCTGCGTCTGATCGATTTCAACGGCGGCACGCTGCGTAACGCGATTCCGCGCGAAGCGTTCGCTACCCTCGCCGTTGCCGCAGACAACGTAGACGCTCTGAAAACGTTAGTGAACGCTTACCAGGATATTCTGAAAAACGAACTGGCGGAAAAAGAGAAAAACCTGACGCTGCAACTCAATGAGGTTGCCAGTGATAAAGCCGCATTGACCGCGCCGTCACGCGATACCTTTGTGCGCCTGCTGAACGCAACGCCGAACGGCGTGATCCGCAATTCAGACGTGGCGA
Source organism: Salmonella sp. SAL00653 (assembly GCF_046552515.1). Classification (NCBI taxonomy): domain Bacteria; kingdom Pseudomonadati; phylum Pseudomonadota; class Gammaproteobacteria; order Enterobacterales; family Enterobacteriaceae; genus Salmonella; species Salmonella sp. SAL00653. The sequence goes on from NZ_JBGDTY010000002.1 coordinate 292,974, forward strand.
AAGGCGTAGTGGAAACATCGCTGAACGTTGGCGTGGTCACAATGTCTGATGCGAATGTCGAAATTCACTGCCTGATTCGCTCTCTTATCGACAGCGGTAAAGATTATGTGGTGAGTATGCTGGATTCGCTGGGCAAGCTGGCTGGCGCGAAAACCGAAGCAAAAGGCAGCTATCCTGGCTGGCAGCCCGATGCGAACTCGCCGGTCATGCACCTGGTGCGGGAAACCTATCAGCGTCTGTTCAACAAGACACCGAACATCCAGATTATCCACGCCGGCCTGGAATGCGGTCTGTTTAAGAAACCCTATCCGGATATGGACATGGTTTCTATTGGGCCTACCATTACCGGACCTCACTCTCCGGATGAGCAGGTACATATCGAAAGCGTCGGCCACTACTGGACTCTGCTGACCGAATTGCTGAAAGCGATTCCTGCGAAGTAAGAAAGCGCTAAAATGCCCGTCCCATTTCTGGTACGGGCTATCAATATGGAATATCGGGTATCCATTGCCAGATAAGCTCTCCTGGATGCGCTGAATAGCGCTGCGGCTACACGCGAATAGCCGGACAGCCCTATAACAGCGCTGGTAGCACCGAATTATTGTGGCGTAAACGCCATTCCTTTAAATATCCGCAGCGGATTGCCGCGCTCAATCTGATGATGGAACAGACGCCTTTCAGACTTCAACGCCGCACACTCATTTTGCCGTTGCTGTTCCAGCCGCCAGGCAATCAGCAGCCGGGCCAGACGCTTATTCGCATGTTGACTGCGCTCCGACTGAACCTTCACGCTAATCCCGCTCGCCAGGTGCGTGGCCCGCACTGCCGAGTCGGTTTTATTAACGTGCTGCCCACCCGGGCCGGAAGAGCGCAGAGTCTCGAAACGAATCTCATCAGACTGTATGTGTTCGTCGGCGGAAAAGCGCCCAATGCCGACGTACCAGTTTTTTCGCCCATGGTGCGGGCGATACGGGCTGGTACAAATCCATAGTAACGTGCCGCACCAACGTTCACTGAAAGCCATAGCTTTTTCGCCGTCCAGCGAGACCAGCGCGGAACGCAGCGTGTCTGGTAATCGTCCCGGCTCCGTTTCAAGTCGCGTCAACGATACCTTTTCTCTGGCGGCTTCTTTCGTCAGACAGTCCAGCGCTTTTTTTACCGCCAGACAACACTCGTCCGGTCCCTGTGCGGAAGAAAGTTGCAGTAGGATCATGCGCTTTTCTCCCCTGAGGTTTTCAGCGTCAGCACCGGACGCAGGCAGGCAACCGGCGTAATCAGTCCGGCGTCTGCCAGACAATCCACAACGCTATCGATGGATTTATACGCCTGCGGCGCTTCTTCATAAATGAGCTGGCGATCGCGGCAAATCACCCGGCTACCCATCCCGGTACGGCAGAGCTGTCGCGGGGTAAATTTTGCCGATAACCGGTCTTTACACTCGGTACGCATCCATTTGCGCCCCGCGCCGTGCGCCAGGGAGAAGAGGCTCTCCTCGCTGACGACGGGTTTCACCAGCCAGCTATAATCGCCGCGCGAGCCGGGGATAATCACCAGTCCCTGCCCATCTGGCGTAGCGCCTTTACGGTGCAGCCACCCCGCCTCACCCGCGACAGTACAGGGTTCAACGAAGTTATGCGCCACATCCAGCCGCGGTTCGCCCTCAGCCCTGAGCTGTTGCAGTATCCGGCGGGCAATCAGCGCGCGATTACTGCGGGCAAATGCCAGCGCATCGTCATGTTCTGCAAGGTAGTGGCGCGCATCGTCGCTATCTTCCGGCAAACCGTTATGCGAAAACGCCTCCACATGACGACGCAGGATAGCTTGCCCCAGACCGCGTGAACCACTGTGTACCAGCAGTAATAACTGCGCTTTTTGCAACCCCGACAAAGCGAACGAATCAGCATCGACGATGCGATCGACCTGCTGCAGCTCGGCAAAATGATTGCCGCCGCCAATGGAACCCAGCGCAGAGCGCCACGAATGATGCTGCATTGCGGCGGGGACATTCTCCTCCAGCCACTGCGCGTCCGCCACGTCAGGCAGCGACGCCAGCCGCTTCTCCAGTTTATCGGCGTTATATTTACGCCCTAAAATATCCGTTTGCCATAACGCCATGCCGCAGCCGATATCGTTGCCGACCAGCGCCGGATAAAAACGTCCACGCGAGAAAAAGGCTGCGCCAATAGGATAGCCGCGCCCCGGATGCAGATCTGGCATCCCGATAACGCGTTTCATACCGGTTAACTTAGCCGTCGTATATAATTGTTGGATCGCGGAATCTTCGATCCACAGGTTATCCGATGCGATAGAAAATACCACATCTGATAAAGGACGAATATAATTGCCCATATACCATTCCATATATGAATTAAAAAATCAGGAAATGGCAGACTAATCTAGGGCAATAAAAGAAAATTAATCCAGGAAAGGTCTGCAAAGTGCGTTCAGAGAATAAAGTGTCATGATGAACCTCCTTTGCAGTTATTGAGAATGAGAAAACGCGGGTATAGTAATACTGAAATTTAGATGGCGCAATCGTAATAGTGATAAAATCTTAATGGCCTGACTTATAACCCTAACACCAACTGTCGTTCCAACTGAGGGTCGAGCAGCGTTACGTGTAGCCCCACCAGCCGTACGCCGCGCTCGCCGCGACGCTCGTTCCAGGTTTTACGGGCGGTGATAATTAAGTCTTCTTTATTTAATTGCGGCCAGACATGTTCCTGAGTGGTTTGCTGAAAATCATTAAATTTTAATTTAACGCCCTGGCGTGCAATCAGTAAATCGGGCTTCACTATAGCCAGACGACGCTCCAGTTCCGGATATAAATGTTCAATAATGGCCTCGCAGTCCGACCACTCATGAATATCCTCCGCCAGAGTACGCTCAACGCCTACCGATTTACGCAGCCTTTCGCTGTTAACATCACGCTCGTCAATACCCTGACTACGCTCCCATAATACCCGGCCAAATTTACCGAAGCGTTTGAGAAGCATCGCCAGATCGCACTGTTGAATATCCCCGCAGGTTCTTAACCCCATATTTTCCAGTTTGGCGGCGGAAACTTTCCCCACGCCTGGAATTTTGGCTAACGGCAACGTTTTAAGAAAGCCGGGTACATCGGCTGGCGTAATAACATATTGTCCGTTCGGTTTATTGAGATCGGAGGCGATCTTCGCCAGAAATTTCACTGGCGCAACGCCAGCGGAGGCGGTGAGTTGCAGTTCATTGAAAATAGTCTGACGAATCTCCCTAGCGATCAGCGTCGCCGATCCATAACAGTGCGGGCTGTCAGTCACATCCAGCCAGGCTTCATCCAGCGAGAGCGGTTCAATCAGTGAAGTGTAGCGGGAAAAGATGTCACGTACATGCCGCGAAGCCTCTTTATAGGCGACAAAGCGGCCAGGCAATAGGGTGAGATGGGGGCACAGCTTTAGCGCCATGGCGGTCGGCATCGCGCTGCGTACGCCAAACTGGCGCGCAGGATAGTTGGCGGTACTGATAACTCCTCTTCGCTCACGACTCCCGCCAATGGCAATGGGAATATCGCGTAACGCCGGATTATCACGCATCTCTACCGCGGCAAAAAAACAGTCCATATCAACATGTATGATTTTGCGCATCGCTCGCCCCCACAATACTGTTTAAGTGTACAGTATGTTTTATTGCGCGCAAAGAGACATTCGCGTTAAAAATGCGACATATTCGAAGGTATGACGACGAAAGCGGCGGGAAAATTGTAAACGTACACACGGGGACTTGCGAAAAACTGCCGTGGTGCTAATGTGAGCGCTCCAAATCCAGATTACTCCGATTTGGGGACTCTTTTGCCGTTCTGGCGTGTGTAACCGTTTTATCAAGGAACAAGCAGTATGCGTAAAATCGCATTTTTTCTTGCGATGCTTCTGATGCCGTGCGTCTCATTTGCCGGTTTGCTGAGCAGCAGCCCCGTCACGCCGGTCAGTAAAGAGTATAAGCAGCAGTTAATGGGCTCACCGGTCTATATTCAGATTTTTAAAGAAGAGCGCACTCTTGATCTCTACGTCAAAATGGGTGAGCAATACCAGTTGCTTGATAGCTACAAAATTTGCAACTATTCCGGTGGGTTAGGCCCGAAACGCCGTCAGGGCGATTTTAAAAGTCCGGAAGGGTTTTACAGCGTTCAGCGCAATCAACTCAAGCCAGACAGCCGTTTTTATAAGGCCATCAACATTGGTTTTCCCAATGCCTACGATCGCGCGCATGGCTATGATGGTAAATATCTGATGATTCACGGCGCCTGTGTTTCCGTCGGCTGCTATGCCATGACCGACAGCGGCATTGATGAGATTTTCCAGTTTGTCACCGCCGCGCTGGTCTTTGGTCAGCCGAGCGTGCAGGTGAGTATTTATCCGTTCCGGATGACCGACGCCAATATGCAGCGTCATAAATATTCATATTACAAAGATTTCTGGGCGCAGCTAAAACCCGGCTACGATTATTTTGAACAAACGCATAAGCCGCCAACTGTTTCTATCGTTGATGGGCGTTACGTCGTGAGCAAACCGTTGAGTCACGAAGTCGTTCAGCCACAGCTGGCCTCAAATTATACGCTCTCCGAGGCAAAATAACGCCCATTCGCCTGGCATAATCTTTTGCCAGGTTTCATTCCCCGTTAGCGGCTGGGTAGCAATCACGGTAACCACGTCATTTGGCGTGGTCTGTGAACTGAAATCAATTTCCATATCCTGATCCACCAGCGTGGCTACGCCAAACGGCGCCCGACGAGTGATCCAGTGCAAATGGGTTGAGCAAAACGCCATCACATATCGCCCATCTGACAGCAGCATGTTAAAAACGCCTTTTTCACGTAATACCGTCGCCAGTGTCGCAATATATTTAAATACCGCTGTCATGTTGCCCGGCGTGCGGGGATAACGCTGCGTTAATTTATGCAATAGCCAGCAAAACGCTTTTTCGCTGTCGGTTTCCCCCACCGGACGAAAATTACCGGTTTCCAGCGACTTATAACCGTTGAGCTGACCGTTATGAGCATAAGTCCAGTTGCGTCCCCATAATTCCCGGGTAAAAGGGTGTGTATTTTCCAGCGCAACTTCACCGCGATTAGCCTGACGGATATGGGCGATAACCGAGCAGGACTTGATCGGGTAATTCTGTACCAGTTTCGCAATCGGCGAATGGTAGCTCGGTTGCGGATCTTTAAACGTGCGACAGCCCTTTCCTTCGTAAAAGGTAATTCCCCAGCCGTCTTTATGCGGCCCGGTTCCGCCGCCACGCAGCACCAGTCCGGTGAAGCTAAAGCAGATATCCGTCGGCACATTGGCGCTCATCCCAAGCAGTTCGCACATACATCACCTCCACAAACGCCTTAAGCGGGAAGGCGTAATTTTTACAGCCAATCAAATCTCAAAATATCAAAGAAAACAATATGCTATACCCTAAATAATTCGAGTTGCAGGAAGGCGGTAAGGGAGGAAATCCCCAGGAACATAGATAACTATGTGACTGGGGTTTCTGAGCGCAACCAACGCACCTGCAGCTTGAAGTATGACGGGTATAGTTATTTAACCATCTCTTTTTCGATCAGTTGAATCAGGATATGAATTACTTTGATATGAATTTCCTGAATACGATCGGCATAACCGAAGTGCGGTACGCGAATTTCAATATCCGCCGTTCCCGCCATTTTGCCGCCGTCTTTGCCGGTCAACGTAATCACTTTCATGCCTTTTTCACGGGCCGCGGCAATCGCTTTAATCACGTTACCAGAGTTACCCGACGTCGAGATCCCTAACAGGACATCGCCTTCGCGCCCTACCGCCTCAACGTAACGAGAGAAAATATAGTCATAGCCAAAATCATTACTGACGCAGGATATATGGCTAACATCAGAAATCGCAATTGCCGGGTAGCCCGGACGATTTTCACGATAACGACCTGTCAGCTCTTCAGCAAAGTGCATCGCATCGCAATGGGAGCCGCCGTTACCGCAGGAAAGTACCTTACCACCCGCTTTAAAACTGTCAGCCAACAGGACCGCCGCGCGCTGAATGGCGTGAATATTGGCGTCATCTTTTAAAAAATTAGCCAGCGTTTCCGCCGCTTCGTTCAGTTCGTTACGAATAAGATCCTGGTACATGAGGATATCCTTCAGCATGAATGTAAATGACAGTATGCAGTGTACCGGATAGCAGTACAGGCGAGAAGCATAAGCCGAATTAACGCCTCACGCTTTTGATTTTTCGTGCCCCCAAAAACGGCAACAATGTGAGCTTTGTTGTAATTATTTTGTAAACACATTGCTAAAAGATTTTACATCCACTACAACCTAATCATCACAAGTGGTCAGACCTCCTACAAGCAAGGGAGCTTTTCGTTATGATGATTTTGAGTATTATCGCTACGGTTGTTCTGCTCGGCGCATTGTTCTATCACCGCGTGAGTTTATTTCTCAGCAGCCTGATTCTGCTCGCCTGGACCGCCGCACTTGGCGTCGCTGGCCTGTGGTCCATCTGGCTGTTGGTTCCTCTGGCCATTATCCTCGTGCCGTTTAACCTCACACCGATGCGAAAATCAATGATTTCCGCACCGGTGTTCCGCGGCTTCCGTAAGGTCATGCCGCCGATGTCGCGCACTGAGAAAGAAGCGATTGATGCCGGTACAACCTGGTGGGAAGGCGATCTGTTCCAGGGCAAGCCTGACTGGAAAAAACTGCACAACTATCCGCAACCGCAACTCACTGCCGAAGAGCAAGCGTTTCTCGACGGTCCGGTAGAAGAAGCGTGCCGGATGGCGAACGATTTTCAGATTACCCATGAACTGGCGGATCTGCCGCCGGAACTGTGGGCTTACCTGAAAGAGCATCGTTTTTTTGCGATGATCATTAAAAAAGAGTATGGCGGGCTGGATTTCTCCGCTTATGCGCAGTCCCGTGTACTGCAAAAACTGTCCGGCGTCTCCGGGATTCTGGCTATCACCGTCGGCGTTCCAAACTCACTCGGCCCTGGCGAGTTATTGCAGCACTATGGTACGGAAGAGCAGAAGAATCACTATCTGCCGCGACTGGCGCGCGGCCAGGAGATCCCCTGCTTTGCGCTGACCAGCCCGGAAGCAGGTTCTGATGCAGGCGCCATTCCGGATACCGGCGTGGTTTGCATGGGCGAATGGCAGGGCCAGCAGGTGCTGGGTATGCGCCTGACCTGGAACAAGCGTTACATTACGCTGGCGCCGATAGCTACCGTGTTGGGTCTGGCGTTTAAGCTTTCCGATCCGGATAGATTGTTAGGCGGAGAAGAAGAGCTGGGTATTACCTGCGCCCTGATCCCCACCTCAACGCCGGGTGTGGAAATTGGTCGTCGTCACTTCCCGCTTAACGTTCCGTTCCAGAATGGCCCAACCCGCGGTAACGATATTTTCGTGCCTATTGATTATATTATCGGCGGCCCCAAAATGGCCGGACAGGGCTGGCGTATGCTGGTGGAATGTTTGTCGGTAGGACGCGGTATTACCCTGCCGTCCAACTCCACTGGCGGGGTGAAATCCGTCGCGCTGGCAACCGGCGCCTATGCTCACATTCGTCGTCAGTTCAAAATTTCTATCGGCAAGATGGAAGGTATTGAAGAACCGCTGGCGCGTATTGCAGGTAACGCTTATGTGATGGATGCCGCCGCATCGTTAATCACCTACGGCATTATGCTGGGCGAAAAACCGGCGGTACTGTCGGCTATCGTGAAGTACCACTGCACCCACCGCGGCCAGCAGTCCATTATCGACGCGATGGATATCACTGGTGGTAAAGGCATTATGCTGGGCGAGAGCAACTTCCTGGCGCGTGCTTACCAGGGCGCGCCTATCGCGATCACCGTGGAAGGCGCGAATATCCTGACCCGTAGCATGATGATCTTTGGTCAGGGTGCCATTCGCTGCCATCCTTATGTACTGGAAGAGATGGCCGCAGCGCAGAATAATGATGTGAATGCCTTTGATAAACTGTTGTTTAAACATATTGGCCATGTCGGCAGCAATACCGTCCGCAGTTTCTGGCTTGGCCTGACCCGCGGATTAACGAGCCATACGCCAACCGGCGACGCCACGAAGCGTTATTACCAGCATCTGAACCGACTGAGCGCAAACCTGGCGCTGCTGTCTGACGTGTCAATGGCGGTACTGGGCGGCAGCCTGAAACGCCGCGAGCGTATTTCCGCGCGTCTGGGCGATGTGTTGAGTCAGCTTTATCTGGCCTCAGCCGTACTGAAGCGTTACGACGACGAAGGTCGCCACGAAGCCGACCTGCCGCTGGTGCACTGGGGCGTACAGGATGCGCTGTATCGTGCTGAACAAGCGATGGACGATCTGCTGCAGAACTTCCCGAACCGCGTCGTGGCCGGATTGCTCACCGCGATGATCTTCCCGACTGGCCGTCATTATCTGGCGCCGTCTGATAAGCTGGATCACGCCGTGGCGAAGATCCTACAGGTGCCGAACGCCACACGTTCACGCATTGGGCGCGGTCAGTATCTGACGCCCGCCGAACATAATCCGGTCGGTTTACTGGAAGAAGCGCTGCGTGATGTCATCGCTGCCGACCCTATCCACCAGCGCATCTGCAAAGAACTGGGTAAAAATCTGCCGTTTACTCGTCTGGATGAACTGGCGCGCAATGCGCTGGCGAAAGGGCTTATAGATAAAGATGAAGCCGCCATCCTGGCGAAAGCGGAAGAGAGCCGCCTGCGCAGTATCAACGTTGATGATTTTGAACCTGAAGCGCTGGCGACCAAACCGGTAAAGCTGCCGGAGAAAGTGCGTAAAGTCAAAGCCGCATAATCAGTCTCGCGTCTTTCCTGCCCCGCTTTCGCGGGGCTTTTTCTTGCCGCTTTTTTATTATTGCTCATGCTACAGTGTAAAGACGCTGTTCAATGAGGAGCTCCGATCGTGTCTGGTTTGAAAATTACTCTGTTGCAACAACCTTTAGTCTGGATGGACGGCCCGGCAAACCTGCGTCATTTTGACAGACAGCTAGAGCTCGTATCTGGCCGGGATGTGATTGTTCTGCCTGAAATGTTTACCACCGGCTTTGCGATGGAGGCCGCTAATAACTCACTTTCGCAAGATAGCGTGATGACGTGGATGCAGGCCAAAGCCCGACAAACTGACGCTCTGATTGCCGGCAGCGCGGCGCTACAAACTGAGCGCGGCGCCGTAAATCGCTTCTTACTGGTTGAACCGGAAGGCAAGGTTCATCTCTATGATAAGCGCCATCTGTTTCGTATGGCGGATGAACATCAACATTATGCCGCAGGCGATAAACGCATCATCGTGCAGTGGCGCGGTTGGCGCATCCTGCCGCTGATCTGTTACGATCTGCGCTTTCCGATATGGTCGCGCAACCGCAATGATTACTATCTGGCGCTGTATGTAGCGAACTGGCCCGCGCCGCGCTCGCTACACTGGCAAACATTACTGACGGCGCGCGCTATTGAAAATCAGGCTTATGTCGCAGGCTGCAACCGGGTTGGCACCGATGGCAACGGGTTACATTATCGCGGCGATAGCCGGATCATTAATCCCCAAGGCGACATTATCGCCACCGCCGAACCACACCAGGCGACACGTATCGATGCCGATCTTTCTCTCGTCGCCTTGCAGGACTATCGCGAAAAATTTCCAGCCTGGCGCGATGCCGATCCATTCACCTTGTAAGCAACCTGCCGCTCAGCGCGGCGGGATTGTTTCACTCCGTAACTCTCCGTAAAACAAATTCGCGTGGCGTAATGTGGCAGGCAACGTATTCTGACTAAGAGCCTATCCCATTAGGGCTATTTTACTTGCCATTTTGGACCTGGGCAGTGCTCAAAATCCTCACGTACTACGTGTACGCTCCGGTTTTTGCGCGCTGTCCGTGTCCAAACTGGCTGCGCCAATAACGCCTACTGGGATAGGCTCTAAGATAATTGCTCGCCATTCGTGGGTAATAAAAACGGTTAATCACTCCCTTATCAGGATATCTTCATGAAAAACTTTGTACGCACAACTTTACTGGCAGCGACTCTGGCGGGCGTTTCTTTTGGCGCTTTCGCCACCGCTGTCCCCAATCCTCCCCTGCCCGCCCAGGATCCTATTGTCCAGCATCTGAAGCTGACAAACGATCAGATTACCCGGATCAAAAAACTTCACCAACAACTGGAAACCGACGTCAGTCAGATTTCTATGAAGGGAATTAAAGACGGTGCGCTGATAGAGGTGATTAAATCCGGTAAATGGGATGACGCCGCCGTAAAACAGCAGCTTGCAGCCTTCAGTAACATAGAACAACAGGCTCGCTATTATCGGGTTAAATATTATTTTGATTTAAGCAAAGTCTTAACACCAGAACAGCGTCAACAGGTACAACAAGATCTCGCCCAGGCACTTGAGTAAATATTTTTGCCCGTTATTCCTGGATAACGGGCTTTATCCAGGACAGGTACAAATTCATCTTCATCTTTTTCTTACAGCATCGCACCATCTCACACTACCCGTTACATAACGTAGAAGTGAAACCGTACGTGGGGCTGGCATACGTTGGGCAATTTGGCGAGGAGATGGATTTCCATACCGACGATTATCGTATTGTTATTTAATATTTTCATCTCATTTTTTACCCGCTTACAGAAAACCCAGCGTTACAATAGACCGTTTTTTGGGCTTCGTTTATGTAATCGTTATATCACACCCTATACCGTGAAACTTGTCTTTTAGCCCAATATTAAGGCAGGTTCTGAAATGAAAAACTTTTTCGCAGTCTGCATCATTCCCCTTGTGGTAGCCTGGTCCGCTACTGCATCAGCAAAAGAAGGGATCTATATCACCGGGAAAGCGGGAACATCCGTAGTCAATGTCTATGGAATCAACTCAACCTTCAGCCAGGATGAGATAGTCAATGGTCATGCAACGTTACCTGACCGTACCAAAGGCGTTTTTGGCGGCGGGGTTGCTATCGGTTATGACTTTTATGATCCATTCCAGCTTCCAGTACGTTTAGAACTGGATACCACTTTCAGAGGTGAGACGGATGCTAAAGGCGGGCAGGATATTATTGCATTTGGTGATCCAGTACACATAAATGTAAAAAATCAGATCCGAATGACCACTTACATGGTTAATGGCTATTATGATTTTCACAATAGTACGGCATTTACCCCCTATATCAGCGCAGGCGTTGGCCTTGCTCATGTGAAGCTAAGTAATAACACCATTCCTGTTGGTTTTGGTATTAATGAAACTCTGTCTGCTTCAAAAAATAACTTTGCCTGGGGCGCAGGTATCGGTGCAAAATATGCTGTAACAGATAATATTATGATTGACGCCAGTTATAAATACATTAATGCAGGCAAAGTAAGCATTTCAAAAAATCACTATGCTGGTGATGAACATACCGCTTATGATGCAGACACAAAGGTTGCCTCCAATGACTTCATGCTCGGCATTACTTACGCCTTTTAAACACTATTGGTAAAATAGCTGGTCCTGTGGGTTCCCGAAGGCGCAATGGAGGATATCAGTAATGAATACTCCTGCGCCTTCAGAAAATCGTTGAACAGGTGCAACCTGGCGCCATTTTTCAGTACACTGCAACGTTTCTGGTATGGGCTTAACTTCCGGCTGCCCAAAAACAGCCCCGTCCTGTTGTATGATCTCTAAATGTGAATGGCACGATTATGCGAGATACTTACAAGTGTCTGGTATGAAGATATACTGCGAACGCCGATGTAAACGGCGCGCGTAACATTTTAGAGCGGGACACGCCGTGCTTGCCTGTGGAAGGAGCGTGCAGTCAGGCAGCCCGTTGGAGCAGGAACCCACGCCCTTCAGGACGTGGAGGATGTCAATGCACAAGAATTGGGGAATCTTTAGCAGAATTTATTATCTCTACAGTAGCATCTCTCTTGTTCCCGTCATAAATAACCCAATGCCTCCAGAGCTGAAACCGCCTTCAGCATGAGCACTGGCTGCAAATAACACCAAATAAAATAATAATATAACAACTACCGAGACAAAAAATACCTCTCTAAAGTATTTAGAATTCATACAGTCAGCTCATTTAAATTTAACGTCACATGCAACCATGCATGCGTAAAACAAGAACCACACTCATATTAATAATGATTAGTAATGTGAGCGTGCGTATAAAGAGATACAGATGTATATTCCTTAATGTAACGGAACATCATCAATGCAAATAGCAACCATCGATATATTAAACTAAAATAATACATCTAGTGCATATATAAACCATTCGTATGGTGGCTGTAATAAAATTGTTGATAAACGGTCATCCCCTAAACTTTCAGCCTCCCCACCACACGAACAATGATATTCTTTATATTTAATCATAATAAAAAACAAAACAATAATTAAACAAAAAAATAAATAAGATATTTTTGATTCAAATCTTCACTCCTTCTGTTATATACACCAAGTTTCATTTTTTTAGGATCCCGAAAGAAAAAACCGTCATATGACGATGGCCATTGCATTCCATACATGTAATCAACTTCGTTCTGGTACACGGCTCTCTGTTCTACATCATTTATATCCCCGACAAGAATCTTTTGAAACTTATGATAATGATAAACACTACTAATAAAATTAGGATCACGAGGCACTACACAAGCCTGAAAAAAGAACCCAAGGTTTTTAATTTCACTGGAATAAGAATGTTTACCACAAAAATCAAACCAAACTTCCATACCATAATCTCTGCGACTCCTGATGTACTCGCTCAGAAATTTGTGGTTATTATTAAAGTCAACAGAAACAGCAAATAACCCGACGCTATTTAATTTACTGATCCTTTCCAAATGTATGAGCACAAATTCCCAGGGGAGCCTGAGTATATATTTATTTATCCCATATTTATGGTTGAATAAATTAAATGACTTTTGTAACTCTTCAAAAAACGTCAATGACTCAATTATGTGGTTTTCGCCTTCTTTCCAGAAGGATTCAACGAAATAAATATCAGTAACATCATCTGTTTTAATGCGGTTTTTTGTTACATGCACGGGGTGATATTTAACCATATGATATTCCGCTATGTTATTCTGTGCCGCTTAATCTCACCACTGCTGATTAAAATCCTTGTTCAACAGCCGCAATCTGCCGTTGTTGTTCCATAAGAAGGATAATAATGTATTAAATCAGTAAGTACACATCACACTTTCACACTGGCAGTTCGTTTGTTTCCTTTATTTGCTCAAGAACAAAGCTCGATGCAGATCCACTAATTGAAGAATTAGTTAATATTATTTTCTCATAAAAACTATAGTAATCGTTCATATCTGTAAATACTGTATGCATTAAATAATTAAATGATCCAGAAATTCGATAAAAGGCAATAACCTCAGGCATTGACTTTATTTCCTCAGAAATACTAGCGTATTGCTCCTCAGATATGTTAATCATAATAAAGACATTAAGTGAAAGGCCTAGTTTTTCTTTATCCAATAAAGCGAACTGACCAATGATACCCCCCCTGTCTTTAAGTTTTTTTAAACGTTTGAAACATGGTGTGGGCGTAAGCCCCACTTTATATGCAAGTTGCCATAAAGTTTGTGCACAATCTTTTTGGATTTCTTTCAATAATTCTTTATCTTTATCATCTAAATACTCAGTCATAGGAAAGCAGAACCTCACGCATTGATTTTCATAAGTGAATAGATTTTCTTTATTAAATAAAACAAGTATATAAAGAGAACTCTGATTTAAAAAACCATATAAGAAAGATATCAATAAAATAAATAATTACTGTCAGGGGGTTTGTGTTCCCATCAGCATTGTCACTGTCAGCGTTCCCTGATACTCACCAGAACGCTTCTCCCTGATGTTAAAGGGTTGTGTTGTCAGGGTAAGGGGCACTGGCACACAACGTACCGCCTGCCGTTGCCCGGGAAGTACCACCGGACGCGTTGCTGCTTTATCCACGTTATCCAGGCTGAACTCCACACCACGGGTGACAGGAATACTTCGTCCCCCATAATTCATACTGACCACATAATCAATCGTATCAGCAGAATCGCTCTTTATAACCTGAAATCCCGTACCTGACTTATTGCTTCCTTCTATCTTCATCTGTAATGAACGGGCTTTCACACCTCCGTCATACAGACACATATCCAGATTAGCCCTGCCCGACATTTGTGAGGCATTCATCCGGTGAAGATTCAGGTCAACACGAGGCGTTGCTGTACCAAATTGCGGAAAGTAAATAGCCGCATTTTCAGCAAAGTGGTCTGTAACGGTCAACGTGATATCTGCAGTCCAGGCTCCAACTTTACTCCAGGTATGCCTGCTAATCACATCCAGGGCCAACGTAGCCTTCCATATGCCAGTTTTTGGTATCTTCGCAAACTCTTTTGAAGGAATGTTGACAGACAGGTTTTGCATTAGATATTTACATACCGACCCCCCACTAATTTTAGTGGAGAGACAAAATCCACCAGACTGACCGTCCAGTATAAGCGTGGTTTCAGCATGGCTGATTTGTTCCCTGAAACGCAGACGAATTTTTGTAACCCCATACAGCATACCCGGTGGTAGTTTTGTCTCGTCACACGCCCCCTCGTTTTCATCACGGTCGGACCTGCATACCCATCCGCCATAAAGCCAATTTGCGTTCTGTTCTTTCCAGACGTGAGCGATAACCGGTTTATTGCTCATGTCGTAATTCAGGTTGACAGTGCTTGCCCAATCGGTAATCGTCGCGTCAGCAATTTGTGGCAGTGTAGCGCCAGCCATCAACAGGATTACAATCATCCTTGCTGGATAAACATATTTTCGGATGAAATTAATAATTGCTGACCAATGGGCTGTCATACTTGTCCACTTCATTTTATTCTTCATACTATCGCCTTTATCTTTATGTCAGGCTTCCTGAACGGAATGGCGCAGCAAACCTGCCACGTTCAGCAAACGGATGACCCGCGGCGATATTTGCAACGCCTGTGGCAGGGCATCCACGTCACTTAATTCACACCGCACATCACCCACTACCTGCATAACATCCCGACGTTTATGTACTGACATCGGACAACGCAGGATCCTGTTTTTTGACAGCAGCCACAGGCTGGATTCTTTATGCTCGCTCTGCAGGCTAAATCGCCCGGAAGGTCCCAACGACAAAAATGGATGGTTCAGTGGCTGTGCGTCCAGCAGCGGTCTGCCATCCTTGTCCACTACGCGGCCAACGTACAGTCGGCTCATACTGGCGCTGATGTTGTGAACCAGCAGATGCCCGGGTGTCAGGAAGTAGCACCTGCTTCCCCCTCCCGCTTTTACGCCTGCCATACCCTGTGAACTAACCCCTGCATCCTCAATGGTCACCTCCGTGGCGTTATAGCCTTCCATCAGCAACAGCGACTGCTGACCAAAACCGAGACTGAACGGCTGGCTGCTGCCACGAACGCTGACTACTTTCCCGCTACTGCCCTCGTCCCCCTCTGACTCCACGTTCACCGCCATGCCAGAGGCCGGTTCACCGTCCTGACCACCTCCCCAGAACAGTCCATTACGGGATAACGCCAGAGACGAGCTGTAGCCAGCGGTGAGTGAACTGGCGCTGCCCGCATTACGTTGATGGGAGTTACTGATAGTGGCGCTCAGTTCACCCATACGGCCGCTCATGCGTCCGCCGAGACTCCCGCTCCAGCTGTCGTCGTTATAACCGGAGAAACCCACCGACAGTTCACGATACAGATCCTGCTGCCAGGATCTCACATGGTTCACATTCCAGGACGTCTGTGTTTTTTGATTCCGGCTACTGTGAATATCGGTCCCGGCTGAGGTATACCCATTACTGCCAGTCATTGTCGGTGGTCGAGAGGCATATGACACACTGACACTCATAAACAAGCCATCATCATTCACTCCGTCATTTCGGGTTCGCCATACTCCCCCATGGGTATTAATATTCATGCCAGCCATATTAAGGCTGTACGTTGCACTAGCCTGAGCAGATTCGCGGTGAGAGGCAGGGATGTATGCCTGTCGCCAGAACACATTTTCTTTGTCACTGTTATCATCATATCCCCGGTAAACCGGCCGACCTTCTGTCCTGCTGGTACTGTATCCCAGTAGGGCATACCAGTTCCCCACCGGAACCGACAGGGAGGCGTTCATCGAAGTCTGGCAGGTCATACTGGCATGCACTGACTGTGGATGACGACCACTACAGGCATCACTTTCCGTATGGTTACGCCACAGACTCGCGGAAAATCCGTCGTTGTATGTCACCTGCTCAGTGTTACCGCTCGTGCTGTCTGTCCCATGCAGTATCCCGGCAGAAAGGTCCAGCGTGCCATCCAGCACTGCATGCTGTGAATTCAGTCGGGTTTCACTGTACCAGGCCTCATGTGCCAGAGAGATACCTTCGGTCAGACTGATATTTTTCCGCAGCCCAGTTTGGAATCCGGCAGCCATGACAGTCTCACCGTCATAATGGCTGGCTTTATCCCCGGTATCTTCCGGCCCGCCCTGAATAAACCACTGGGTCTGTGCACTGAAGCTATTGCCCCACTTACTGAAGGGCTGGGTCTCCGTTCGCCGCAGAATCCCATCCTCATACACCCGCAACGCCAGAGGATAGCTTCCCGGTGGAAGAGAATGAGTATCCAGGGTATGCATTCCCGGGGTCAGGAACTGACTCCCCAGCAACTCGCTGCCACGATAAATATCAATACGGGCATTTCGGGTAACCTGAACCATAACCGGAGTGGCATTCTGGTCCACCTCATGGTTAACATAAGCTTGGGTGGTCCCGGTTCGTAATCCATCAAACCGGCTCAGGGGAAGCAGACTGAACCCAAAATCCCCCCCCGTGGCGCTGGACAGATTCCGCTGATCCATCCGACCAGCCTGGAAATAATACTGATTGCCGAGATCCTGACGGACAAACAGATTGTCAAACCAGGCCTGACTGTTATTGTAATGTTCTGACTGATTCCAGATAGCCGCCCAGTTGCCTCCCAGATAACGACCGTCACCAAGCCCCAGGGCACCGCTACCATTCAGTGTCATATTACGACTGTGGAGATCATCACTCAGATACAGCGTCTGGCGGTGAATAAATGCGCTGACACCCTCCGGGGTCGGAGTCAGCCAGCGTTTATCACGTCGTTCTTCATCCGGCAACCAGTCCCGGTTAAGAAACAAAGATAACTGAGCGTTGTTCTCATCAAAAATAACCGCAACATCCTCTTTATCTGTTGCCACGTAACCACACTCGCTGCTGTCTTTTGCTTCTGAGACACCACAGACCAGATTGCTGTTACGTAGCAACGGACGGCTGAGTGCAGCCAGCGCTTTTTGCCGTTCTGCGGCCGGCAACGCGGCAAGCCCACTGCTTTCAAGTACCATCAATGGGGACATGAACTGCACGGTGTCCGGTTTAACCACCACCGGAAATAATCCCAGTGAATGCCCTGGTAGCAACACTTCAATTTGCTCAGTCTGTCCTTCCAGCAGAGATTCAAATCCAGGAGGGGGAATAAGAGTTGCCTGGCTGGTAAAACTGCACAATCCCAGTAAATAATACATCCAGAAATAACGACTCACGTAAAGAGACCTGAATTGCAATGAATAATAAGATCAATACCGGATCCGGTTCAGGTACGAACGGTGACACCCCAAAACCGGATCAGATGAAGAGCTAATAACCGGTTATTAGCCGGCAGTGACAGCCTGTGAAATCACCAGACTGACCAATCCGCTGTATTCACCGGCAGGCAGGTTTTGTAAGGCTGCTCCAGCCTTCTGACCAATATCCAGGTTCAGCAGAGCTGAAGCATCGCCAGTTTTTCCGTCCGGGAACAGGGTTTTAGCTTCCAGTACAGAATTGGTGGTGGTCAGTGACCGTCCTCCCAGAGTCACTTCCATATCAATGGTTTTGGTGGGATCCAGGACGTTGATAAGTTGTGGAGCATTCAACAGTTTTACATTAACCGACTTGGTCTGATCGTTGCTGTAAAGGCGGGTCTGGAGTGATTTATGGACCAGGCCCTTACCCGGCATGAAATCCAGCTTCATAGTCGACGGGAGGGATGAACCATCGGCCTGCAGCAGTTCAAGTGTACTGTCAATATTGGCAGTGACGGTAATATCCTTCTGAACCGCAGAAACAGAAAAAGAATAAACGGTGGCCAATGCCACAGCTGCGGCAATAAAAGATGTTTTCATGTTCATAAAAAATAACCTTGCTTTGTTGTTTATTACAGTGATATATGTACACTCGGTATACATCCGCTCCCCCTGAGAATAAATGTAGGGTATAGCGTACGCTCCGTGTGTTTTTACTTTCCGGCTGCTGTTAAATCAGCAGAGATTACCGGTGAATTTGCACCCGTACGATATTCCACACGAAATACATTACTTTTTATTCCGGCCGGAATATCAGCACTCCCGCCGGGATAAATACTTTTGCCTATATTCTGCCAGTGGCATGTGGTGTCGCAGTTGCCAGCCCGAATAAGAGAAAGCCGTGTGTTTCCCGTATTCAGCAGGTGGTGACCGTTCGTTACCAGCGCAGGCCTGGGGTCTGACGGAGAAACACGCAGCAACACCCCCCAGACAAGATTCACACTTACGGATGAATTTTGCTTTCCGCCTGCCTGTGGATCATCTTCCAGTTCAGGAACAGCCTCGAAGTATACCCGCCAGGCTTCCTCTCTTTCCGGTGCCTGAGTACTGATAACACGTATTGTTTTTTTTGTTCCCGGGGAAAGAGCAAATTTCTCCGGGGAGACAACAAGTCCTGTCTCTATATCATTCCCTGCTGGTACCTCCTTCTCCTGTGGCATACCAGGGTGTTCAATACGCATGATTCTTGTTCGAATATATTGCACATGATCTGATTTAGAATAGACGAACAGTGAGGTGGCCTCTTCGCGGCTACTATTAATTTCTGCCGCCATGGGATAAACGAGCATATTCGCCCTGGCATGACCACATGCAAACATAGCGACACAGAGAAACACCCCGGGAAGAGTATCTTTAAAATTCATACCAGATTTTACCGTATAAAAGTCATCTAAATTTTAGTATTAGCATAGACAGAAAGTTATCAGCATAAAGAAGCAAATTACGATTCAGTGTTAATACATTTTGTGTGGAGGGCATCATACGGAATAAAATTTTTCGCTCAATACCTCTGTTTTTTTCAGGAAAGAAAAAATTAGTAAATAAAAGTCCACGGATTTCATTCACCAAAAGCGAACGACAGATCTGTAAGAATCGCTGAACAATTAATAACGCCGCAGTAAAAATTTTGGAAATTCTTCATAAGAAAGTTGTTACTGTGTACCTGACTTACTCAGATAAATGGAACTGTATTTCCCCCTCCTTCAAAGCAACAAATACGTAACATAACAACGTAGGAGACAGAGAATCTAAAGAAAGCCCTCCAGGAGGGAGATACAATTCAGACTACAAAACCAAATAAACCTTAAACAAAGCCACAAATAGACTGATCATCATGAGGTTTTACAAAACCAGGTAAAAAAAAGTAAGCAAAGTAATTAATTTAGAAAACTAAAGTTACAGTTAGATCAGATTTACTTGCTCAATATCTGTTAAAAATATGATATCAGCAAATAAAAACTTATATACATCATATGGTTACGCTTGATGTTTACACCTCTCCAGCAAAGTGTAATCAATATAATACACTATTTTTAGATGAAATATTGGTTAAATATTTCATAAACAACAATATAAAACAGAACAATTCACCATGAAAATACAATTCACCTTTTAAAACATAATGTTATAAAAAACACCATTCAAATTGATGCCAGTCCCTTACCTGTCAATGTTGTTTACGGTTCCTTTCCCCCTTTTGTGCGAGTAAGCAACATGAATATACAAGTCTTAACGACCAATGCCTCTGTCAGCCCAAAATAAGTCGACATTCCTGTGCATGGCGCTGCAGCAGGAATAGAACGGCAGACATCAGCGCGGAATGGAATCCCGGCTGAAACAGGCTCGTCTGCCATGAGTCAAAACGCTGGAGCAGTTCGACTTCAGCTTCCAGCCAGGCATCGATCGTAAGGTCGTCCGGGAGTTGGCCGGTCTGGCGTTCGTGGAGCGCTGCGAGAATGTGATCCTGCTGGGGCCCCCGGAGTGGAGAAAACCCACCTGGCCGCTGCCCCCGGTGTGAAAGCGGCAGATGTGGGCCATCGGGTGTTGTTCATGCCGCAGGACAGGTTGGTAGACGCTGATGAAAGCGAAGCTGGAAAACCGCCTGGAGCGCCAGCTACAACAACTGAGCTATGCGCGGGGGCTGATCCTGGACGAAATAGGTTACCTGCCAATGACCAGTGAGGAAGCCAGTCTGTTCTTCCGTCTGCTGAACCGACGGTATGAAAAAGCGAGCATTATCCTGACGTCAAACAAAGGCTTCGCAGACTGGGGAGAGATGTTCGGTGATAACGTGCTGGCAACAGCGATCCTGGATCGGCTACTGCACATCACTCAACCACACTGAATATCAAAGGAGAAAGTTACCAACTGAAGGAAAAACGCAAAGTCGGGGCGCTGACCAAAAGCGCAACGCCAATCAGTGAAGATGAAATGGCGGAAAGCGGACAGCAGAAGTGATCAAACAGCGGATATTAAAAATAGCGAAAAACGACCATAAATCCTGGCGTTGACATCCTCAAGATTTAATATCAGAAGCTTCCATGCCGCCGTATCCAGACTTCCAGTTGTCCCTGGTGGCTTCAGAAATACCGGCCTCCCGGTAGACATCTTTAACAGTCCGTCCGGATTCAACTGATCTAATCACAGCGATGATCTGGTGCGCAGTAATACGGGCTTTACGCACAGCGATCTCCTGCGTTGGCAGATTGATTATGCCGGATGATCTCTAAATGTGAATGGCTCGATTATGCGGGATACTTACAGTGCAACCTGGCGCCATTTTTCAGTACACTGCAACGTTTCTGGTATGGGCTTAACTTCCGGCTGCCCAAAAACAGTCCCGTCCTGTTTCCGGGTATTATCATTTCCGTCAGTCGGCATCATGTTTTGTATTGGGCATCGTCAAAAGACGACTGGCTGACCAGTCGCATATCTCGATGCCTCAATTCAGTCATCATCATGTGGGTTTAAGTCAGGAACGTGTCAAAACCATTCCAAACGGGTTAATCATCATTCAGAAAATCAATTTGTGGGCGATTATTCCATTTATCTTCAATAAAAGACAGAAAGCGTTGAAATAAAGGAGAAGAATACTGACGATGACGCCATACAAGATAAATGGGGAGATCTGGAACCCTCCATTCAGGAAGTATAATTTCAAGTTCATTATTTTTTAAGTATTTGGTGGCAAGCCAGGCCGGAGTCATGAGGTTGATACCCTTTCCTTCTAAAACCAAATTAAGAACACTCAAAAGATTATTGGAAGATAAATGAACATTAACAGCGCCACTAATAGTGTATGATTCATCTTGACGGAAAAGAGTAAGAGGTCCGGAAAGACCATGGTTGTGAAGACCCACAATAATGTGATTTTCCAAATCGCCAGGATGTGAGATCCTGCCATATTTTCTGATATATTTCGGACTCGCACAAAGAACCAACTTTAAAGGGCTTATCTTTCGATACACGAGATCCTCACTTTCGATTATGCCACTTTTAAAAACCAGCTCATCAAACTCCAGGGATTTACTAAAAAAATCGCTACGCTCTCGTGAATCCAGGTAGATTTTTGTATCCGGATAGCTAGCTGTAAATTCCCATATCCACTTATTGGCAAGAAACTCACAGACAATAGCCGGAGCCGAAAATTTTATACTCCCTCTGATAATTTTATCCGGATTTCGCAATTCATCCAGCAAGGACTGAAAGGAAGATGTTATCCTTTTCATGCTTGCATAGGCTGTCTGACCAGATCCAGTCAGTTCTAAGTGATGTGAATCGCGCCGAAGTAAAGTAACCTCAATAGAATTCTCAAGGCGACTAAGCGATTTACTGACAGCAGAAATGCTAATATCTAATTCCCGTGCAGCCCGGGAAAGATTCCCTACTTCCGCCACTTTAATAAATATCATCCAGTCTCGCATACCACGATTATTGATCAGTTCCATCATTATCTTCCGTTGATAAAAGAAATTCTTATATTAAAGGAGCTATCAACGACTTACTGATGCGTCATTGTGTGCCTCAATGTCCTTGATATCATCATAATAAAAAATCTATTGGCTGCAAAATAGCATCTGAATCGATCATGATTTTGCATCCATCTCCGGTTACTAATTGAACCTGTTTACCACTCAGTGTAAATACCCTATCTCAGAAGCGATCGTCAAGGTTGTCGCCGAACCAGATCTCAATAATAAAGTGGTTCATTGTCATGCACCCGTTCTGCAAAGGCATTCTCCTTTTCTGTGACGCAGTCTGGAGCACATTAATTGCATCGTTCACCTAACAAAGTATCCCGTGGAAACAAGCAAAACATCGCCAGATTATTCTTACTTGCGTACCCCCCACCCGGCTCGATATTATTTGTGAAAGCGGAGGAAACAGAACAGACGGTTTAAATAAGACACTTACTCAAAACACAAACCTATGTGCAGGCTCCTCTCATTTCGTCACGTCGCTGATATCCAGCTTTACTGGCGCCAGGGGAAGATATCTGCGCAAGGCAATAATTCCGGCGCAACAACAACCACTCCCGCTGGGCCTCTGTACATTCAAAATCGCCCATGACCAAAAGCCAGCGGGTAGAAGCCCTGCGCCAGTGACCTGCTGCCTCCAGATTCTGCGCAACCGGGTCTATCACGGCCTCCGGTGTTATCTTATTTCTGCTCAAAATCAGCACCATCATTTGGGATATAGCCTACAACCCCTGCCCGCCGATGATGGGGGAGGATTCGGTATGCAGCACTTTCATCCTGGTCTCCGGCTCAGTCAGCTATCCGACGTGGCCTCTTATGCCGGGCCAGCAGCGAAGAAAATCCGGGCGTGGTGTGATAAAACAGACGACGTTTCAGCCAGCCCACATTCTTTCGCTCCTTTGTGTTGATACGACCAATACGCTGTGAACCGATGACTGGATTGTTCATACGCCTTTCTGTGGTATACAGGTATGTGAACCCCAGCTCTTCAGCCACATGAATATAGTCAGAACAATACCAGCCCTCAGGCCAGCACAGATGCTGACTGCAGTAACCCAGCATCTCCCTCATCCGCTTACGACTAAGAAGAATATCGACACGAAGCAAATCCGACGGATTACGGGACACAGGTTTCTGGTCCCAGCGTCGGTGGGTGTGCGTGTGCGAGTGAAACTCAACAAGGCCACTGAGGTGCATCTCCCGGACCTCTGACCAGCGCAGCATGACCTCACCAGCCCGGCCTTGTTTAACCAGCATCTGACACTCATCATGAGAGTACACCGGTTCGCCTGCAGGAATACGGACCGGTCCGTCACTGATCAAACTGGTCACAAGAAAGAGATGCGCATGCAGATTAAACTCCTGCAGCACCGGAAAAACCTGCAACCAGTTATCCAGCCAGCCGCCATCAAAGGTCAGCATGACGCTTTTACGAGGCAATCTTGCACCATGATAAAAAGCTTCCACCTCTGCTGCGGTAACGGTTTTCCAGCCAGATTCAGCCAGCCATTTCATCTGCGCCCGGAACGTACGGGGAGATAAGGTTATCTGTCCGGGTTTATCACTGACATGGTGATACATTAATACCGGTAAATGTCGTGCATAAGACATATGCTTTATTCCTTTATATAAAAAATAAATTATTTTTACGCCTGAGGGGACAAGAAAAAGCCCTCTAAACATAAAATCTTAAATATCACATATGAATACCTGACAGATAAACAAACCTTATACCAGGGGCTTATAAAGCCCCGCTCACAAAAGAGTGAATCAAACAAATCCACAAAACAGAAAATAATAAAGGCATCAGTGTCCGTTAAATTATTTTACGAAACATAATATTCCTCTCCCTACAAAAAAAGATGAATTTCAGATTTTAAAATAAATCAGCAATTGATTTTTCTGCAATGAAGATTGCTAACCATATTTGCCTTGAGTAAATTTTCAATACATCCTCGAACCTGATATACAGTATTCGCCTTATTCACTTATACAGGAAGTATGAGTGGAACAGACGGCTACGTATCCTCCTGCGCCAATGCACAGGCCTTAAAATCCAGCGTCCAGGTGTCCGCTGGCACTTCCTGATTACCATCAACGACCACACTGAAACTGGCGTTATCTGCAGCGGTTCTTAAAATGGCGCCACGACCATTCACTGTATCTGGTTGCCATCCCTCGCCCTCCAGGCGAACCTGAATGTGATGGCGAGGATCCTGTTGCCCGCTCAGCAGCAATACGGTAGGCGTGTTACCCGCCTTTTGCTCATCGCTCCATACCCGAAACCCGCTGTGACTGCCGTGATAAGTCACCCAGCCTTGCGCAAGCACCATCCCATCTGGCACGTGCCCAGCCCGAAAGTAAGCCCCTACACGTAGCGTTGTCTGAAGTTTTTCTGCGGCGTTCGCTATCGGCATCAAGCTACTGACAGTGACCAGTAAGCTTACGCTATAGATAACCATTTTCACTCGCTGTATTTTCATCCACATTATTCTCTCCTTCAGAATCGGCTATCTGCAGAGACCGCTCATTTGATACAAGCCCGCGATTCCCTTATGGGCAGGTAGGTGGTAGTTAACCCGACATTGCTGTGCTCCCCATTTCACCGTCAGTTCGCCCTTATCCGCCAGACCAGTGAGATAAACCTGGCTATCAGTATCCACCAGATCAGCACTGCCATCCTGCCCATTGACTGTAACCTGCGCCCCGAAAGGAATGGCGCTACCATCCTCCCGTTTCAGCGTCATCAGTGCCCTGGCCCCGATGCGAGTGTGAAACTTCGCTTCCACCACTGCCCCTTCGGTTGGCACCACGCGCACATCGGTTTGTGTGACCTCTGCGTCATCCGGTAGTCGCGACGGATCGAGGCTGACTGTATTCTCCTGATAGACGCTCAGGTTGCCCACTGTGGTGTCGCCACGAAAATCCGTCTTAACGCCAGGCCAGCCGCCAACTGGCACCCCCGAGGCCCCTGGCGCTTCAACCAGCGCCACTGAGCCTTGCAAAGGTTGCCCCAGCGTCACACCATGATGGTGGATAACTATACCTCCCGCGATATTGACTCCCATCTGGCGCATCGCCCGGCTGTAGCTATAGTCACCACCTAACAGGCCGTAACCCCCATTCCATGCCAAGTGCAATGCGCTGTTATTACCACCACCTGGCGGGGCATCGGCACGGTAACTCTGACGCACCTCCCAATCCAGTTGCTGACTGAATGCCTCTCCGTTGACCCCCACTTGTTGCGTCTGACCACCGTGTGATGGTGAAGTCATCTGCCAACTGGCACTTACATTATTCCCCGTCCAGCGGCTTAATGACATACTGAACCACAGGCTGGTTATGTTCTCTTTACGGTGCGCGCCATTGCGCCACAGCGTTCTGTTTTGATTCCAGTTCAATGACAGCGAGCCCCCTCCGATAGAGGTTCCCCAACTCAGTCCGTAGCTGTCATCATGACCGGGGCGATTACGCCAGTCGGTACGGGAACCGGTTAAACTCAGATTGCCCAAATGCCTCCCCCATGACTGACTCAACATCAGGGTGGTACGCGAGCTCGGCTGCAAATTTTCCCGCCACGACCATAGACGGTTGCCATCATGTCGATAACTGTCGAGCACATCGGATAAGGTGTTATAGCCCTGCGAGGCATACTGCCATCTCGTCAGAGAAAAATTTGTTCCCGTCGCAGTCAGCTGGTTGCTGTAACGCAGTCGCCAGGAGGCTCCTTGCTGTACCGCTTCCCCCTGACGCTGACTGTGTGTGTCGCTTCCATCGACAGATAAACTCCCCCACCGCCCGAGAGATACCCCCAAACCAAGCGATGCAGCTTGATAGTGCGTTGCACTCTGTATACCGCCATATGCAGTGAGATTCCACGGCAGACCATACATCAACGTAGCCTGCGCGATCTGCGCCTTATCTGTTGCAGAGTCTGACGATCGGTATCGGCCCGCCAACAGGCTGTACTTCAAATATCCCTGGTGCAGTGCTATCGCCGGGGTCTGATACGGCACCACAAACATTTGTGTACTGCCATCGGCCTCCCACACGGTGACATGCAGATCACCACTACTGTCTGTTACCGACAGATCCCGCAGTGCAAACGGTCCGGGCGCCACAGTGGTGTTGTAAATGGTGTAACCATTCTGTTTGACCTCCACCCGAGCCTGCGTGCGGGCAATCCCACGCACTACCGGAGCAAACTGCCGCTCACTGTAGGGCACCATGTTGTCATCCGATGCCAACATCACACCGGTAAATGGCACACTATCAAATATCTCCCCCTGCGAAGTCTTTTGCCCCAGAGTCAGACGACTTTTTAGTGAGTACAGTCCACGCTCAGCATAGGTATATGCTGCCTGCCACTTCCCCGACAGTTGACTACTCCGCTGCCAACTGGTCGCATTGCGGACACGCCACGCACCTATATTGATTCCCGGTTGCAGTTGTACCCAGGAAGAGTTGTCACGCCTCCCCATATCCATTTTGTAATCCGTCTGCATTGTCCTCGCACTGTAGTTCATCAGAAACGCCGGAATACCATCATCCCAGAGATCTTCAGGAGCGATCCCCTTAAATTTCGTACGCAATGCCAACTGCGGAATACTCAGTTGCAGTTGCTGATTATTGATATCCAGTACCGCTTTAGCCTGTGGAATGGCGGTCAGATCCGCACACTCATCTGGGGTCTTTGCTGCTTTCCACAACTGAGGGTAATCTTCCGTTTTTACGCCGTAGCGTGAAAGCTGACTGACCGTCAAACAAGGAGCCAGAAAAGGCGTTCCTTGCCCATCCTTTTCCAATTTGAACACCACATCACGGGTGTCGATACGTTTACCATTCACCATCACGTCCACTCGATAAGTCCCTGGCTGTTGTACCCCCTGGTTAAAGAGCGACATATCAACCCCTTTCGCTGCATCGCCCAACATTGATGCATCGAATGTGTAAGCGTGCGCATTTGCGCAATGAACCACTCCCGCGATAAACAGTAGCAAGGCAGGTTGTTTGAGCTTCATTTTCTGCCGCTAAACCCCTGGATTTATTTAAGAACGTAGTGGAACGGATGACTTTCACCACCAAAGTCTGTAATAACTCTCCACTCGATATCACCATGGGCACTACCTGGCATATTTAGTGTTTTGTCAGCAAAGGGGGGGACATACTCAAGCCCTGTAATGGGCTTTCCCCCTACTGTGACAGAGGCTAAATTCATGTAAAACGGGGTGGGGTTCTCCACCTTAAGTTTGTTGCCCGTCTCCACCCATCTTAAATTTCCTGCAACATCTTCCGGCGTCCCCTTCACGGCATCCGGGCGGAAAATCAGCTTATCACAGGCGTTGATGGACAAATTGAGGTCAAGGGTCGCGCCCTTAGCCTGTGTATCCGACGGTTCATTTTCGGGTGGTACCGCCTTTATACAGACCCACTGTAAAGTCTCACGATCCGTTGGCATGTCACCACCAGTACGGACAATACGCAGTTGACTCTGCTGGTTCGCTTCTAAACGAAATAGAGGCGGTATCACCAAAAAGGGAGCAGGCGAACTTTTGTCTGCTGCTTTGACTGAAGACTGAACCAAAATAGGGTAATTCTGCGGGTTGCTCACCGAGAGCGTCGCTCCAGCCGTACCAGCGTGATAAATCACTCGTGTAGCCCCCAGCTTCACGCTGAATAATTTAGTGGCTGAATTTAATTGCTGGTTGACGGCATATACTGAAACCATAGAATTAGTGGCGAACAAAGCTACCGCCATTACAGCAAAATTAACTATTTTCATATCAAAAATTGTAAAAGAAAAATAGATGATTTGATGTGTATTGCGCCTTAAACAAGGCACAATACACTAATAGTTGTTTACTATTAAGGTTGATATCCCACTACGTCTAAAGTTATTGGGTACGTGTCAGCTGTGACATTCTGCGCCGGTCCTGTCAGGACAATATCAAGTGTGTCATCGCTATTAAAGGTCATCCACTCCGCCCCATTCCATTTTTCCGTGCTATCAGATCTTCTAATACTGTCACTTGATAAGCCCACACCGATCTCTTTACCAGTATTTTTACCAGCTACACGCCATGCAGTGCCAGTACGGTCTACCACGTTGTTAGCAATCCCCCTGACCCCGAATTCTTTAAGAGTAGTAGAATTAACTACAAGCTTCGCAATTTTCGCGCTAGGAGCATTTTTCCCAGCCTTTAAGCCCGACACTGGAATAAGCGATACGGTTAAATCTTGAGGAGAGGAAAACACAATATCCACTGATTTTTGTTGCTCTGAGTTCGGCAAAAATGAGCCAGCATAACAACTAGCAGCCATCATGCTCAACGCACTTGCGATAATCAATTTTTTTATGCTTTTCATTTGAATAACCACCTTTTTTAAACCAAATTAAAATAATCCAGCACATCCAGAATACATAACGCCATACCAAATCTTACCGTATGTAAAAAATCCGTGGCTGGTAATAACAGCTTGTACTTATTGGTATTTGTTACCAATTCAAATAAGTAATGTCATAAAAATCTATATATCAGAGCACCTCTTAATCTGAAAAAAATTGCGTTATTGCCAATATAAACAGTGTTGATGTTAACATCGTGTTGTCAGGGTGGAATAGAATGCCAGTCAAAAAGCAATTATACCTTCCATTTGCATTCAAGTGATAACATTACAATGACACCCACTACACTGGGTGTGGGAAACTTATCTTCGAAGAGAGGATAATTATCAGGCATCGTTGCAACATTGTTTATATTTAAACATACATCTCCTAACTCGACGGTAAAATTATTAGTTAACTTTTCCTCGCAGGGAAGATCTTTAATGGAAAATCTTGTTTTCCGAAACGGAAAAGCAATTATAACGCTCCAACGAGAGTCTCAACACTAAGAGCTGACTGACACAGGCCAGACTGATTATACAGGCATGAAAAAGCTCTCCCCTTCCTTTCAGTTCTTGCTGGATTATGCAAACGTCGCACCACCTCCCCGTGAACATGGCACATTAATTTGAAGCAGCTCTCATCCGGTATCGCTTTTCAGTGCAGCGAAATTCATCGCAGGTGCCCCCGTAAATAGACCCGTTTTAGTTCCATGCATTTTTAAGATTCCGGCCAGATAACGTTATTGGCGGTATTCCTCCGGTATCATATTGTTCCGCGATTCATGTGGACGTTCGCAGTTATATTCTGATAACCCTTTATCCGTAATTTCCCGCACCTCATTCAGCGTTCTGAACAGATAAGAATTGAGTATTTCTGTACGGTATGTCCGGTTAAAACGCTCGATGAAAACGTTTTTCTTCGGCTTACCCGGCTGGATAAACGCCAGCTTTACTGCATGTTTCTTTGCCCATTCAGCCAGTGCCAGCGAGATAAATTCCGGTCCCTTATCCATACGCAGCATGGCCGGATAACCGCGGTTGCTGTAATCCTGTCGAGTACACGGATCACTCGCAGAGCTGGCAGATTCAGATCGATTTCAATCGACAACGCTTCACGATTACAGTCATCAACAACATTGAACGTGCGAAAACGACGCCCACAGACCAGCTCTGGTTCAGCGCTTCCGGCGTGACCAGTGGCGAGGGATTGCGTACCGGCAGCCGTTGTTTACCCTTACGGCGAAAATTCAGCTTGAGCAGACAGTAAATACGGTGGAGCCTTTTGTGATTCCACGCGTATCCCTGCCGCCGTATCCAGACTTCCAGTTGTCCCTGGTGGCTTCAGAAATACCGGCCTCCCGGTAGACATCTTTAACAGTCCGTCCGGATTCGACTGATCTAATCACAGCGATGATCTGGTGCGCAGTAAAACGGGCTTTACGCACAGCGATCTCCTGCGTTGGCAGATTGATTATGTCGGATGATCTCTAAATGTGAATGGCTCGATTATGCGGGATACTTACATATTCACGCGTTGAGAGACTTTCAGTTCGTTTGTACGGTGAATGGATGCCGCAGGCGGGGTTTATTAACGGGATGCCCGTCAAGGTGCGGGTAATGAGGGATTGCATCGTGATCACGCCGCAGCATACCCGCGGACTCTTTGTCTGTATTGAAGGGATGGGCGTAACCCGCATTAATAAACGGAGTGCAGAACAGTGGTTAAAAAAACTCCTGGGGGCGCTGAACAATACCGGAGATATTCCGGTGATTAAACGCAAAAGAACGGAACAGGAGTTAATGAGTAATTGATAATAAAAAGCCGGGAAAAGATAACCCCTCCGGCTTTTACATATTATCCATCCGGCTCCAGATGTTTTATTTCAATCCTTTTGGTTTTATTTCTGGATGTTTTTCATATAATGGATTCATTATTTTAATAAGCATTTCACCCATGATAAAACCAACCGCTTCTCGATATACCTTAAATTCATCCTCATCACAACGGGACTGAACAACAGCAACAGATTCATCAAGTTCCTTACCAAATCTCAACATTAAATCACTAATTAATATAGCTGTATCCTTATCGTTAACCATACTTATTCCTGTAGTAAAAACATCAATAGCCTTGATTTCCTTTACATTCGTTAACACAATTCCAGCAAGCAAATCCGTTACTTTTTGTAGGTAAAGACATAAATGAGCATTCACTAACGCAATTATTTTCAACCATTTTTCATCTTAATAACTTGCCAGAATCACCTCTATTAGCACCACAAGTAATAAGGCCAAGAGGATCACTATCTGTAATAGGATTCAGCGGAGAATGATATCGGTTCCATCCCCCTTTCAGCCCTATTGGATCTGCGTAATATACCTTCCCAGTCCCGGATTATAGAAACGATGCTAGTTATAATACAGCCCCAATTCTTCATCGCATTGGGATAGGCTTTAACTGGAGTTATCACACGTTAATGTAATTTAATTACCTCCCCATGTTTCCCCGCATCATCCGTAAACATTGCTTGCAAGCATATTTTTTGTCCATCATTTTTAATATAGTTAAATTCTTCAATTAAAGAATAGTTAATATAGTCCACTCTATAATATAACTCCACGGATTTTGAATTAATGACATTACTATATTGAAGTTTTCGCCCTTTAAATTCACCGAGTATTTTCATTTTAGTTCCCATAACTGTTAAAAAATCTTTTCTCGCAGTGGCATTTTTGAAAGAGTCACATGACAAATCATATATCTCAGCATACTCCCCTTTATTATAAAGAGAAAAAAGCTTATCAACTTCTTCTTTCGCAACTTCTCGAATAGTGCTATCATTTTTAATATTCTCTCTACCTAACCATGTAAAAAATAGAATAACGAACAACACAATCAACACCATAAATAGTAACGATAGAAAAAATCTATTTCTTTTCACTTGAATTCACCTGATAACCAATCATATTCCTTATCCATCAGATCGAAAATCTCCGATAGACACCTCGAATGCCGGAAGCATGTGAG
This sequence comes from Salmonella sp. SAL00653, assembly GCF_046552515.1. Taxonomy (NCBI): domain Bacteria; kingdom Pseudomonadati; phylum Pseudomonadota; class Gammaproteobacteria; order Enterobacterales; family Enterobacteriaceae; genus Salmonella; species Salmonella sp. SAL00653. The sequence goes on from NZ_JBGDTY010000002.1 coordinate 324,537, forward strand.
TTCCCCCTAGTCTCCAAATCCGGGTTCCATACTCACACCTTTTGTATATTTATAACTATCATTTTGATCACAAGCATCTGTATAAGCCATTCCCGCAAGAAGTGCCTCCATAAGAATCCCCTCCAGACTCTGATATTCCTGGTAATAAATCAGCATCAGGGGCTGATATTGTGAATAACAAACCAGCAGAAGTACCTGTACCGCTATGATCACACAATGAATAATACGCACAAACCTCTCTTTCCTTTGGGGGTGTGTACTCCAGCTCCAATTGCCCCGCCATCTGCTCTGGCGTCAGCCTCCCGTAACAGTCATACCGGTACAGTTACTACATATCTTCCGTGATGCGGTTATCCGCCTATAATGATTTCCCGGCTTTTATTCAACGAAGGATTAATAATTTCATGTACAGTCTCTGATATTCTTTACTCAGAGTTATCAGCCTATCCCCCAAAATAAATCACATATTATCTTGATTATTTTTTTAAGATTATCTCTAAACATCCCTCTTTTCGATAAAGTGGCATATAATACCCATATTATCGCGATTATACTTCCAATAATAAAGATCAACATGGATATTTTATTAATCATATTCATCAAACATCAATGTCCCTATCTTTTTGATGAAATTCATTGGAGAATCCATCATGTTATGGAATTTCTCTTTACACACATCGCTAATTGATAGCTCATCTGGATCGTCAAACTGTTCACTATGAGGCAATACACCTAATAAATTTTTGCAGCACCTATCCTTGTCGGTTTCATTAAGTGATTCTGATAATCATAAATTTGCCCTGTTATATGAAGCAGTTGCTAATTTGATATTCCACGCCCCCATACCAGTGAAACATTGCCCACTGGAGACAATATAACCAATCCATCAGCAGCAATACCCATCCCGAGTTTGGCTACCCCACTTGCGTGCAATCTTGCAGAATTAGCCATATTTAAACTAGCCGTTAACATTTTTGCCGGATTAAATGGAAGACTATCCAGACTATTATTAGTCTCATCTATCATGCGACTACATAATTCACATGTAAACAATCCCAGCGGATCTGTATCTGTGACGGGATTCAACGGATAGTGGTAAGGATTTAATCCTCCTTACAGCCCTGTCGGGCCCTGACTGACGAACCTGCCACACTCCGGTGCATAATATCTGAACAGATTTTAATGCAGGCCCGTTTCATCGTCAAAATACGGCCCCGGCAGCCGGTTGCTCATCACTGGCCGGGGAGAGGGGGGCACAGTGCCAGGATGTCGCGCCCATACTCACTCACCCTGAGCTCCACAATCAGCCAGCATCCGGCGGAGAATTAAGAATTTATTTAGTCAGCAAATATGAATGCCTCCGGCGTCAGCGTCCGCCACATCAACAGCGAAACCTGTATAACCACCTGTTACTCACAAATCCCCAGCCTGCACCTTAAGGGCGACTGGCTGGAAGAAGCGGGATTTAAGACCGGGCGCGGCGTCACCGTGAAGATTTCACAGGGGTGTATTGTGCTGATGGCGGACAGTAACGAGGAGCAGAAGCTGCGCGAACAGCTTTACAAGGCTGAACAGGTGGTTAAGGGGATGCGGGACGTGATTGTTTAGTGGAATGAACGGGGATTAATAATAAAAGAGGTCCGAGAATATCTCTCGGACCAATATACTAACGACCACCATATATAGAGATGACTTCTTTAGTCTTTACGTTTATGTTAACATTTATCTCTTTAACCTCAATACCACCAGAACCTATATCCATCCAGTTATCTTGAGTAATTTCCTCTGATAAAAATGTAATAGTATAGAACTCTACATTTTCTATTTTACGGATAATAGGATTGAAAATTAAATAAAAATTTTCCACATCGTATAATTTACTCCGCTCACTATTTTTAATTGCTATAATTGCATTAAATAAGAACGGAGTTAATTCTTTATCAATCTCAAGAACACAACGATTTTTTCTATTCATCAGATATACCCCCGCACCTTATAACGGTATCGCATCATCAGGGCCGCTGACTCTACCAAAAATCTTCCAGAACCCGCCACTTGGCGCTCCTAAAGCATCAGTATAGCCAGGATAAGAACCATTTGCCTGATTATGAATAAATATATCTTTTGAAGAAAATTGATCACTATTGTGATAATCTCCCGCCTTATTCGTCCGGTTAAAACCGCTGTCAGAATAATCACCATGCGTGTGATATTGCCCGACTGGTGTCGAACCTTTGGGTAAGCCTCCTGCTGAATCTTTAAATGTTGGCGCTGTTCTGCCGGTTCCTAAACGACCACGTGTATATCCGTAAGAACCATCTTTAGCTCTAAATATAATTCCGCCGTACTCTCTGTTTTTAAATATGGACATCGGGTTATATTTACTTAGAGCAGATCTCGCAGCATCATCCGCACTTGAAAAACCTGAACATGATTTCCTTAATCCGAGGGGATCGATCCAGCTTATCGGATTCGGCGCATACGCATATAAGTTTATTCCACCTCTCAGCGAGATTGGATCGCCCGATATAAACTTCCCGATATCCGGATCATAAAATCTGTACAAATTGTAATGCAGCCCCGTTTCCCTGTCCAGATATTGCCCCTGGAAACGCAGGTTCTGCTGTACGGGCCGGGCTTCTTTTTCATGCGTCAGGTTCCCCCATACCTGATAGCCCGCTTCCCAGACAATATTGCCCCCGCCGTCCGTCATCTCCTCCGGCGCGCCGTTTACGTCCGTATGGTAATACAGCACCTCATCCGCTTCGCCCGGCGCCGCCCTGTCCACCCGCGCCAGCGGCTCGTGGCTCCCCTGGTCGCTGTAGATATACAGGCTGCTGCTTCTTCCCAGCCTGCACTCCTGCGCCAGCCGCATTCCGTCCCATAAAAACGTCGTCCGGTTATACGGCTTTCCTTCCGCGTCCAGTTCGTGCTTTTCCACCCGCCTGCCCGGCGCGTCGTACACGTACCCGTAACGCCGTACGGTGCTCCCCCGGATGACCGCCACTTCCGTCAGCCGGTGCTCCGCGTCCCAGCGGTAGTGCTGCGTGCCGTTGCGGCCCCACTTTTCAACCACCCGGCCATATTCATCGTAACGGTAATGCAGCCCACGGTATGACGTTATCCGGTTGAACGGCACCACGCTGCCTGCACCCGCCTGCGCGGTCTCTCCCTGCCGCCTGTCCAGCAGGTTCGCCGCCGCGTCGTACTGCCAGCTGTCCAGGTATGCCTCATTCCGGCACGCCGTGATGCGCCCCGTCATGTCGTAAAAATAATCCGTCACCCCCTGCCGGCTGTGCCGCTTTTTCAGCAGCTCATCCTGGCCGCTGTACGCATATTCCCGGTCAATAAACGTCTCCGGCACCACACCGCGCATTCCTTTACAGGTCAGTTTCCGCGTTAACCGGCCCATCCGGTCGTACATCCGCCGCGTGTCCAGCCGCCCCTGGCTCCGCTGCACCTCACGGTGCAGGTGGTCGCGCGTGAACTCGCTGATGACATCACGCCCCAGGTTGATTTGCTGGAGATGGCCGCTCCCGTAGTACAGGTACCGCAGCGTCCGCCCGTCCGGCATCTGCGTTTCTGTGCGGTTGCCCTGAACATCGTACCGGTGCTGCAGCACGCCCTGCGCCGTTTCCTCGCTCAGCAGGTTACCCGCACTGTCGTAGCTGAACCGGATAACTTCCGGCTCTCCGCCTTCCGCCGCATCATGCCGCCTGCGGCGGATTTCCAGCAGACGGTCCGCCGCGTCGTACCGGTATTCCGTGCGCGTCTCCGGCGTGATTTTCGCCGTCAGCCTCCCCGCCGCATCACGCTCCAGACCGTGACGGATTTCTCCCCCGCGCTCCCCGCCGTATATCACCGCCGTCACCGCATTCAGCGCGTTATACCCGTATGCCCGGCGGCTGCCGCCGGGGTCCGTCTGTTCCGTCACCCGGTCCAGAACATCGTACCGGAACCGGTAGCTTTCCCCGTTCTCGTTCGTGAGCGTGGTCAGCCGCCCGTAAGCGTCGTACTCATACGCCGTCCTGCGACCCGTCGCATCCGTCTGCCTGCGCACCCGCCCCTGGCCGTCCCGCTGCCAGCGTGTTATCTGCCCCGCCGGGCTGGTGTATTTCACCAGCCGTCCCGCCGCATCCGGCTGGTAACGCTCCGTACGCCCGTCCGCGAACATGACCTCCGTCAGATGTCCGTTGCCGTCATAGCTGTAACGCGTACTGTTACTCTCCGCGTCCGTCACCCTTTCCAGCCGCGTGCGTTCATCATAAAACCATGCCGTCTGCGAGCCAGAACAGTCCGTGTGGCGCATAAGCTGCCCGTCTTCGTTCCACTGCAGGTATTTATCTCCGCCCCGCGCGTCGGTTATCCGCACCACCTGACCGTGCCGGTCGTACCCGTATACCGTGCGCTGGTGCAGCGGGTCGCTGACCGCCTGCAGGTTGCCCCGCTCATCATACTCATAACGCCACGCCGCCCCCGCGGCATCCACCTCCGTTTCCGGCTGGTGCCACACCGGATGCCACTGCGTCTGCTCAACCCGGCCCAGCGGGTCATGCGTCTCCGTCAGGTGGCCGAGACGGTCATAGACATAACGCCATTTGCCGCCCTGCGCGTCCGTCATCCCCAGCAGTAACCGCTCTTCATCGCTCCAGCGGAAAGTGGTCATCTGCCCGGCCTCGTCCCGGTACGCCGTCACCAGGCCCTGCGCATCCCACCAGTGGCAGCGCATGCGCCCCAGACTATCCGTCACACACAGCGAACGTTCTGCCAGATTCCAGTCCAGACGGTACTGCTCGCCGCTGTCCGTATGATGGCCCGTCACCCGCCACGCCGCATCGTCCGGGCCTTCAAACCACGCCCAGGAGTAGTAATACCGTTCGCCGCCCGGCTCCCGGTGCATCGTCATGCAGTCGTTGTCGTCGTACGCAAACTCGCGCTGATACTGACCTGCGTTGTCCACCACCCCGTTCAGCCGCCCCGCCTCATCGTAGCGGTAACGCCGCAGCAGCTCCGGCTCCCCTTCCGGGTAATGGCGGAAGATGCGCGTCACGCGCTGCGGGTGCGCTGCCAGCTCATAGTGCAGCCAGATGCAGGGGCGCTGCCGATCGCCGCTGATTTCCACCAGACGCCCGTGGTTGTCGTAGGTCAGGTGCTGGCAGTTACTGTTGCGGTCGCCCAGCATTTTCAGCCGCCGACGCTGTGGGCTGAGCGGGTCCGCTTCAAACAGCCTGTACACGCCGTCATCACTGCTGATAAGCCAGTGGCCCTGTTCGCTGCGCCGCACTGCCAGCCCCTCCCCGGGGCTGTAAAAACCGCTCCCCAGCTCCACCGCCTGCAGGTCAATTCGCCGTCCCATTGGGGATACATACGTCATGCAGTTTTCATCCGGGTTGTCCGGCGTACGCTCCAGGCACACTTCATACAGCACGCTCCAGCCCCGCCCGAACATCCCCTCCGTCCGTTCATCACGGCTGCTGCAGGTCCGCTGCCACTCCAGCGGGAAGTGGCCGGGCAGACTGAAATCAACGTCATCATCGCCTGCCAGGTACTTGGCTCCGGTGGCGGCGTTTACCGGGCGGTTCAGCGCACTCCCCGCCTTCTGAACCATCATGTTAATGCCCAATCCCATCATAAAGCAGGCACTTTTAGCTGACGCCCGTCCGGGCTGCATGAACGTCAGCGCAATGGTGGTCACCAGGGTTATTTGTGACTTACCGCTTTTGATATCCCGTACCACCAGAAGCGGCCCGCCGATACGTACATCACCGGATACATGTACGCCGTTCTCAGGCTCATCCACCACTTTTGCCTCGCAGGTACAGCGTACCCCGCTGCGCGCCGCAGGCTGGCTGTTGATACGCACATCCCGCGTCCCTTCGGCGATATATTCTGCTGCGGGCGGCTCATCGTCGCCTTTGAACAGGTTCGACACGCTGCCGATAAGCGCGCTTGCCGCCTGAAAACCGGCTTCCAGCACATCGAAAGTGTTCATCGCCCCCAGTACCGTCCCCACCGGGTCATCCGTCAGCGCCTGCAGTTTCTGCGCCATAAACTGGGTGAATGAAGAGGGATGTTTGTGGCAGTCGATTTTATCATCCTGTTTCGGGTCAGACCCCGGATATGCCGTTGCCACCGTGGGCTGCCACATCTCTGAAATAAAGTGGCCCGTGTCGGAAAGCATATCGCCCGCCTCTGCCAGAGCATCATTTCCCAGCGAGGCCCATCCTTCCTCTGATCCCATCCGGCTCACCACGGAAACGACGCCCTTAGCCATATTCTCTGCCCGGCCTTTTACTGCATCCAGATATTCCCCGGCCACATCCCACATTGATTTGGCGTCCTGCCTGCGTTTTTCTTCTTCTGCCTCTGCCTGCGCCTGCGCATCCAGGGTTTCTACATCATGGCGTGATAATGCCGTTGCCGCCGCCCGCGCCGCCCGTTTGCTGTTAATCCGGGTATCGCCTGAGCCGGTCAGGATATATCCCTCAATTTTCGGCGGAAAAAGGCTGTTGGCTATGTCTTCACAGGCTTTACTGATTTTCTCCCCGGCGCCACTCAGCAACATCGTCGCGCCGACCACGGTCCCCACAAGTAATACAGCGCTGCATCCCAGCGTTGCCACCGTAGCCCCCGTCGCCAGCGCCACAACAGCCAGTGCCGCAAAATCAATAACCGCATTGATGGCGAATTCCAGCGCACTGCCCACCAGATCTGCCAGAAAGGACGTATGCAGCAGCGCGTCGCCTTCCCTTGCCGCCCAGAATGCTTCTCCCATACCACACTCCCTGTGTTATTGTCCGGTTGCCGTGTTTTCCGGGTCCAACCTGAAACGCAGATTCTTTTTGATATCCGCCCAGCGCCCCCTATCCGCTTCGGTTAACGCTGTTGAGCGGGCATAGGTCAGGGCCATCATTACCCGGCTGCTCTGTAGCACAAATACCGCCTGGTACTGGTATACATGCTCATTACCCCGGATGAACTGACTCTGTATTTCCAGCCCTTCCATTTTCCCGTCAATACCCAGCCGGACAACCTGTGCTGGCGTATAACGCAGTTCCTTAACCTGCTTTTCCAGTTTTTTCATCTGTTGTTCAACCTGGGACGCCAGTTCATCACCGTCCTGCATTTTGCCGCGGCTGATAATCAGCGCCGCATCCGGATCGCTCAGGCGGATCATATTGAGGGTGCTGTCCTGGGATATATTACCGGAGAAACTCAAGATGGCCTCGTTGATATAATAGTTCGTCATGATTATATAAAATCCTTTTTGGTCTGAAAGTGTTGATAAGTCCGGCACTAAAATAAAAACTATTCTTTGGGTGGGAAAGTTTCCTTAATTACTGCTGCCATTGCTGTTTTTTCTGACTCACCAAATGTTCCCACTTTGGGTTCTCTTTTATTCATATTTAAATCCAGCTGCCCTTTTATAGTATTAATCTGACCATCGGCATCTGTTGCAGTAATATTGAACGTTTTACAGGTTACGTAAAATTCTCCCTTACTGCTCATGTACAGAACGGTGTCACCACAACTCAGGGTAATAGAATCACCCGCTGCCAGATATAACTCTTTTACCGTCTGAATGGTTTTATTTCCTCCGGCCAGAGAGGTATCGTCATACTGAACTTTATGGTCGCGGACAGCGCCAATAGTAGCTATTTCTGACTGATCAATGACCTTAACCCGATTATTCCCCACCCAGTGGCTTTCATTATTATTAACTTCAATACGCTGATCTTTTTCAGCATGTAGCCAGACCTCTTCACTACCGGGTTTATCTTCAAAACGCAGAGCGTTGGCATTGGTCGGTCCGCCGCCGATAGTGTGGCTGTATATCCCGCTCTGTGTTGCCGCGCCCGGCAGTCCCCACGGCGGCATGGTGTCCTGGTTGTAGGTACGCCCCACGATGATCGGCAGATCCGGATCGCCGTTTTTGAAATCCACCAGCACTTCCTGGCCGATACGCGGGATCTGGATCATCCCGAAGCCTTTGCCCGCCCATGGGTAGCTGACGCGTATCCAGCAGGAGCTGTTTTCATCCATTTTGCCGTAGCGATCCCAGCCAAACTGTACCTTTACCCGCCCGTACTGATCCGTCCAGATTTCCTGGCCCGCCGGGCCGGTGACGATGGCGCTCTGCGGCCCTTTGGTGTGAGGTTTGCTCACCGTCCGCTGCGGGCGGAACACCTCGCGGGTGGGGTGCAGTTCAAAACGGGTGGAAAAGGTAAAGTGCTGGTCCTGCCCGCTGTGCTGCGCGTTGTCCTGTACAAACAGCAAGGTCTGCATCAGCAGGTATTCCTGATTGACTTCGGCGGTGGGATAGTTTTCCAGCGTGAAGGTATAACCGGTCATGAGTGTGCGGATATTCCCTCCCCCCAGCACCCGACTGCCGGGGCTGCGCTGCGCTTCCATACGAATGCGCGTCAGCATCTCGCCTTCACTCTTGTCGAAGTAGTCTCCCGGCCACTCATAATGCTCGTAGGTGGCATGACCGGTTTCACGCGGGTTTGCCACGGTGTTTGCCAGCAATGAACGTGGCTTCGTAAAATCGAAATCATCCAGCACCCACTGGCCAGTCCGCAGACTCTCGTTTGCCGTGATAGTGTGGATAAACTCCTTGTCCAGCTTCAGCCCTTCCTGGTGCCACTCGACCAGCGGCGAGTCCGGACATGCTTTGTGGGCGCTGATGGCATCCGCCAGCACCAGCGTGTGGCTGTCCTCGCTGTGCTCAAACCACCAGTAGATGCCCCACTCCTGCATCAGTCGCTGAAGAAAATCAAAATCAGTTTCACCGTACTGCACCTGCCAGGTGCGTACCGGGTAGCTTTCCACCAGCCGCTTTTCCACCGGGTAGGGATATTCCGCCAGAACCTCATCCAGAATATCCACCACGGTTTTATTCTGGAATGCTTTGTAGTCGCTGGTATGGGTCAGCAGTTTTAGCCACGGCTCCATATGCAGCTCATAGGTAACCGAACGCCCTTCATGGCCCACCACCCGCGCCGCCGTGACCAGCCCGCTGATCTGTCGTTTACCGCCACCATCCAGTTCGATGTTGACGCACAGATCTTTGCCCACCATCGGTTTGAGCGGCAGGTTGGCCGCCGGAGAGACATAGCCCAGATTCAGGGTGTCGGGCGTTTTTAGCTGTACCACATAGCTGAACAGTTCACTTAATGTTTCGCCGCCGTCCAGGCTGGCGAACAGTAATGCGCCCGGCGGTACGGCGCTGCCGCTGACCGTCACATTATGCGCCCCCGGCCCGCCTGCAACAGCAGAGACGATGGCCGATACCGCATCCTGCGCCATACCTGCGGCGGCGGCAGCCTGCGCCGCTGCTACCGCGGCTTTCACCAGTCCTGATGGCTCCGGCAATGCGCCAAATAGCGATCCCGCAGCCTGTTCCACAGCGGCTTCCGCCGCATCTGCCACGCTTCCGGCGACTGAATCTGCGGTGACACCGCCACTTTCTCCGGTTATCGGCGGCGTGGTTGTCGTCAGCCCTCTCATACCGGATTTATTATTTGTGGATACAAAACTCATGGTAGTGACTCCTTTAATACCGGATTAAAATAAATAGACTCACCGTCAGGAAACAGTGCCCCGCACTTTATAATGCAACCAGCCTGTTATATTTAAATATTTACCAGAAGAACAGGGTATATTGCTGACAAGAGCCATGAAAATAAAAACATAAAAATTAGCACATAACATAAATACTGAATTACATAAATAAGGAAATGAATATAACAATATTATGATTTTATTTTTATTACGCTTACCAGATTCACATTGCATTTTATAGAAATTTGATTAATAACCAGCACACCGCCAGTCATATACTTTATCATCGTACTCATTACTTATCTGGCCACCATTGTAATCATTGTCAACCACAGCACGTTCAGACACGATAATTTGATCCGGTTTTAACGGTATTATTGTTTTGTTCCACCATTCGTTTGCTGACCAGAAACATACTTAACATTAACCGTAAATGTCTTTTCACCATTTTCTTTTTCCGTCTCCTGTTTCAGAATACGGAAAAACACCGGTTCCACTTCAATACAACCATGGCTGTAACCTTTGGTGGAATCATGGATATAAAAACCACCCCGCTTGCCCCCACAGGCTTTTCGGGTCTTCTCATCCGCTGATTCCAGCCGGATACGGTTATATCCCCAGTTCGCCCAGTATATCTCACATGTTCCGGCAGCCTGGCCTCGCGGAATGGTACTCCAGCCCCATGATGGTCCCAGATCACAATCCGCAGCATTTCTTATCGGTGCCTCCCCCTGAAACTGAATAAACAATTTATAATTCCCTTCCGGTATCGCCGCATCCGGCACACACTGTTTATCTGGCCACTGTAAATCCGGTAACCCCGTGGTCGCCTTAAATATCCCGATACCAGGCCATGTCAGCTTTTGCCCGTCAAAAGTCAGTCTTACTGCCATCATCTTCTCCCTGACTATTCTGTGTATTACAGCGGTGGTGTACAACGTATCATTAGCGCCAGCTTCTGATCCCGTACAGACTGGTTATCCACCGATAATACAAAGCTGAAAGGATAACGTCCCTGCATCTTCGCCAGTGAGATATTCCCCTCCTGAAGGGAATATGCACTTCCGCGTCCGTAACCCTCAACATCCTGCGCCAGTAGGCTGGTATAGCTGATTAATGCTGAGAAACAGCCACATTCACCGGTGCTTTTTTTCAGTGTGACCGTTGTTTTCAGAATGGTAAGGTTATCCATTTCCTGACGATGAACGGGATGGATATCCACACACTCCGCCAGCGGGTTATCAATGTTTACATCTGTTCCGCCCCAGGCAAATACGGGCAGGAACATTCCTGCACAGGCAGACATAAACAGAACCTCTACAGCGTACTTTTTCACAGCATCTGACCTCTATTTTTTTCATCCACCAGCCGCAGCGCATCCACATACCGCCCTTCACTGTTCTGCTGCCAGAACCAGCCTTGCCCTGGTGTTGCCTGCCCCAGCGTCTTACCCGGCCAGCCCGGCCACGGCAGATAACGCACGCCCGGCAGTTCTACTACCGGTGCTTCATCCGGCAGCCCGGTCAGTTCCCGGATGCGCTGCGATGTACGTCGTAACCCACGCAGCCACTGCGCCCACCACGGCCCCGGCTGCCACATCGCCCATAGCTGGTCCACCTGCTCCGTCAGCCGCCCGCGCCGCATCGTGTCCGGCGTGATATGCTGCGCCGCCATCCTCGCCAGCCAGTACAGCCAGCCCTGCGTCTCCTGCAAACTCTCGTCCAGCCACTCCCGACCGCAACGCTGGTAAATCACCAGCGGCCACGGGCGTCCCACGCTATCCCGTGACGCCATCAGCACTCCGGTCAGCCAGTCAGTCGTCCCACCCATCGGCAAAAATCCCGGCGACATCACAAAGCTCCACGGCAGCGGATGGTGTTCCGACGCGGGCATATCATGTTCGCCACGCGGCGACAGGTGCATCCAGCCGTCACGCTCTTCATCGGTCGTCTGGCCTTCCGGCAACACGATATGCCGCCCGCTGCCCACCCATGTCTGGCGGTTCAGCCAGTCCTGCCATATTCGTCCCTCTTCAGCGCCCACCCGCCAGCGCACATAGTCGCTCTGGTCCGGCAGCCTGCCGAACATCGCCGGGGCTGATACCACCGCTGTCCGGCGCATTACAACGCCCTCGCCGGACAACTGAAGTTCTGCAACAGCTCCCGGCTGACCGGGTTAAAATCCCGCCCGGCGGTGATTTCCAGCACCACCCGGCGACCGTCAAAACCATATTCCACCAGTTGACGCCCCCGCACCGCCGTTTCCTGTACCATTCCGGCGTCCAGCAGATGAAACAGCGCCCACGGCCCGCTGGTCAGTAGCGTTGAGGTGTCCTGGCGAATACGCGGGCTGGCGGTGCTTTCCGCCATCGAGCCGTTGCGCGGTCCCGGCCACGTCACTTTCAGGGGCCGGTCCGGACCATGGGCGTAGCGCAGCACCTGACCGTCGATATCAATCACCAGTTCCGTGATGGCCGGGTCCATATCCACCACGCTAATCTGCATCGACCAGGAAAATTTTTTCCCGCCCTCGCTGTTAAAAAACACGCTGCGGATCTGCTTCGCCTGCTGAAACGGCGTTAAATCCGGCCCCTGCAATGTCATGTTGCCTTCGGTCGGTTTGTAGCGCCACGGGTCGCTGGCGGTGTCCGCCAGCGGAGCCAGTTGTTTGCTCCAGAAAGCATCCAGTACGCCGCCGCTGGCGAAGATGCGGTTAAAGTCCTCGGCGCTGACCTCCTGCGGGCTGTCGGCGAACGGATAACGCCCGTCGATGGCGTCACGGCAGTCGTCGCCCATCATCGCCTCCATCTGGGTGTTCAGCACATCGCCGGTCCCGGCGTTGATTTTGCGCGTTCCCTGCTTCGTCAGATCCAGCAGGATGTTTTTCAGCGGCGCAGGCAGTTTCGCCGCCTCCAGTTGCAACTTGTCTGCGGCAGTAATGCGCGCTGGCAACGTCCCCGCCGCCAGCGCGCTATCAGCAATGGTCAGTTGGGTGTAATACTCGTTGAGCATGGTCAGCAGCGAAGCGATCTGCATCGTCCCACCGCCGCTCTGTCCGCCGTCAGTCCGCCCGGCAATGACCTCGCGCAGCGCGGCGAAACGGTCATCCACCAGCGTTTTTTCCAGCCGTTCTTCCGGGTGAATATCCTGGAACAGTTTTGCCGTCTGTACCACTTTCCCCGCGTTACCGGATGCGCGCTGCGCCAGTTGTTTCTGTCTGGCCTGCGGGTCCGGCGGCGGCACCAGCGTGGTCTGCTCCACCACCGCTTTTCCCAGCCGCATCAGCGGTGAGTCCGGCGACGCCAGGGTGCGCAGCACCTGTAAATCATAGGCCAGGCCGGAACTGCCCTCTTCCCCGGCACTGTTGATACTATGGATACTGTCCAGAAAATCCTGCCAGCGGCGGGCATATTCTGTCAGGTACAAACGGCGGACTTCGCGGGCGACAGACTGCTCCTGCCCCGGTATCTGGCTGCGCAGGCTGTCAGTCAGCTTTTTTGGCGTACTCTCCCGGCCCATCACCCAGCCATCGTTCGCCGTCGCCGCCGCCACAAATTCCGGTAATCGTTTGTCGAACAGCTCCCGGTAACCTTCACGGGTAAAAATACCCGGCACGCCCCGATCCAGCGGCGCGCCGTTGCTACGCACAAACACCGTTCCCGCATCCGCGCCGACGGCGCGTACCAGCGTGAACTCCTGCGGCGCTTCGCTCTCCATTGCCGCCAGCGCCCGCGCGTAGATACGCTCGGTACTGGTGTGACCGTCGAGGAATGCCCGCGCCTGGCGGATCAGCGCCTCATCTTTCTCATACGGTGAATGCACCACCCGGCTGCCGTCAAACAGCGCTTCGATATGCGTCAGCACGGCGGCGCGCCCGCCGAACCCGGCCACGCTGTCGCTGTTCCCCAGATCGTTAATCACCCACGACTGGATCTCCGCCGCGTTGTATTTATCTTCGTGATCTTTATCCAGATTCAGCAGCAGATAGATGCGCAGGGCATCGTAGGCAGCTTTACTGTCCTGACGGGCAATGGCATCCGCCAGCACATACTCCATCCGTTTCACCAGCGGCGGTAGCAGCAGTTGATCCAGCAGACGGTTGTACAGCGACGCCACACTGTCGGTTACCGGCGGTACGCTGTACAGGCCGTAGCGCCAGGTCAGCGGCGGCGCGTCCGGGTCCAGTTCCGGCCAGGCGGACAGTTCCCTTGCGCTGTCCAGCAGTGCCGGGACGGGAGCCATCGCCGGTTTACCGGTGTAGGCTTTCACCTCGCCGTCCAGCCGGGTCGCGCGGGCGCTGATTTCATTCAGATAGTCGCCGTTGGTCTGCTGGCTGGTCTGCATCCCCTGCCACAACAGGAATGCCAGCACCAGTACCAGCAGGTGCCCGCCGAGGCGCAGCAGGCGGTAACGCCAGGCCCACTGGAGGTTTGGCTCCACCAGGTGCGCTTCACGGAAAATAAACTGTGTTAGCAGATCATGCAGAAAGTAGCTGCGGTTGCCGTCCGGCAGAGCGTGTGGGAGAGAGGCGGATGATTCGCCACGGGCGGTTTTTATCGCCCGGACAAAGCGCTGCCAGATACTCAACTGGTCGGCCACGGCGTCGGCCTGCGCCTGCGCGGCACTGGTGAAAAACACCCCGCGCAGCGTGTTATTCAGTTGCGTGGCATCGAATTTTGAATCGAGGAAGATCTGTTCAATAGCCTCCAGCAACGGCTCGCCGAGGGCGGCGAACTCACGCGGGAAGGTATACAGCCGCTGGCGGCTTTTAAGGTCGTACTCTTCCTGTAACCGGGTATCCAGTCCCTGATCCAGCCGCAGCGTCAGGCGCGCCAGCTCCTGCGCGCAGGCGGCGTGCAGCGCCTGCGGGTCGCCCGCTTTTCGCCTGCGGCTGTACGGCAACGTGAAGCCCCAGATTTGTGCGCGAAGATGGCTGGTCAGCGTGCGAAAATACTCGCTGAACCCCGGCAACAAATCCATTTTGGTGACCACCAGATAGACCGGAAAGCGAATCCCCAGGGTCTCGCGCAGTTCTGCCAGTCGCGCCCGCAGAGCGGCGCAGGCCGCCAGGCGTTCCGCCGGTGACTGTGCGGTTAAATCCGCCACGTTTAGCGTCAGGATCACGCCGTTAAACGGCGCGCCGGGGCGATGTTTACGCAGCAGACCGAGAAAGCCCTGCCACTCTCCGGCGTTACGCTGCGCGGCGCTCGCTTCACCACCGTCATCGTGGCGGGCGTAGCGTCCGGCGGTATCAATCAACACCGCTTCGTTGGTAAACCACCAGTCGCAGTGTAGCGTGCCGCCACCCGGCACTGTCAGGATACGCGAGGTCTGCTCCATTTGCTCCGCCAGCGGGAACTGCAATCCGGTGTTCAGCAGGGCCGTGGTTTTTCCGTCACCGGGACTGCCGACCACCATGAACCACGGCAGCTCATACAGAAAGCGTTTTCCCTCGAAGATTTTACGCCAGCCGGGCATGTCCACCCGCAACTGCCGCAGTTGCCGGATGGCCTGCGTGACAATATGGTTGACGGTGCGCAGGTCGGCTTTGATCTCGCCTGCCACCGGTACCTCTTCCCCGCGCGGATGCAGGAAGCGACGCAGCAGTTGTTCATCCATACGCAGCGCACGCCACAGCCGGTACAGGCCGTACAGCGCATACACCAACAGGATGAAACCAATTAATGTCAGGCGGACCCACAGCGGCGCAAACGGATGGACATCGCCCAAGGCCAGCAGCGGTGTGACGAAGCCAATCGCCAGGCACAGGACACTGATGCCGATGATACTCATCGACCAGTTGACCAGCCACAGTACCAGCAGCATCAGCAACAGGGCAATGGTCACTACCCGGCTACCCACGGAGGCCAGTGGGCGCAGGGTATCAAATGACACCAGCGGCCCGACAAACCAGACCAGCAGCGCCAGAATCAGAACGCCCACAATCGCCAGCGCGCGCCGGGAAAAAAGCAGACTGAGAAATTTTTGCATTATATTTCGACTCGCCACCCAATAATCAATATTTTAAAATTCCCTGGATAAAGTAATATAACCATTAAATCTTACAGAACACTCATCAGCATTCATGAAGCTGGATGCAATGAAAATATCTTTTTCTTTATCTTTGTTAATATAGGTATATTTTGCCACGATAGATTTAACCTGATTTTCATAGTAACTATCGAAATAGGATTTTTTATCTAATATTGCCAATTTATTTTTGGCCTTATCTTTTTCATAATCCATCCTGGCCAGAGATTCTGCATAGACCTTAGATACAGGCGAGATGTCAAGAATCTCTACCTTTGTTTTATCCTTTATAATAGTAGCGACATCTATATTCAGGTCATTTTTTATGGCATCAAATAATGATGACTCCATTGATGCTCCAACCGTAGCACACCCATAATCGTGCGCATAAGAAATGGCAGGAATACCCACCAACAGAAAGACCATTATCTTAAACATATCAATCCCTTACTACCAAGACTTTACCACCAATACTTATCTGAACTGGCAGCGATAACATTATCACAGGGTATACCTGTCATACTTCAGGCTGCATGTGCGTTGGCTTTCCTCGCTCACCCCAGTCACGAACTAATGTACGTTCCTGGGGATTCACTCCCTTGCCGCCTTGATGCAACTTGAATGATTTTATATATTACAGGGATACTCTATTAATTTATTTATGATAAGTTCAGCCGCGCGAGAATTCAGTTCCTCATTGGTTTTATTTTTAAGAGAAACATAGACTAATTCATTTAATGTTAGCGTCTTAAATAAAGCGTATCCACACCACAGTTTGTTCTCTGTCGCATCCTCCACGCCGAGCAGATAGACACCCGCCCTGAGTTTATCCCGTTGATTACCAGACACCCAAAATTTAAAAAAGTCATTACCTGAAAGATTAAGCGCATCCGGAGTCAGGGATAAAATGGGAGATGACCGGGAAGCAATTTTTATGGAGGAGTCTGTCCTCTGACAGGGAAAATTTTTAACTAATGCTTCCTCTATTAGTATTGAAGCCCTTACATCAGGCTTTTTCACTGCGTGCTGTTCAAACCAGGTCAGCACAGTATGGTTTATTGTTATACTGTCAACCTGACCATATCCACACCAGGCTTTACCTTCTGTCGCATCCTCCACCCCCAGCATATACATCAGTGCATTGTCTTTTTTCTGTACGTTGTCAGTGGCATAAAATTTCAGGAAATCCCGAGTACTGAGGTTGACATTATCGGGGGAAATGAAGCCTGCGTTAATCGAGGATCCGGCAAAAGCGCCACCGGATAACAGGCAACATAAGATGATCAAAAAAACACGAACAGATCGTGTTATGTGATATGTCGCTGAGATCCGATAATAATCCCCCGTCACGCCACATATTGCCGAATGATGAGACACATCATAGGTCGATTTTTTTATCATTCATTCACTCCACTACCAGAATTTCCACCCGACGGTTTTTCGCCCGCCCGGCTTTACTGCCGTTATCCGCCACCGGCACCGTATCGCCCTTGCCGACGATATGTACCCGTCCGGCAGGTACGCCGCCGGAGGTCAGCAACGCCGCAACTTCCGCCGCCCGTTTTTCCGACAGCACCAGGTTGGATGGGAATTCAGCCGAATGAATGGGCTGGCTGTCAGTGTGACCCGTTACAGTGACTGCGCCGCCCACTCGGGCGATTTCCCGCGCCGCTTTGTTAATCACTGGCCGGATTGCGTCACTCACCGTTTTTTGTCCCGGTACAAACATGGCGCCGCCACGGAAGACCACCCTACTGTGCTGGTCATCTTCGTCCACGGTCAGCAGGCCACGGGCGATTTCGTTTGCCAGCAGGATTTTCAGCCGCAGCTTATGAACCGGCACGGGCGGCGGCGGCAGTTTTATACCAATCGCATCAATATGCTGTTGTACGGTGACGGTCTGCACATCCATCCGGTGGCTGTAAAGGCCAAACAGCGTCAGCATCGCCAACAGGGCTATCCCGGCGCTCAGCCAGACCGGCACCCGGCGCATCCGCCGCAGTCGTCCGCTTATCGCCCCCTGAAAGTCAGGCGAGAGCGCGGGCATAACCGGATCGCGACGCTGTGAAAGCTGTGTCAGCAGTTGCTGGCGAATATTGTCCAGTTGCTTACGCCCGTCTGGCTGCACGCTGTAGCGGCCTTCAAATCCCAACCCCAGCAGGTGGTAGATAACCTCCAGTACGTTGCCATGCTCCTGGAAGCTGGCCGCCAGACGCCCGATGATCTGGAAAAGTTTTATCCCGCCTTCGCTTTCACCATGAAATGTTACCAGCAGGCTTTTTCCGGCCCAGACGCCGCGCCGTCCCCAGGTTGTGTTATTGGCGGCTTCATCAAGCGCCGTACACAGGCAGTAACGTACCGCCAGTACGTGCTCGCGCCGCAGGTTCGCCTGATCGCATAATGTCTGGTACAGATGCATCTCGCGTACCAACAGATTACGGTAAGGCTCTACCAGGGCCGCATCCAGTTTAGCGGGCATGGCTGCGAGAGCGCACAATAAAGGCCGGGCAGCGGCGAGCAACGGGTTAGCCGCCGCGCTGATTTCAGCCAGCCGGAGTTTGCTGTCCGGACCGTCTTCAACGATGACATTGAGTTCCGTGCGCTGGCTGGTGTGTACCGGCGTTTCATATTCACTGTCCTTATGCTCCGGCGTGGTGGACAAAAAGGACATCATGTCCGCCGCTGGCGGCGTCAGGGTACTGTCTGTCATTTATCGCGCACTCCCCACAGTTCTGTCTCCAGCCCCGGAAATTCCCCGGCGGTATGCATGGCCATCCCGCCGTAACGGGCAATGTGTTCCCACAATGCTCCCTCGCGGCGGATGTCGTAATAGATGTATCCGGCCTGAAACGGGATTTGGCGCGGTGGTACAGGCAGAACCTGCAAAGCCAGCCCCGGCAGATGCGAGCGGATCAGTTCCGGCAGGCGATCGGATGGCCCGATTTTGGTCTGGGCGGCAAAATGTTGCAGTAGCACATCGGTCGGCATTGAAGCCTTTATCGCCAGTACCAGCGTGCTGAAATCGGCAAGATCGGAAGGGGCCACCACCGCATTCAGGATGCCGTAAGTCCCCTCTTTCAGCTCGATGCGCTGCGCGCCCCGGATCAGTACCGCGTTCAGCAGGAACTGCACCTCATCAACCAGCGATTTCAACCCGGCATAGGGCGCCAGGTGTTTGTACTCTTTGTATTCAGCGGGCCGTCGCGTTTGTGGACGCACATAGGTGGAGAGTTCCCCGGCCAGTTCGGACAGGTAGCGATACAACACTTCCGGGGCCAGCGGGGTTTTCGCCAGGTGAGTCAGCAGCGGCTCAAAGCGATTGAGAATTTGCAGCAGCAGGTAATCGGAGACCTCCGCTGCTTCATGGCCGTGGTTGTCGCTGCCTGTCAGCCGTTCCGCCAGCGAATCGGCCCGCATTCGGATGAGATCGTTGATCCACGACAGCCAGGTACACATCAGTGAACTGGCCTGATAATTAATGATGGGCGGGATCAGGTCGTGGTCGATATCTATCCGCCCGTCAGGATTCAGCCCGATGATGCGGGTCAGCGGCAGGCCAATCCAGGCGCCCGTCACCGCCTTTTCCGGCAGCAGCCGCAGGCGCAGGTGACTGAGCTGTAATAACTGCGCGCCACGTCCCAGCGAGTTGGCGTCGCGGATGTCGTGTTCGTGTACCGAGAAACGCGCCAGTGATTCCGGGTTATTGTCAAACGTAGTTTCTTCGCTGTTCGGCGCGCGTACCGGTACCGCCAGACAAATCTGCTGGTTCAGGTGCTCCGGCAGGATGGTCAGCGGCGGCGGCAGCGGGGTGTGGTCCGGTGCGTTAAACGGCGTGCCGTCAGGAAAAATCCCTGATGCCTCTTTCAGTATCAGTTTACCGATGTTCAGCGCTTCGCCATCAATATTGTAGTGGCTGAATCCCCAGAAAAAGGGGGTCAGCGGCAGGCTGCGGTAATGCATGACGTGTTCCAGATAACGCTCTTGCTGCTGAAACATCTGCGGCAGTAAAAATTGTCCTTCACTCCAGACTACGCGGTCATTCCAGCTCATAATTCATTTATCCCGTTCCGTAATTACAATGGCGCTTTGTTCCAGTTCCGCCTCCAACTGCACTTTTCCTTTCCCCGGTATGAAGCTGCTGTACCAGGCTTTTTCCGGGGCTTCCGGGATTTTGTAGGTTACCCGCCAGACCGATTTGGCCAGGTTACGGTATCCGGCCAGTACGCCGATTGCCGTGGTCTGCGCATTCAGCGGGCGACGCAGTTTTTTCTCTTCGCCGGGACGCAAAATAAAGCTGTCGCGACGCACTAAATCGTCGGTAAGGACGGATTTGTCGTTGTCATGGAGCGACCAGTAATCAGCTGTCGTGAAAGCGGCGTCATTTTTTAGTTCATAAACACGTATCTCAATGGGCGCGGCCTTCTTCTGATTGTCAGGATTCACCTTATCGGAGGCTTTCACGCTCAGGTCGAGTCGCTGTGATTCGAGGTCAGGTAACGCATCGCTACTGCCGCATCCGGAAAGCAGGAGCAGTGCAAAAGGCATAGCTACCGCACATAACCACCGAGTGGGGTTACGCCATTCATCCACTGTAAATTCCTTTAAAATCAAAACAATAAATCCGGCCAGATGTAAATCTGGCCGGAAAAACAACCGTTAAATTTCTTTGTTGGCCTTGAAGTCGTAGCCTGCGGTGATGGTGCCGCCGCTGCCACCCTGCTGGTTCTGCACCACGTATTCCTGCTTCACGGTGCTGAAGGAGAGCTCAATCCGCTCGCGAGACGCGATTTCGCCTTCTCTGTTACCGCTAGGTGAAACGACCGCAACGATCAGATCGGTAAAGGTGTACTTGAGGTACTCCAACGGGTTGCCGCCAGCCTTACGCATAACCAGAATGGCCTGCGGAATGTGCTTACCGGAGGCACAGTATTTGAACAGATTCGGGCTGGCGCGATCGATATAATGCTCGAATTCCAGATTAGTGACAGAGACCTTACCGGAGCCGAGGCCACTACCGGCGTGCATGGTGGATTCCTGATGAATATTCCAGCGCCAGCCCAGTACTTCAATTTCATTTTTGTGTTTGTCATCCATTGACTCGCCGTCAATGCCGTCAATTTTCAAAAAAATGTCATAAGCCATTTTTATATCCTTGTTAAGTTTTACTTAAAATTAATCTGATTTTATCTACATCTTTGTTTATAGATAAATCATTGCCGTACAGAATTCCTCTCCAATAATTTCAGGACAACAGAAGACTGTATATTTTTCCGATACCGATAATGTATTTAGTTATTTTATGAGTTTGCATTATTTAATGCATATAAATAATGCCTCATAGCTTCCGATAATAAAAACCATAATCTGTACTGAAATTTTCACGTTTCAAATTGCTAATTACAGATAAAAGATACAGACTGGTCTTCTGGCGACCCCTCAAAATCACGGGTCTTACAGCGAGTAGAAGAAGCAGGTATTGGTTGCGCCAACCATATCTGTTCATGACCATAAATGCACGAAACCCAATAGCGATCGGTTTCTTTATCGCTAACACGTTCTGTTTCCCATACAGACCAATTTTCACCGTTTACTTTTTTAGTCTCTGGTTTGAGATCCATCAGGTTTTCAGGTTTACCCTGCGTTACCCCAATACTACTTAACCATAAACGCGACATATATCGAGGAGAAAGCTGCCACGGCGCTGGGACATCAGACTTCAGGCTCACAGCAGAAGACTGAGTATCAATAACAGCCGGACAACTGACTTCCCAGGCTACAGCATATTGTGAAAAGAGCAGAACAATACCAGGTAACAGATGAAAAGTTGAGATTATGGTCATAATATGTATTTCCTACTCAATAATATAAAAAGCTTCGGCATTGTTACTGGCATCCGGATATGTGCCATCACTACGTATCCCACCTTTACGAGAAAGTGAGCGGGACGAGATTTTTTTCTTCTTTTTCCACTGATCCATAACATAAATATAGTTAGAATCCTGTTCAAGATAGAAAGCCGCATGTTTATGCACAGCGTCACCAGTTGGGTATTTACCATTAACAAAAGTTGCGATTGCTGTCCCCCTGGGGATCGACTTATCCCCAAAAACCTTTCGCCCTTGCTTCCAGGTTCCTGTAACCCCCAAATGTGCATATTGCTTGACTAAAGTCACACACTCCCCATCACCGACCTGATCTTTCCCTTGCAACGAATCAACCAAACCGTAAATATATGCCATATATCCCTCTTTATATTCTCTATCTTCTCTGACTTCACTCGCTTAAACATTCACAAAATAAATGCATCAGGCATTGCCCTGCTTCACTGACGGCAGTTTTGTCACCAGGCGCAGCGATCCCGTCAGCCCTTCAAGCTGGAAATGCGGACGCAGGAAGAATTTCGCGTCGTAATAACCTGGATTGCCTTCCACCTCTTCCACCACTACTTCAGCGGCAGCCAGCGGACGACGGGCTTTAGTTTCTTACGAGGAGTTCACCGGATCGGCGTCGACGTAATTCATAATCCATTCATTTAGCCAGCGCTGCATATCCTCACGCTCTTTAAAGGAACCGATTTTGTCGCGGACGATACATTTGAGGAAGTGAGCGAAGCGCGAGCAGGCGAACAGGTACGGCAGACGGGCGGACAGGTTGGCGTTGGCCGTCGCGTCCGGATCGTAGTATTCCTGTGGTTTTTGCAGCGATTGTGCGCCGATAAAGGCGGCATAGTCTGAGTTTTTACGGTGGATCAACGGGATAAAACCGTTTTTCGCCAGTTCAGCCTCGCGGCGGTCAGAGATGGCGATTTCGGTCGGGCATTTCATGTCCACGCCGCCATCGTCAGTCGGGAAGGTATGGCAGGGAAGATTTTCCACCGCACCGCCTGATTCCACACCGCGAATCAACGTACACCAGCCGTAGTGTTTGAAGGAACGGTTGATGTTTACGCCCATCGCGTAGGCCGCGTTGCTCCAGACGTATTTGGTATGGTCAGAACCATCCGCATCTTCTTCAAAATCAAACTCGTCCACCGGGTTGGTTTTTGCGCCATACGGCAGGCGGGCAAGAAAACGCGGCATCGTCAGGCCAATATAACGGAAGTCTTCGCTAGCCCGCAGCGAGTTCCACGGCGCATATTCCAGGTTCTGGGTGACGATTTTGGTCAGGTCGCGGGGATTCGCCAGCTCCTGCCAGGAGTCCATTTGCAGTACCGAGGGGGAAGCCCCGGCAATAAACGGCGCATGGGCCGACGCGGCGACTTTGGCGATAGAGCCAAGCAGATCCACATCGGGCGGTGTATGGTCGAAGTAGTAATCCGCAATGATACAGCCATAAGGTTCGCCACCTAACTGGCCGTATTCGGCTTCATACAGTTTCTTGAACATCGGGCTTTGATCCCAGGCGATGCCCTTGTCACGCTTCATGTTGCGCCGCAATTCATCTTTTGACAGATTCATGAAGCGAATTTTCAGCTTTTCGTCGGTCTCGGTGTTGTAAACCAGATGCTCCATACCGCGCCAGGAGGATTCCAGCTTCTGCCAGTCGGGATGTTGCAGGATCAGTTTGATCTGTTCGGTCAGTTTAAAGTCGATCTGCGCAATAATAGCGCTGATGCTTTTATAGGCGTCATCGCTGACGGTGATCGTGTTCGCCAACGCCTGTTGCGCCAGCGTCTGCACCGCGGCTTCCACGGCTTTTGCCGCCTGGGTAGTCTTGGGTCGGAAGGCCTGATTCAGCAACGCATCAAATTCACCGGATGCGGAGACGGTATCCTGAGCAACCGCGTCGGTTGCCTGCATATTACTGTTTGCCATGAAAATTCCTTAAAAATTCGACGTTATTCCGCTGATTCATTATCCGCTGACACACCTTGCTGGGTAGCGGCCGGTTTCGGCGCATTCGCCAGCGTTTTCAGCAGGGTCGGGTCCTGCAACAGTTTATTGACCAGATTTTCCGCCCCGGCCTTACCATCCATGTAGGTCTGGAGGTTCGCCAGTTGGGTGCGGGCTTCCAGTAACTGGTTCAGGGCGTCCACCTTGCGGG
Source organism: Salmonella sp. SAL00653 (assembly GCF_046552515.1). Classification (NCBI taxonomy): domain Bacteria; kingdom Pseudomonadati; phylum Pseudomonadota; class Gammaproteobacteria; order Enterobacterales; family Enterobacteriaceae; genus Salmonella; species Salmonella sp. SAL00653. Next base: position 348,173 of record NZ_JBGDTY010000002.1, read on the forward strand.
CAATCTGTGCCGGCGAAAAGTCGTCCATATTTTCCAGCGTGATATCGACCATCAACTGACCTTCACCCGTCAGCGTATTCGGCACAGCGAACGCCACGCGCGGCGCAATGGCTTTCATGCGCTCATTGAAGTTATCAATATCAATATCGAGGAATTTGCGATCCGTCACCGGCGGCAGTTCTTCACGCGGTTTCCCGGCCAGATCGGCCAGCACCGCCATCACGAACGGCAGCTCGATTTTTTTCTCAGAGCCGTAAATCTCTACGTCATATTCAATCTGCACGCGCGGCGCGCGGTTGCGCGCGATGAATTTCTGCGCGCTATTGTTGATAGCCATAATCCTTCATTTCCTTTTTAGTCAACTGGTTGCCGCAAGGGGAGCGGTATACCGGTACAGTTTTTAAAATCGCACTACGGACACTTCGAACGGCCGGTTTCAGCAAACGATCTCAAAAACAATCTGCTCATCACCATTAACGCCGATATCAATTTGCCTGATAGCGGCTTTTTCCGTCATGGCCTGCAACCAGTAGCGCGACAGTTGCGGCAGGATGTGCTGTTCGATGTAGCCAATCAGCAACCGCGCGCCCGTTTCATGCATTGGACAGCACGCCACAATATGTGCGACCAGTTCCTCGCTATACGTCAGCGTCACGCCGTGCTGTTCACTCATCCGCGCCACCAGCCGGTCAAGGTGCAGATGGGCAATCACGCCACGCGACGTTTCGTCCAGCGGCAGGTAAGGGATCACCGTCACGCGGCCCAGAAATGCCGCCGGGAAATGCTTGCGTAATTCCGGCATTAGCGCCTCTTTAAGCCCCGTAGCGTCGGGCATTAAAGCCGGATCTTCACACATCTGGCTGATGAGGTCGGAACCCACGTTGGTGGTGAGTAATAGCGTGGTGTTTTTGAAATCGACATGTGTACCCTCGCCGTCCTCCATCCCACCCTTGTCAAACACCTGATAGAAGAGTTTGTGGACGTCATGGTGCGCTTTTTCGATCTCGTCGAGCAGCACTACACTCCAGGGGTGGCGACGCACTGCTTCCGTCAGCACACCACCCTCGCCATAGCCCACATAGCCGGGGGGCGCGCCTTTCAGCGTGGAAACGGTGTGCGCCTCCTGGAACTCGCTCATATTGATGGTTACCAGGTTCTGCTCACCGCCGTAGATAGCCTCCGCCAGCGCCAGCGCGGTTTCGGTTTTACCGACACCGGACGGCCCGGCCAGCATAAACACGCCCACCGGTTTGCGTGGATCGCCCAGTCCCGCCCTGGCGGTCTGAATACGTTCACCAATCTGCGCCAGCGCGCCGTCTTGCCCGGTAACGCGTTGCGCCAGTCGGGCAGGCAGTTCCAGCACCTAGCTGGCCTCATCTTTCACCATGCGCCCGGCAGGAATACCGGTCCAGTCGGCGACAATCGCCGCGACAACCGCCACGCTGACTTCCGGGAACACCACCGGCGCGTCGCCCTGCCACTCCCTTAGCGCCGTTTCGGCCTGTTGCAGCGTGGTTTTGTCATCAGCATCAGACTCTGCGACACGCAGTTCCTGCAACGTATGTACCAGTTCCAGCTCCCGCTGCCAGCGAGATTCGGATGCAGTCAGTTCATTGTTGAGCGAGAAAATTCGCGCCGTCAGCGCATCGCGCCGCTCATCTGACTGAATCCCCATTTTTTCCTGCTTCTGCAACAGCGACCGTTCCATTTCCGCCGCTTTTAGCTGCTGGCGCAGGAACTGTACGCTGGCAGGCGGCGTGTGCAGCGTCAGCGCCACGCGGGCCGCGGCGGTATCCAGCAGGCTGATGGCCTTATCCGGCAACTGCCGGGCGGGAATGTAGCGGTGAGAAAGCTGTACCGCCGCACGTACCGCCTCATCCAGAATCAGTACGTTATGGTGTTTTTCCAGCGTATCCACCAGACCACGCACCATTTCCATTGCGGGGATCTCTTCCGGTTCGGCAATCTGCAACACCTGAAAACGCCGGGTCAGCGCCGGATCTTTCTCAATATGGCGCTTGTATTCGCTCCAGGTGGTGGCGCCGATAGTCCGCAGGGTGCCGCGCGCCAGCGCCGGTTTCAGCAGGTTAGCGGCATCGCCCGTGCCGGATGCGCCGCCCGCGCCCACCAGAGTGTGAACTTCATCGACAAACAGAATAACCGGCTGCGGCGAGCGCCCGGCCTCTTCCAGTAACCCTTTCAGACGCGATTCAAACTCGCCTTTCATGCTGGCTCCGGCCAACAGAGCGCCAACGTCCAGCGCCAGCAGCCGTACTTCCCGCAGCGCGGGCGGCACTTCCCCCTGCGCAATCGCGAGGGCAAAACCTTCGACGACCGCCGTCTTTCCGACGCCCGCCTCACCAGTCAGTAGTGGATTATTCTGGCGACGGCGCAGCAGAATATCCGTCATGGTGCGGATTTCATGCTCACGCCCCGTCACCGGGTCGATTTTGCCGTCGCGCGCCTGTGCCGTCATGTCCTGACAGTATTTCGCCAGCGCGGATTTACCGTCCTGCCCGCCGTTGGGAATCGCCTGGCTGCTTTCACCGGGAATGGCTGATGCCAGGCCGGAGCCGTCGTAAGGGCGCTCCTGCGCTTCCGGCGATGTTTCGATCAACGAGGGCAGTATTTCCGTCAGTTCATCAACCGGAAGCGTGGCCAGCGGCGCGCAGATACTGCTCAGTACCCGACGCAGTTCTGGCGTGGTCAACAAGGCCAGCAGCAACCAGCCGCTGCGAATTTTGTTATCGCCGTAACGGACGCTCGCCAGCATCCAGGCCTTTTCAACGCTGAGATCGATATGGTGAGAAAAATCACTAATGGCGCTGGCCCCGGCGGGCAGCATATCCAGTTGCCGGAGTAACGCTTTCTCCAGAAAAATAAATACATTTAAGGGACATAATGAAACAAGACATGTGGGAATTACGGAAAATACAGTCGCAGGGTATAACGGATAACGCACAGTATCCCGCAGGGACATACATCGTATTTACTGCCGCCGCCCCCTACATTCCGCTTTTTGAGCAACATGGGAAAGACGATATCGCGCTCAGTCTTGTTCGCCACGAAGAGGCGTGGTGGATTGTTAATCACTCTGATGAACTGTGCTGTGCCGTCAATGAGCAGGTGATGGAACCTCATCACCGTATGCGGCTGAATGATGGAGATACGATTGAATGGGGTCTGTCATCCTGGTGCCTTGCCCGCACCAATGATGAGTCCCGTCCCGATGTTTCGTTTCCTCAGTTGGTTCAGTCATCTGAATCCGTTGCTGAGTACCTGGATCTGGACTGGTTTAAACAACAACAGCTCAATCCGCAGAACCCGTTCGATATTATTCCCGTCCGGGAAACCGCATCCTCTTACACCGGCCATGAAGCGGATAGCACGCTACACCAGCTTTACCAGGAATATCAGCAGGCATTGCGGCCCTCCGGGCAGGAAAAGCCCCTCCGTGATAAACCATTTCCCCGAAATGAAGACGCTGTCACCCAGGATTTGACGTCGTTATACGATAAAAAGGGCGACACCGACACGTTACAGGATATGGTGGCAGGCGCGCCCGGTATTGATGCCATTCTGGATACGCTGGACACGACCGGTGAGGGTGAAATGCACTGGCTGGCGATGGAATCAATGCCCGATATCCTGCAACTGCTCTCGCCGGAACAGGCGGGGAAAACCGCACATAGCGAGATACTGCCCGATCTGACCCGCCGCGAGCATCGTATTATTGGCATCGACAGCCACTACCGAATCACTCCGACACAGAAAAATGGAAATACCGCCCATGAAAAAAACTGACACGCTTCCTGCTACCCTGTCCGCGCTGATACAGGAATACTCTATTGCGGAGGGGATTCAGATGGCGGAGCAGCAGGTTCGGGAAAATCCGGCGAAAGCGCTCTGCCGCCACAGCCTGTTTCAGTTGCTGTGTGTGGCCGGAGACTGGTCGCGGGCGCTACACCAGCTTCAGCTATGCGCCAGGATGGAGGCCAATTATACCCAGGAGGCCCGGCTGTACCGGGAGCTGGTTCGCTGCGAAATGTTCCGCCACACCGTTTTTCAGGGTGAACAACGACCCGGTTTTCTTCTGCCGCAGCCCGTTTGGGTGGAGTCACTGCTGGCGGCACTCGCCTGTCATGACGATATCGGTGAGGTTGATAAACACCGTAATACCGCACTGGAAGCCATAACAGACACGGGCGGGCAGTGGAACGGCGGCGCATTTGACTGGGCGAGCGACAGCGATTCCCGCCTTGGCCCGGTACTTGAGCTAGTCACCGGCGGCGTGTATATCTGGCTGCCGTTTTCGCAAATACGCTCGCTGGAATCGCCGCAACCGACGCGCCTGACCGATCTGCTGTGGAAACCCGTTAATATCACCCTTGTGAATGGCGATACGCACGGCGCCTGGCTCTTTACCCGCTACAGCGGTTCGGAAAGTGCATCTGACGCCCTGCGTCTGTGCCGGGAAACCGCCTGGCAGGACGGCCCCGGCGAAACCACCGTGCGGGCGCTGGGGCAGAAAGTGTGGATGACCAGCCACGGCGATATCAGCCTGCTGGACATGGCCTATTGTACCTTTCATGCTCAGGAAAACGATGGCGCATGAGCACGTCCCGTTTTACACCCGCTAACCATCTGCTGCCCACCCTATTTGATCGGCTGTGTGACAATGCCCCGTATCAGAAAATTGACCGGGATATCAGCGTCACGCCGGTACAACTGAAGGAGATCATTCGTCGGGATCTCTCCTTTTTGCTCAATACCATTAGCCACGAGGGTGACATCGACGCCCGGCGCTATCCGCAGGCGGCGGCGTCAGTGCTCAACTATGGCCTGCCGCCGCTGGCGGGCAGCTTTATGTATGAGCATAAGTGGGACGATATCAGCGAGGCGATCCGGCGCGCCATTATCCGTTTCGAACCCCGGCTGAACGCCGCCACACTCAGGGTCACGCCCTTGCTCGATAAAACCCGGCAGGGTAGCTATAACACGCTACAGTTTGAAATTCGCGGACAAATTCTGACGCAGCCGTATCCCACGGAGTTTCTGGTACGCAGCGCGCTGGATATGGAGCTGAGCCGCATTACGTTCTTTTAATACAGGGCATTATTCATGGATCCACGGCTACTGGAGTATTACAACCGCGAACTGAGCTACCTGCGGGAGACCGGTGCTGAGTTCGCCACCCTCCATCCCAAAATTGCCGCCCGGCTGGGGATGCAGGGAACCGATATTGCCGACCCGTATGTGGAACGCATGATCGAGGCGTTCAGCTTTCTGAGCGCCCGCACTCAGCTAAAAATTGACGCCGAGTTTCCCCGCTTCACACAGCGGTTACTGGAAGTCGTCAGCCCCAATTACGTCACCCCCACGCCATCGATGGCAGTGGTAAAGCTGTATCCTGATACGCAGGAAGGCGACCTGGCGAAAGGGGTCACCGTGCCGCGCGATACCGCGTTCGTTTCCCCCATCCCGGAAGGCGAAAATACCGCCTGCCAGTTTCGCAGCAGCCAGGACGTCACGCTGTGGCCGCTGTCCATCGAGGAGGTACGCCTGACCGCCGCGCCGCCGGATATGCCCGCCCTGCACCGCTATCTGCCGCCTAATATTCATGTCGCCGGGGCATTGCGCATCACCCTGCGAACCTTCGGGGAACTGACTTTCAGCGAGCTGGCCGGTCCGGCACGGCTGCCCTTTTACCTCTGCGGCGAAGAACGCATTGCGTCACACCTGTTTGAGCTGCTGCATACCAGCGCCGTCGCCACACTGGCCGGTGAACCCGGTCACTTTGACGGCGAACTGAATGTGAATCTTCAACACCCGGTGGCGCACGAAGGGCTGGAGCCAGGGCAGGGGCTGCTGCCGCTCGCCTGGAACGTGTTTCACGGCCATAATCTGCTGCATGAATTTTTCGCCTGCCCGGAACGGTTTTACTTCTTCACCCCGACCGGATTGTCTGCCGGGTTACAAAAGGTGCAGGGCAATGTGGCGGAAATTGTCATACTGCTTAACCGCCTGCCGCCGGACTGGCTGATTCATCAGACGGACGCTGCACAGTTCAGCCTGTTCTGTACGCCGGTGATCAACTTGTTTCCTCGCACCACCACCCGGATTGAAGTCACTCACAGCGTGACGGAACAGCATCTGGTGGTGGATCGTACCCGTCCGCTGGATTACGAGGTGTTTTCTGTTCAGGAAGTCGAAGGCCTGGAAGCGGAAACCACACGGAAGATGATTTTTCGTCCGCTGTATCACACCCGTAATAATGACGAAGGCAACCACGGGCGTTATTTTTCACTGCGTCGTGAACCGCGCCGCTCGTCAGAAAACGCCCGCCGCTATGGCACCCGAACCCCCTATACCGGCTCGGAAGTCTTCCTGTCGCTGGTTGATCAGCATGAAGCGCCCTACCCGGAAAATCTGCGCCATATCACCGTCACGGCAATGGTGACTAACCGCGATCTGCCCTGCCTTATTCCACGTAATGGCCGGGATGATCTGACCGTTGATGCGGCGATTCCGGTGGCGGGCGTGGGTCTTATCAGACCGCCGCGCCCGCCGCAGCCGCCGCTGGCTGAACGCGAAATGGCCTGGCGGCTGATCCGGCAGTTGTCGTTTAATTATCTGCCGCTGGCCGATCTGGATCACCGCACCGGCGGCCAGGCGCTGCGCGATCTGCTGAATCTGTTTATCCCGGCTCACGACAGCCCGCAGTCGCGCCAGGTGCGCAGCCTGATTGGCTGCAAAACCACCCCGGTGACCCGCCGACTGCCCGGCTCCGGCCTGTTGGTCTATGGCCGGGGCGTCAGTTGCGAACTGACCGTGGACGAAGAAGGATTTTCCGGTATCAGTCCTTACCTGTTCGGTCTGGTGCTGGAACACTATATTGCCCACCATGTTTCCATTAATACCTTCTCGCAGATGACGCTGCACTCGATGCAACGCGGGCATGTCATGACCTGGCCGGTCAGAACCGGGCAACGGGGGAGCGTATGACCGGCGCTCTCGACCAGGCGCAGAAAACCCCCTGGCGTTACGGATTCCTGAGCCTGATGCGGCGCGTGGATGCCCAGCTCTGTGATACTCCGGCAGGCAGTATCTGGCAGCCACGGATGGAAAAATTCCGTCTGGGACAGACGCCGACGATGACCTTTGCGCCACGGGAAATCGCCCAGGTCAGCTGGCAGGATGGACGCCTGCACCTGAGCCTGTACAGCCTCGGACTATGGGGGCCAAACGGCCCGTTGCCGCTGCACTATACCGAGCTGGCACTGAACCGCTCAGAGAGTCGCCACGATCCGACGCTGGTTCATTTTTCCAATATTTTTCACCACCGCTGGCTGACGCAGTTCTGGCAGGCATGGCACAGCGCCCAGTCCGCCGGTGGCGGGCTGGACAAACCGGAACACGACCGTTTTGCGTTTTATATCGCCAGTCTCAGCGGGCAGGATCTACGGGAAAGCGCCGAAAGCCCGCTGTCAGATCATGTTCGCCTGGCAGCCTCCGCCCATCTGGTACGCGAATCGCGCAATCCTGACGGGCTGGCCGCCACGCTGGCGCACTATTTCAGCGTACCTTTTGCGGTGAAAGAGTTCGCCCTGCACTGGATAACGGTGGCGAACGATGAAATCACCCGTCTGGGCACGCCCGCGCAGTCTTCGGTGCTGGGCAACGGGGCGCTTATCGGCCAGGCCGTACCGGATATGCAGTACAAATTCCGGCTAATTATCGGCCCGCTTACGCTGAAGGATTACCTGCGTTTTCTGCCCGGCGGCAACAATCTGCCCGTGCTGACAGAACTGGTGCGTACGTTCATCGGTTTTGAATATTGCTGGGAAATTGAGCTGCAGTTGAAGCCTCATGCCGCACCGCCTGCGGTGATCGGCGGCGCGCAGCGGCTTGGCTGGACGGCCTGGGCAGGTAAAGCCATGCATGACCGTCAGGTGACCGGCATGATTTTTGAACCTGAACACGGCTTAACCCACTGAGAGTAATGATATGGATATGTCCCTGACTAAACCGGTAAGCGCGGAACACCCCTGCGGCCCCGATCCGGAATACGACCCGGAATACCTGCTGCTGTTCAGTCGCGCCGCCCCCCAGGCGGAGGCGCAATATGGTGATTTTGTCAGTACGCCGGAAGCCGTGAACTGGCCGGAAATTGAGCGTGATGCGCGCCGTCTGCTCACGCGCAGTAAGGATATCCGGGTGTTGATCCTGCTGCTGCGCAGTCGCATCCAGCAGGCTGGCGCACAGGGACTGGCGGAAATGCTCACACAACTGGCAGAACTGAGCGTAATCTGGTCTGATGCACTCCATCCACAGCTGCTTACCGGCGAAGGCGCATCCGCAGAATCTATTGAAGATGCGGCGCTGGCGCGCAGTAATGCCCTGGCGGCGCTGCTGGATCACGAAGGCGTGATGGCAGACATTCGCGGTATCACGCTGTCAAACAGTGCCGCCCTGCGCCTGCAGGTACGGGATGTCGAGCGCGCGTTATCCGCTCCCCGCCCGGCTGATGCGCTGGCCCCCGAATCCGTCCGCCAGCAACTGGCCGACCTCGAAGCCCGTGGGGCATTACCGCTGGCGGCGTTTCGCGAAGCGCAGGAAAGCGCAGAACGCCTGCAAGTGTGGGCGCGTGAGACATTAGGCGATCTGGCCCCAGATTTTTCACGCCTGCGGCAGTTGTTAGCGCTGCTGCCTGACGTGGTACAGACAACCACACCGGAAATCCCTCCGTCGCCAGCGCCAGTGCCAGACCCCGCAGGCACGGTTATGGATAATGCCGTTCCGGCACGGGCAGAGGATGTGCCGCCTGTCAACGCGCCACCCGGTATATCCCTCCCACACAATGCTGAACCGGGGCCAATTCGCGATCGTAATGATGCGCTGGAACGCCTGCGGTGTATTCGTCGCTGGTTTGAGAGCAGTGAACCCAGCAGCCCGACCATCCCACTGTTACGCCAGGCTGAAAGACTGGTGGGAAAACGGTTCTCGGAGGTGATCAATGAGATCCCGGTGGAGTTGCTGGAGAAGTGGGATGCCCTGGAGTGATGATGCGCATGTCTGGCGGTTCTCCGTAATTATCTGAGTGACATCAACATTACGCAGTCTGCTACTGCGCTGAACATGTCCCGATCCCGGTTAAGCACCGCCATGAGGCCGCGCCTTAAATGTCAGTGGGATCAAAATAGCCATGACAGTGAAAGAAGTGGCGGTAATATCCTGTTCGTCATCCAGGCGTAGGTCCATTTGCATTAGATTCCACGATAGGCGGTGGCACTGCTGAAGACGAAAAAAAACCGTATCCCTTTTACAGTGATACGGTTTTTTTTACTTCACAGGATGTATAAAAACACCCTGAGATTTGTATCTGGCGGAACGGACGGGACTCGAACCCGCGACCCCCTGCGTGACAGGCAGGTATTCTAACCAACTGAACTACCGCTCCGTGATGTTCCCGCTGGGAACGAGGCGAATATTACGGTTTGCGGTGTCGCCCGTCAACGCTTTTTCTCACCTTTTGAATCAGTTGCTGCAAAAATCGCCCGAAGGATGATTTTTATAGCCTAAAAAGGAATAAATTATGCCCGCCAAAGGCAACTTCCGCCCTTTTTCTGCACCAGATCAAGCCGCGATTCATGCGCAGCCAGCTCTTCCTCAGTGGCAAAAACGACCCGTAACCGGCTGGCCTGGCGAACGATTCGCTGAATGGTCGCTTCACCTTGCTGCCGTTGCGTCTCTCCTTCCATCGCAAACGTCATGGACGTTTGCCCGCCCGTCATCGCCAGATACACTTCGGCAAGGATCTGGGCATCGAGCAATGCGCCGTGCAAAGTACGTTTGCTATTATCTATCTCATAACGCGAACACAGCGCATCAAGGCTGTTACGCTTGCCGGGGAACATTTTCCGCGCCAACGCCAGGCTATCGGTAACTTTGCAGAAAGTATTGGTTTTAGGAATATCGCGTTTAAGCAGACCAAACTCATAATCCATAAAGCCGATATCGAACGATGCGTTATGGATGACCAGCTCCGCGCCGCGGATATAATCAAGAAACTCATCGACCACATCAGCAAAAACCGGCTTATCCAGCAGAAACTCATCGGCAATACCGTGTACGCCAAACGCCTCCGGATCCACCAGCCGATCCGGCTTCAGGTAAACATGAAAATTGTTGCCGGTCAGACGACGGTTTATCACCTCAACCGCACCGATCTCAATAATCTTGTGACCTTCATAGTGCGCGCCTATCTGGTTCATACCGGTGGTTTCGGTATCGAGGACAATCTGTCGTGTAATTGCAGTGCTCATATCGGTCATTTATGTCAGACTTGCGTTTTGTTATCGATTTCAATTACAGGAAGTCTACCAGAGATGCTTAAACAGGTAGAAATTTTCACCGATGGCTCTTGCCTGGGGAATCCAGGGCCTGGTGGTTATGGCGCTATCTTACGCTATCGCGGTCATGAAAAAACGTTTAGTGAAGGTTACACGCTGACCACCAATAACCGTATGGAACTGATGGCGGCGATCGTCGCGCTTGAAGCGTTAAAAGAACATTGCGAAGTAACATTGAGCACCGACAGCCAATATGTGCGGCAAGGAATTACCCAATGGATTCATAACTGGAAGAAACGCGGCTGGAAAACAGCGGAAAAGAAACCCGTAAAAAATGTCGATCTCTGGAAACGTCTCGATGCTGCGTTAGGTCAGCATCAGATCAAATGGGTATGGGTCAAAGGCCATGCAGGCCATCCCGAAAACGAGCGTTGTGATGAACTGGCGCGCGCCGCGGCAATGAATCCCACGCAGGAAGATAGTGGCTACCAGGCGGAAGCTTAGCCATCCGGTTTGCGATATTGCCGGGTGGCGCCAACGGTCTGGCGGATAGGGGTTTTACTTTTATTATGTCGCAGCGGATTAAGCGTAAGCGGGATGGTCCGCTTACGGGCCACAATAAGCTGTAAACAGCCCAGCGCCGGGATATGCGTATTTAAAAGCCGCCCCCCCTGCTTTTTCCAGGGTAAGACATGAAAACGGCTATAATGTAGCACTTCAAAATTGAGTAAAGACAGCCAGTCCAGTTGCCGCATAAGGGTAAACATCCGACTATTATAGGGCGGTGTTTTACGTAAAACGGGTACCAGTTTACGTAACCCCATCAAACTCAGCGGGTTAAATCCACTGATGACCAGCCAACCGTCATCAATCAATACGCGGTCGGCTTCCCGCAATAAACGGTGCGGGTCGGTACACCACGGCAAAGTATGCGCCAGCAGACAAACATCGACGGATTTATCTGCAAAAGGAAGGTGTAGCGGATCGGCCAGAACCTGCATCGGCGACCCCTGCGACGAAACATTCACCTGATGGGAGACCGCGCACGCTTCGGAATTGATTTCTGCGCTTAAATTACCGATTTTAAGCAAATGGAAACCATACATTTTTGCAAACCACGGATTTAGCTGCTGTTCCAGCGCCTCACGGTAGTAATTGCCCCAGGGCAACTCACCCCAACATCCGGGCGCAACGACAGTTTGAGAGAGCCTTGCCGGTTTCATCGCAACCTTCCGCTAATTATTTGAGAGGTAATATATGAATCTTAACAGTATTCCCGCGTTTCAGGACAATTACATCTGGGTGCTGACCAATGATGAAGGCCGCTGTGTGATTGTTGATCCCGGCGAAGCGGCACCCGTCTTAAAGGCCATTGCTGAACATAAGTGGATGCCGGAGGCGATTTTTCTGACGCATCACCATCACGACCATGTTGGCGGAGTCAAAGAGCTGTTGCAACACTTCCCGCAAATGACGGTTTATGGACCGGCGGAAACGCAAGACAAGGGAGCAACCCATCTTGTTGGCGATGGCGATACTATTCGCGTTTTAGGCGAGAAATTTACTCTTTTTGCCACGCCGGGTCACACGTTAGGACACGTCTGTTACTTTAGCCACCCTTACTTATTCTGCGGCGACACGCTGTTTTCTGGCGGCTGTGGTCGACTGTTTGAAGGCACGCCATCACAGATGTATCAGTCACTTATGAAAATTAATTCTCTGCCTGACGACACGCTCATTTGCTGCGCTCACGAATACACTTTAGCTAACATTAAGTTCGCATTGAGCATACTTCCGCACGATTCGTTCATAAATGAATATTATCGTAAAGTTAAAGAGTTACGTGTAAAAAAACAAATGACATTACCCGTTATTCTTAAAAATGAGCGTAAGATTAATCTTTTTTTAAGAACTGAAGATATTGATTTAATTAACGAAATAAACAAAGAAACAATATTGCAACAACCAGAAGCGCGTTTTGCATGGTTAAGGTCAAAGAAAGACACGTTCTGATAATTCTTACTTGTCATTCGCTAACTTCGCCGTTATGATCGGTCGTCTTTTAAGCAACTATTGACACACACATGAAGGCAAAAGCGATATTACTCGCCTCTGTCCTGCTTGTGGGGTGCCAGACGTCTCAGAACACTGGCAACGTCCAACAGCACGCACAGAGCCTTTCTGCAGCTGGTCAAGGGGAAGCAGGAAAGTTTACGAGTCAGGCACGATGGATGGACGACGGAACGTCTATCGCGCCAGATCAGGACTTGTGGGCTTTCATTGGCGACGAGCTAAAGATGGGAATTCCGGAAAACAGCCGGATTCGCGAACAGAAACAGAAGTATTTACGCAATAAGAGCTATCTCCACGATGTAACTTTACGGGCAGAGCCGTATATGTACTGGATAGCGGGGCAGGTTAAGAAACGTAACATGCCTATGGAGCTGGTACTACTACCCATAGTGGAGAGCGCTTTTGATCCTCACGCAACGTCTGGCGCCAATGCCGCAGGCATCTGGCAGATCATACCGAGCACAGGGCGCAATTATGGTTTAAAGCAGACCCGTAATTATGACGCGCGTCGCGATGTTGTAGCCTCTACGACCGCCGCGTTAGACATGATGCAGCGTCTGAACAAAATGTTTGACGGCGACTGGCTGTTAACCGTTGCAGCGTATAACAGCGGCGAAGGCCGTGTTATGCGGGCAATTAAAGCAAACAAAGCGCGTGGAAAACCGACGGATTTCTGGTCGCTTTCTTTGCCCAGAGAAACAAAACTCTACGTACCTAAGATGCTGGCATTGAGTGAAATTCTCAAAAACAGCAAACGCTACGGCGTACGTCTGCCAACAACAGATGAAAGCCGAGCGCTGGCACGAGTTCGTTTAAACAGTCCAGTTGAAATGGCCCAGGTTGCGGATATGGCGGGCATGTCTATCAGCAAGCTGAAGACGTTTAATGCCGGTGTAAAAGGGTCTACCTTAAGCGTAAGCGGTCCGCAATATGTTATGGTGCCCAAAAAACATGCCGAGCAGTTGCGTGAGTCGCTGGCTTCCGGTGAGATTGACGCCGTTCAGTCCCAACTGATCGCCGACAATACGCCGTTGAATAGCCGTAGCTATAAGGTGCGCTCTGGCGATACGCTCTCCGGTATTGCTTCGCGGCTTGGCGTAAGCACGAAGGACTTGCAGCAGTGGAACAACCTGCGTGGTTCGCGCCTGAAAATCGGGCAAAGCCTGACCGTGGGCGCTGGCAGCAGCGCACAACGACTGGCAAACAATAGCGATAGCATTACCTATCGTGTCCGTAAAGGCGATTCGCTTTCCAGTATCGCCAGACGTCACGGGGTGAATATCAAAGATGTGATGCGCTGGAACCATGATACGGATAATCTACAACCGGGCGATCAGCTTACGTTGTTTGTGAAGGACAATAGCACGCCAGACTCCTGATATTGTCCGACGAAAAAACCAAAAGGCGCCGCTTCCCCCGGCGCCTTTTAAATTGCTATACCGCTTTATGCGCTTCCAGCATGATAGTATCGCTGCTAAACGAGCCGTCATCCTGCAACTCAAAATAACGCTTCACCTCTACCGGGGCGCTCGCCTGATATAATCGAATCGCCTCAACCAACGGCGCTGGCGTACGCATCCGCGTTACCCATGAGCGAAACTCCAGCGATAAACGATCGGTTATCACGGTATTCGTTACCAGCATCGCATTATTGACCATCGCCAGCCATTCACCACTGGAATAATTACGGACATGCGACGTGTCGCGTAACGCCTCCACCGTTTGCAGCCAGATATCGCGTACAGGATGTCCAGGCGACATGACATCCATGATAATCAGCACGCCGCCGGGTTTTAATACACGATAAACCTCACGCAATGCCTGACCAACGTCGTGCCAGTGATGCGCGGAATAGCGGCTAATCACCACCTCAAACGATGCATCTTCAAAGGGCAGTTTTTCGGCATAGCCTTGCCGGAGAGTAATATTACTTAAATGTCTTTCTTCCGCCGCTCCAGCGACAACCTCAAGCATGCTGGCTGATAAATCGTATGCCACGACCGAATTGACATGTTGCGCAGCGACAAAACTCGCGTGTCCAGCCCCACATCCCATATCCAGTACGCTCGCGTGGGAAAAATCAGACAACCTTTGCGCCAGCCGCGCTAAGTCACGACCCGCTGCGTGAACGGCGCTATGTAAATAGGCGTTCGCCTGTGAACCAAACTGCTTTTCAACATTGTCATGGTGGGAATGCGTTGTCATGGTAGTGCCCTTCTGTTATGAGAAAAATAGAGGGCAGCACCCGCAGAGGCCTGCCCCACGGCAGACCTGACTCACCTTTATTGCTCAGGTTTGCCGGGACTGAATTCAACGAGTAGCGGATTGTGATCGGAAGCGCGCGTCACCAGTACGGAGGCTTCATTCACGTTTAAACCACGATAAAAAACAAAATCCAGCGGTCGTCCAAACGCACGACGGCGTTGATCGTCAGTGAAACGCACCTGGCGCAGCGACATCTCACGTGCAAAGCGGTACAACGCATTCATACGTGGGCGGCTCCAGGCATTAAAATCACCCGCCATAATGACAGGGCCGCTATGGTGCGCAATCTGGTCGCCGATCGGAAGTAACTGCTTACTGTATACGTCCACGCCCAGACTAAAATTTACCGCATGAACATTTACTACCATTAATAAACGGGTATCCGGCAAGGGATATACCGTCACCAGGGCTGATTTCGCCAAACGTAAAATTGGTTCTCTTTCCCGTAAAGGGCAGCAGTAAACAGGATGGGCGGCAGAAAGCGTCATGACGCCAGACGGGTGCTGAGGTAATACAAAAGCGGGAACCTGATCGGCGGCAAGATAGTTAGCGGTGGCAAACTGTACCAGTTCAGGCGTCGTCTGGGCCTCCTGCAACAGGACCAGATGCGCATCTTTGCCATAGTTCTTCAGCACCGATAACCATTCGGCTCGCTGCTGCTTGAATATATTCCACACGAGGATACGGATCCGCTCTTCACTGCTTAGCGGTTCCCCGGCGGGCAATGCCTGGCCAATGCTCGCAAACGACCCTGGCGGCAAAATCCGCTCGGCGGGCTGTCCGGCAACATAGCGCATCGCATAGGTGTTTTTTCGCACTTTTGACTTTCAAACCTCTGTAACGTCAACCAGTCCTCAACCGGACTGGTTCTTCTGTTATAGGGATTTTAGCACTCACTTTCAACGAACAATTGCAGTTTGTTTTGTAAGTAGGCGCTTACATCAATAATTTACTCCAGAGCAATGCGTACAGGTTTATCAAGACGTCCGCTGACGCCCACCAGCAGGAAAGCCACCAGAACAATGAGGGCGCCAATCCACGGCGTCTGCGCCAAACCGTAATGCGCCACCGTTTGTCCGCCAATCACGGAACCCAGCGCAATACCAATGTTAAACGCCGCAATGTTCAGACCTGACGCCACATCTACTGCATTAGGCGTGAATTGTTCCGCTTTCTGTACCACGTAGACCTGCAACCCCGGTACGTTACCGAAGGCAAAGACCCCCATCACCAGAATGGTAGCCAGCGCGACATACTGCGTGGAGGCCGTCACCTGGAAGACCATCAGCAGAACAAACAGCACGGCGAAAATGAATTTCAACGCCGGCACGGCACCATGCTTATCTGCCAGTTTACCGCCCCAGATATTGCCGATAGCCACTGATACGCCATACCCCAGTAAGATCCAGCTTACCGCTGCCGGGGAGAATCCCGCCAGATCCTGCATCATTAGCGCCAGGAAGGTGAATGCCGTGAATACCCCGCCGTAGCCCAGCGCCGTAACGGCGTAAATCAGCAACAGACGAGGATGAGTCAGTACTTTCACCTGGTCACGAATGCTGGCGGCCGCCCGACCGGGAATATTGGCAGGGATCAGCAGTTGACTGCTCATCAGCGCAATCACGCCTAACAGTGATACCGCAAGGAAGGTCTCACGCCAGCCAAAATGCTGACCGATAAATGTGCCCAGCGGAACGCCCGTGACCAGCGCTACCGTTAAACCACCAAACATAATAGCGATCGCAGAAGCCGCTTTCTCTTTTGGCACCAGACGTGTCGCGATGGTAGATCCAATCGAGAAGAACACGCCGTGCGCCAGGCCCGTCAGCAGACGGGCGACGATTAATGTCATATAGCCCGGTGCCTGCCATGCCAGCAAATTCCCCGCCGTAAACAAGACCATCAGCGCGACCAGTAACTGTTTACGCGGCAGGCGTCCGGTCAGCGCGGTTAGCACCGGCGCGCCAATAGCCACACCCAGCGCATAGATTGAAACCAGCATTCCGGCGGAAGGTAATGAGATAGCCAGTTGTTGAGCAATGGTCGGCACCAGGCCGATAATCACAAACTCAGTCGTGCCAATAGCGAAGGCACTTATAGTCAGTGCAAATAAAGCGAGAGGCATACATAACTCCATAACAGCAGTAATCAGATGACACGCAGTATGCCTGGATGTTTTAATGACAAAAATAGCCAAAATATCAATTTAATTTTGCTTCAGGAGCAAAAATGAAAGCCACCTCCGAAGAACTCGCAATTTTTGTCGCTGTCGTGGAAAGCGGCAGCTTCAGCCGGGCGGCAGAGCAGCTTGGACAGGCCAATTCCGCTGTCAGCCGGGCAGTTAAAAAGCTGGAGATGAAGCTCGGCGTCAGTCTGCTTAATCGTACGACCCGACAGCTGAGCCTGACTGAAGAAGGAGAGCGATACTTCAGGCGCGTGCAGCAGATACTGCAAGAAATGGCCGCCGCAGAAACGGAAATCATGGAGTCGCGTAATACCCCGCGCGGCTTACTGCGTATCGATGCGGCAACGCCGGTAATGCTGCATTTCCTGATGCCGCTGATTAAACCTTTTCGTGAACGGTATCCGGAAATAACGTTGTCTCTTGTCTCCTCAGAAACGTTCATCAATCTTATTGAACGAAAAGTGGATGTTGCGATACGCGCAGGCACGTTGACAGATTCAAGTCTGCGCGCGCGCCCGTTATTTACCAGTTATCGTAAGATTATCGCCTCACCGGATTATATTGCCCGTTTTGGCAAGCCAGAGACCGTTGAAGAGTTAAAACGGCATCTGTGCCTGGGGTTCTCAGAACCTGTTTCGCTCAATACCTGGCCGATTGCCTGTAGCGACGGGCAGCTCCATGAGATCGAATGTGGGATTTCTTCCAACAGCGGGGAAACGTTAAAACAACTTTGCCTGAACGGTAACGGCATTGCATGTCTTTCAGATTATATGATTGATAAAGCGATCGCGCGGGGAGAACTGGTGGAACTGCTGGCCGATAAACGTCTGCCGGTAGAAATGCCTTTCAGCGCCGTTTACTACAGCGATCGCGCCGTCAGCACACGTATTCGGGCATTTATCGACTTTTTGAGCGAATATATAAGAACAGCCCCCGCAGGAGCTGTGAAAGAGGGGTAAAGGGTACAAAGGGTCAGGCAATTAATCCCACTCAGGGGCCAAACCTTCCGGACTAACCAGGCGGTCGTTGCAGTCCAGTGCCTCGATCGCTGCTCTATCTTCGGCATCCAGATGCAGTTCCAGTGCCAGCAGGTTGCTTGCCAGGTTTTCACGCCTGGTAGATGAAGGGATCACGGAGTAACCTTCACCCATAGCCCATGCCAGAATAACCTGCGCCGGGGTCGCATTATGTTTAGCCGCAATGCGTGCAATCACTTCATCTTTCAGCGCTTTACCGTATGCCAGCGTCATGTAAGAGGTGATATGGATACCGTGCGCTTTCGCCCAGTCAACCACCTTACGATTCTGCAGATACGGAGATAGCTCAATCTGGTTGGTGGCGATATGGTCTGCGCCCACCGCGGCAATAGCCTTTTTCATCAACGGAATGGTGAAGTTTGAAATGCCAATTTCGCGAGTCAGCCCTTGTTTTTTAGCTTCCAGCAATGCCTGCATAAATTCTTCGACAGACACAGCATCACCCGGAGATGGCCAGTGGATCAGCGTCAGATCGACATAATCGGTACGCAGTTTTTTCAGGCTCTCTTTCAGGCTTGGGATTAGTTTGTCTTTGCTAAGGTTTTCAATCCAGATCTTGGTGGTGATGTACAGCTCATTACGTGGTACACCGCTTTCAGCAATCGCCTGTCCAACAGCCGCTTCATTATCATAGATCTGTGCAGTGTCGACAGCACGGTAGCCCAGTTCAAGCGCCGTTTTAACAGAAGCGATAACCACGTCGTCTTTCAGGCGAAAAGTACCTAAACCGAATGCAGGGATAGTCATAGAATTCCTCTTTTTAATCACTATGTTCGTTAGCTGAGGGAATTATGACCTTCAGCGCTTTGTAGAAAAAGAGCGAGAAATGCAGAGGATTTTTGCGAATTGAGCAATAATTAAATGACAGGCAAAGAAAAAGCCCTGAGCTAATGCTCAGGGCTCTTAATAAGTGGCGGAACGGACGGGACTCGAACCCGCGACCCCCTGCGTGACAGGCAGGTATTCTAACCAACTGAACTACCGCTCCACCGAATTTCTTTGTCACAATCCGGATTTTCATCCCGGTTTACTGCAATTTGATGCCTGGCAGTTTATGAATCACTTCGTGATTCACCCTTCGGGCCGTTGCTTCGCAACGTTCAAAAGCTTTCGCTTTTGTCCTACTCTCTGTCGAGTAGTGAACTGCCCCGAAAGTTAATACCATACTTCTAATTTGATGCCTGGCAGTTCCCTACTCTCGCATGGGGAGACCCCACACTACCATCGGCGCTACGGCGTTTCACTTCTGAGTTCGGCATGGGGTCAGGTGGGACCACCGCGCTAGTGCCGCCAGGCAAATTCTTTTGTGCTCAGTACGCAATTCTTTATCGCATCAGCGGCGTTGCCCGCGCTCGTAAAGTCAGTCACATACTTCTGTATGCTCCTTCCTTTCCTTCGCTTGCCGCCTTGCTGCTGCGCAAATTATTGCGTACTCAACTCTGAATCAGTGCTGAAAATTGTCTCTCATCCGCCAAAACATCTTCGGCGTTGTAAGGTTAAGCCTCACGGTTCATTAGTACCGGTTAGCTCAACGCA